>UWSO01000007.1 GCA_900538385.1 uncultured Porphyromonas sp.
TGTACCATCTCAGTAATACCTCCCCAACTGTGTACTTTTTTCAGGAAGAGGACAACTTCGGAAGAATCAAATGATAAGTCCGAAGAAATTTCTATTTCCTACCGAGGAAATAAAAAATAGCCACGTGGGAATTCTCCAATTCCCACGTGGCTATTGCTTTTTACAGCGTGTGTGTGCACTTGCGGCTAGCGTACTTTGTAGAGCTGGCTACCAATGCGTACGATGTAGGGCTGTTCCGTGGAGAGTGTAAGCTCGAACTCTATGTCTGCTTGCTCTGAGCTGTAGAGAACTCGTCCTGTCACGTCATACACTTGTACTGAGTCGCCGTTTGGATTGACTATAGTCAGCACGCCTTCTATCATCTTAGCACTAGGCTGCGTCAGGACAAGCTGACTCACAGCAGTAGCTTTGCGAATCTCGCCCATCTTAGAGAATGGACTCATAATCAACCCTTTCTCATTTGCCTTAACGGCTTTGATGCGATGATAGAGGGCATCCTGCTGCATATGACTAGGTACAGAAACTCTTATCGAAGTACCATCGTAGAGTGGATCTCCAAAGTATGGAGCTAGATAAGATTCGCCCTTTTTGAAGCGCTGAGTCACCTTGAAGTTGTCTACAAAGAGATACTCTGGCCCCTTGACGGCAAAGAGAGCGATGATGGAGCGCTTGCTACCATTCTTGAGCTGTACGGAGTAGTCTTGCCACTGATTGATGATAGGTCGCTGCGCCTCCTCTGCAACGTAAACGAGGTCTGCCTGCTCATACTTTTCAGTCGCCTCATTGTAGTTAAAGAGAGCGAGCGCAGCCTGTGGGAACTGATTGCTAGTTACATCATAGGCACCATATAGGCTTAGGGATACATTGACCACACCACCTCCGTGCGAGAGGTCTAGCTCGGGAGCCTGCATAGAGGCACTAGCACCATGATTGATGAACTGCCACCCGTCGAAACCCACATAGTCCGTACAGGGGGCATACGAGTACATCTCCCAGCCAGGCATATTGAGATCCGTCGGATAAGCCTTAGCATAGCTTCCTGTAGGAGGATTGTCGACGCTCCATCCAGTAGCATTGCCATCAAGGTCCTTGACGCCCGTAAAGTCCTCATCAATCAGTGTAACCTCTGAGTCTGCATAGATTCGTCTGTCATGGTAAGCCATATAGAAGTATCGACCTGCCGATGGCACTTCTGACCACGAGGCGACATAGTGATCTGCAGTCAGATCTGAGACCGTCTGCAGCTCTGGAGCTGAGAGTCCACTGACCTCTTGGTCTACTGAGTGATAAGACTCCTTACTCCCTTGCACAGCACGTACATTGTAGTAATAAGTGTACTGAGGATCGACTCCAGTGACCTTGTAGCTATTGGTGGTCACCTTTTGTCCCGTGAGATAGTCCTTGCGTATCATAGGACGCTGTCCCATCTGATTGGGAGGTACCGTCTCATCGACAGCCATATAGTAGACATCTACGAGATAACTGTCAGCCCCCTCGACAGCAGCCCAATTAGCGACAAAGCTATCAGCCGTAAAGTCTGTACAGCCCGTTACCTTGGGGATGGGTAGGAAAGGCTTCATCTTGTACACCTCGACATCGTCTAGGAGCATGTCAAAGTGGTAATCACCAGCATCAGCGATCTCTCGGCTCAGAGGCATCACCTGAAAGCCCATATTGATGATGGTACTATGCCCAGCACCTGCGAAGGTCATCTCATAGGTCTGCCACTCTGTCGATAGGGTCGTAATCGCTGGAGTCAGAGGACGCAGCACGCTCCACTCACCCTTGTAGACGGGATTATCCCCATCTCGATACCAAGAGGTCTCAGCAGACTCGACGAAGAGCCTTACCATGCAGAGCTTCGGATCGATAGGCTGTGTCACCTTGGCTCTAAAGCGTAGGACGATGATGTTGTCACTCGTTAGGTCATCCTCATGTAGCGTGACATCCATCAAGTCTAGAGGAGGTGTGTTGAGCTTAGCTCCCTCCTTGCTCCCTAGATGTATCGTGCCACCAGCTGCGTGTGTGGAGCCTTTGCCTTGACACTCTTCGAAGGTTAGACCATCAAATGTGCCACCCCAGCCACGCCAGTGCGTGTACTGAGGATCGATGTTTTGCCAGATACGATACTTGTACGTTCCATCGGGAGCACAGATAGTACCGACGGTGTCGGGTGCTTGTTCACTACCAGCGGTCATCAGAGAGAAGTCCTCCCGGAGGAAGAGCGTCAGATCGCCCTTTGCCTCTGCTGGAGAGGTAAAGTCGGAGCGAAGCCCGGAGCGCCCTGAGATCGCGGTGATCTCGGCACCAGCATTACGTGGATTGACTAGAGCCTTGCGGGTCTGTAGCTCTTGAGCCGACAGGTTCGTCGTAGCGAACAATGCCATAGAGGCGAGTAAGAGTGTAGAGATATATTTCATAGGAAAAAGGGGTTCGTAATATATGAAGGGGAAAAAAGATCGACCTCAAAGGAGCTGTTACGAAAGCTCATTGAGACCGATCTTTAGTATATGGACTAGTAGAGTACTACCTTGCGTCTCTCTGTGTAGCCCGTAGCATCAGTTACGACTAGAATATAGACACCAGACTGACCACGATAAACGAGCTGATCTTGTGCCTGCGCTAGTTGCTGACCAGAGATGCTGTACAGCGTCAAGAGACTCTCGGGACGAGTTGCTGAGAGCGTCTGCTCAGATACATTGATGAGACAGTTGGCACCATTGTCCACCATAGTGTTGGCATTAGCCTGAGCCATCTTCATCTGACCGATGAAGAGGTTGTACTGATCTACAGAGCGATCTCTAAAGGCGAGCCGAATCCCCTTGCCAACGTACTTAGAGAGATCTACCTTGTGCGCCGTAAGAGTAACGTAGTATCGCTCCTCACCGTTAATAGTCTCCTTAAATTGGGAAAGCGCGGCTTCCTTGTCTACCGTATAGATAGGCTTGGTCTTAAGGATCTCGCTAGGCATAGGCTCCTCGGCACCCTCTACGACATAAAGCTCGTAGCTAGAAAGCGCCTCTTCATCTTCCGAAGCTCCTACCCAGTGGAACCATGGGATGTATCCTGCGACCGTAAAGGAAGGTGTGATGAGCCAGTGGTCTGCAGGCTTGTCGGGACGACCATCTACATACATACCATCCTCCTTAAGATAGCGGCGGAATGCCGAGGTAGACATAAAGAAGCGGTATGACTTGCCTCCCAGTATCGGCAAGAGACGACCTTCCCAGCCTTTGTCTAGATTACATCCTAGCGACTTAGCTTGGACATTGGGCATCTGACGACTCATATCGTAGATGATAAACTCTCCAGAGCGATTAGGCTTGAAGAATGAACCCGCACGCTCCTTGAACTTGGTGTAGGGGATGTCTGTACGATACTGGTTGGGCTTGTCGATTTCTGCATCGTAGGTATCATTGATCCACTTGAGGATAGGCATCGTGCCATTGATCTTATGCTTGTCAACCTCAAAGTCTGACGCACCACCCTCGTTGAGCGTCGTGATGAAGTCTGGAGAGGTGAACTCCTCGTGAGACTTGGCCTCTCCGAGAGAAAAGGCCAGCTCGGCGTCTGCATTGTTCTTCTCTTGTTTCAGAACGTATCGATCTTTGTTATAGAAGGTTTTCGACACGGAAACTGGGAAGCGATTAGAATAAAAGGCACAAATAGGACCATACGTAGCTGTAAAAGCTGCCAGTGTTTGACCGTAATTATACGAGTTCGAGATAAGCTGGTGAGGGATGGGGACTCCATCATCGGAGACTTTGTTGTATAGGACAGCTCCAATCAGACCTCCTGAGGCTGGATCCATAGAGGTGATATCCCCAGCATTCATACAGCTTCTTATTTCAGGATAGTCGTAAAAGAATGGCTTCTCAGACGCTGGCATATAGCCGATCATACCACCCGCAAAGCCACCCTTTGCCCAGATGTCTCCAAAGTTGGCACAACCCTCGATCATCGTATTAGCAGATGAAGCGATCATACCACCTGCAGTCTTGTGTAGCCCTACACCATGCACCTCAATGTTGGCATAGTTGACACACTCGATAATCTTCATTCCCTGACCAAGCGAAGTACCAGCGATACCTCCAGCATTAGCCCAAGAAGTGATACGGACATCAGGGCCGATCTTACAACGAGTGATCGTACAGTCGTCCTTAATCTGTCCTACGATAGCACCAACGGATGCAAAGCCATAGATGTGTCCCGAAGCGATGACCACATTCTTTACCGTTGCCCCATTGCCTAGTACACCAAAGAGCCCGACACCCATATGAACTACTGCACCATCGATAAGCTCACGCTCATCATAAAGATTGAGATTGTAGATCTTGTGCATATCGCCGTCATACGTTCCCTGGAAGCACAGCTCATCAGGTCGAGTAAAGTCTTCAAGCATCGGTCCTCCGATAGGCTGGATAGGATCGGCAGACGTGAAGGAGATGTCGGCTGTCTGCTTGAGGTACTGACCAGCGAAGGAGTTGGAGTTGTTGTTGACCTCTGTAGCTAGTGTGCGTAGGTCTGTCTCTGTAGCGATCTGATACGGATTATCTTTAGAGCCATTTCCTCCCGAAAACAAGCCCTGACCGAAGAGCGATACCGCAGTGCTCAGTAGTAATAGTGAGACTATTGATAGTTTATTCAAATAGTGCATTGTTTGTATCTGTTGTCTATAATGTAAGCTTTGATGGATAATTAGAAAAGACTAGAATGCTCTCCATAAGTCAGCATACTTTGCCGAGACTTAGGAGAGCATTCAGGATTATGGTTTACTTGGCAACAACCTTCGTAAACATCTGGGAGCCGTCCTGTAGCTCTAGACGAACGACATAAGCTCCAGCCGTAAGTCCCGTAGCGGGTACAAGACGCCCTGTCATATCGTACACCTGTAGCTCTGCGACAGGGACATTGACACGTACAGCTCCCTCCTCGATAGTCACCTGGACATCTTGAGAAGTAACTTCCTCAACACTATCAAAGTTCGTAAAGGAGACACGACGCTGTGCTGCATTGAGCACCTCATTCTTAAGGAGCCTCGGATCATTCTCTTCCACATCGTCATTGGTGGGGAGCTCCTCATAGTAGTGTAGGAAGGCAATGACATTGACCTCCTTCATCACATCCTCAATGCTCTTGTTATCCTCCTCTAAGAGGAACTGGTTCACAAGAAGTGCCCCTGTCGTAACGTTGGTCGTATTGATTGAGATGTGCTTGACAATCTGGAAATCGCCCTTATCATCAAAGGTAATCTCAGAGCCCTTAAAGCCACCCTCATCGACATACCTCAGCACGTTGGTGTGCATAAAGCCTTCTGGCTTCTTACCCACCTGATTGCGAGGCTTGATACGATCCTGAGTCATCATGATGGTCAGGTAGACTGGACGAGAGCGATCTAAGCGTGTAGAGGCACGACCCTGTACAGTGACTTTAAGGAGGTTGCTCTCTTTCTTAAACCAAGGCTTGACCTCAAGTCTGACGTAGGCAGGGTCAGATTTAGAAGCCTCTGCAATCAGATCAAGCTCTTTCTGACTGCTTATCATACTGTAGATAACCCCATTCTTACCTCTAGCACCCATCATGCCTGCTTGAGGCTTGCGATCAAACATATTGGTTGGAGACCCTGCGCTAGCTAATGTGATGCGACCTCCCGAATTTAAGACTCCAGCAAAGGCTCCTAGCCCCTGACTGTAGGGAATCATCATAAAGTCTGGCACATTAAAGGCGTGATGCGATACAATCGCAAAACGATCCTTGATCTCTGCATTCTCTGGCTTATTGATAAGGTTCTCCATACGCTGATCACCTGCGGGGCAGTTAGGACACCCCTCAGAGGTGAAAACCTCAACTAGCGTAGTACGTGCATAGGCCTCGTCTCGCTTAAGAATCTCCAAATTAGCTGTTAGTACAGAGGGCGCCTCGAGGACTACCTCATTAACCTCTTGGAGTGTGACCTTAAGTTCAGTCCTGCCGAAGATACCCTCATGGTCGATTGGCTGTAGCTCCACGACTCTAGAGAGCGATGCTTCAAGAGACTTAGGAAGTTTTATGACATGTGTTTGTTTGTGACCTGCTAGATCCGTCTCCACCTTAATCGTAGAGATAGCCTTGACTCCTGAATTGAAAATCTCTATGGTAGGCTTGATCTCTTCATTGGAGTAAACATATGCAGGTGCGTGAAGCTTATTTATTACTCCGCGATTTAGTGTCGTCGGTCCTAATTCCTTAGGCTCGATAACAATTTGCATCAACAGAGGACCTTCAGCCTCATTCACTACACCATCAAAGCGAACCTTTTCGATATCATATTCACCCCAGTTGGAGGAGACCCATGCAGAGTTAGGGTCTACACCCGGTGTCTGATAGCTTCTGACGAGGATACCACCCGCAGCAGCAGGATCATAAGCATAAGCTCCTGCGAAGAACTCGCTCTCAGCAGTAATCTCATACGGCTCGTCAAAGAAGAGCGTATTCCAGCCATCCTTCAGCATGTCGACCGTAGTAATCTGAATAGGATCCCACTTAGTTAGCACCTTGGGATTGTTGACATCAGATCGGTCTTGTGTCAGCACTGTTTTAGCGAGGAAGATACAGGGGAGCTTCGGAGTGAAGAAACCTGGATCATTATTAATCTGATCCTTCTGCAAGCAAGCAGCTGAGGCAAAGCGTATGCCAACAACCTTGCTTCCCACATAATCCTTAAGCTTCTCTTTGGTTAGCTTGATGGCACCACCATGATAACCAGCCCACGACACTCCAGTTGGCTCAATCGCATTGTAGTTGGGAGCCTCATAGTTGCAGTAGCCTACATAAAGGTAGTTGTTTGAGTCCTCTACATCATCTAGATAAGCAGGAGCAGAGTACATCGACTTCCTTAGTCGCTGGCTATTTTGTTGACCTGGACGATCGTCCGCATAGAGCATACGATAAGCAATGCGCTCACCATCGGCCTTTGCTTTGGCAGCATCTAGAACACCACTACCTAGCCCTGTCACATCGAATGAATACTTAGCTGCAAATCTTTCGGGAGTAGACAGGTCAGCTAGATCTTCACGATCACACTTAGCTTGATCGTAGGGTATCATAAAGTAGCTGGTGCTTCGATAGGCGCGATCACCCTTCTTGAGATCTTGCTTGACAACGATGTCATTAGAAAACTCGACCTCTGCATAGTCATTGATCTCGATGACGATACGATGGCACCAAGTACCCCTGTCAAATTTGAAGCGATACTTATGCGGTTTGCCATCATTCTTCACCGTAATATCTTTCACTCCAGGCACTCCAGATAGGTAGCTATACTCCTCTCCGTAACCCATGACTTTCATCTTGACATCGCCTGCAGCTTGTAGCACCTTAACAGTGAACTCAAGCGTGTATGTACGATCTCCATTAAAGAGATCCATCACGGGCGACGTTAGACGAGCATTTACTCCTATCATATCCTCAGGAATTCCATAACTTTCTAATTCCTTCGCATTGATAGAAAAGCCATCTGGAGTCCAGTAAACTAGGGCTGCAGACCAGTCTGGTTGAGAGAGTTGCGCATCGAGATGAGCTTGTTGCGTAGAGACTAGCTCTCTCTTGCCTGTGGGATTGGGCTTGATCTTCGAATCGATGATATTATATGCACCATCTGCCTTTGCTTCGATCTCTCTAGTGGTAATGAGCCGAAAGAATATCTTATTCCAAGGCGTGCCATCATCATTGAGTTGCTGAGCATCGACATTGGTCCAAGTGGCAGTAAATCCGTTTGCTGTCACATTGTCAGGCACCTCTATTCCTGGAGGCGCTAACGCAATCTCCCACCCTTTGGGTTGTTGCGCCAATAGCGATGTGATGGATAGGAAGCCACAGCAGGCAAGTAGGCACAGCGTGCGCCACAAACTACTGAGACTTGTATAGTTTCTTTTATTCATATGATTGATATTGTATGATGTTAAACGTATTCATTACAATCCCTCCACGACAATTGATCCCAGAGGGATTGATTTAATTGGCTGTCAGGTTATTTGATTACCTTGTAGACCTGTCCCTCTACGACGAGGAAGTAGACACCCTGAGGTAGAGCACGGAGTGAAAGCACTGATGTCTCCATCAGACGAGACAGCATCAGCTCGCCTGCCGTACTATATAAATATATAGGAGTAGGCGTGGTGAGTCCTTGGATCATCAGCTCGCCATCCTGTAGAGAGACTACGTAGCGAGTTCCCGCAGGAGTCTCTATAGAGGTATGATCTAGTAGTACTGCCTGTATCTCGAGATCCTTATCGACGGTCAGTGTGATGGTTGCCTTCTTAGCACCCTCGGTGTAGTCCTTGCCACCGATGGTCCACTTCTCTAGCTGCCACATAGATCCCTCGGGGATTGCTAGCTGGCAGGTGATCTCGGTACCCTCTACGACGTCAGCATCAGAGGCGATAGTCTCCTTGGTCTTAGCGTTGGTGACGGTCAGCGTAGCCTGCTCCTTGGGAGAGACTGAGTAGGTCACCTTATAGGTCTTAGGTTGAGGCTCGGACTTTTTCTGTAGTACAGCTTGTATCTCGAGATCCTTATCGACGGTCAGTGTGATAGATGCCTTCTTAGCACCCTCGGTATAGTCTTTGCCGCCGATGGTCCACTTCTCTAGCTCCCATCCCTCAGGAATGGTGACTTGACAAGTGATCTCGGTACCCTCTACGACGTCAGCACCAGAGGCGATAGTCTCCTTAGTCTTAGCGTCAGTCACGGTCAGCGTAGCTTGATCCTTGGGAGAGACTGAGTAAGTAACCTTATAGGTCTTAGGTTGAGGTGTGGCAGGAGCACACAAGACTTCAATTTCAGTCTCACCCTCTACAGTGACAGTTGTTTCATTGACACCTGCGAGGTCTTCCATGAGGGCATTGTTGATGTACCACTCCTTGATCTCATTGTCTCCTGGATCAACGGTCAGTGTTACCACGGTACCCTCAGTGACGCGACCACCATTATCGATTATCGTCCACTCCTCTGATTCTGGGGCCTTATACTTAGCTACAAGAGTTCCGCCTTCTACCGTCCAAGAAACAGGGTATTGAGCAGGTGCCCCCTTCTTAAAGGTGACCTTGACATCCATCTTGCCCTCGATCTCCGTTTGGAATTCAGTGATACCTGTAAAGGTTTCTTCGTTGTTTCCCTTCTTTACGAGCCACTGATCTACCTCATATCCTTTGTCAGGCTTTGCTGTGAACTCGACCCTTTGCCCAGCAGGAAGACTTTGACCAGACTCAAATGGCGTAGCGCCATCGGGGAGCCACACTACAGCCTTTTCTATAGTGCCATGCTCTCCAGCCTCATAGTTAACTTCATAGCCTGATTTACCCTCTTTGAAGGTAACATATATTGCCATAGGCTCAGTCACCGTAACCACACAAAGGTTCGGATCATCGGCTGAAGGGACTAGTGGCGTATTTTCAGCTGTGGTGTGCCATTCGTCGACCATATAGCCAAGGTTTGGAATAGCGCGTATCTCAAGCTCGGTGCCTTCTTGAATAGGAAGATTTGAGCCTTCAAAAAACAGTCTATTTGAACCTCTTTCGTCAACAAACTTTCCTCTGACACTGCCGTTTTCGCCAACACCAAGAGACACGTTATACTTGGGCGTACCCTTCTTGAGGATAGCCTTGACGGTAAGCTCCTCCGTAAGAGTCTTTCGCAAGATGTGAGGGAAATCTAGATCTGGGGCTTCTTCCTTTCCATTGACGACCCATTTGTCTACTTCATAGTCATTGTCTGGCTCTACAAAGAAGGTTACTAGAACTCCTTCGGGGAGATCATCTCCATCATAGAACTCTGTATCCCATCCATTCTTAGGATAGAGCCCTTTGATTTTTCCATTACCCTCTAGTGAGAAGTGAACTTTGTGCGTTGCAGGCTTCTTGAAGGTCACCTTTATATCCAGCGCAGCATTGACTGTCGGGAAAATCATGAATCCACTTCCCCTTGATTCACCATTGATTATCCACTCGTCAATTTCATAACCAGCATCAGGCTCGGCACTAAATTCCATCATGGCACCTGCAGGGACCATGTCTCCAGATTGGACATCTATATTTTGCCAAGCAGCAGTTGGATTCTGGTAGGAAGCTTTAGTTATTTTACCTCCAGGACCAGCCTCATAAGTTACCTTATAGCTCTCTCCAGAGCCTGCACCGGCAGTGTTTTGCCGCGTGTAGTTAGTCGCTACAGTCTCCTGAGCGGTACCGGTCAGTGCCGTCAGTACCATCGTGAGCAACGTCAGCATAAGTGGTAACATTCGTTTCATAAGCGTATGTATTTAAGTGTAAGTGATTAGTATCTCTTCGTGTGTCTAGTAGAGGAAGAGGTGAATGGGGGGCTAAGGAGCCCTAGAGGCACCTATCCCTCTTCGGCGGGCCAAGATAAAAAAAAAAAACGACCTGGGCAAATATAGAATACCCCCCTGGCGCACCGCACACCCTTCCGAGGCAGCCAAAATCTCTTCGGAGGAATTTGAAAATTTCCAGTGAAGAACTTCGGAATTTCTTCGGAAGAATCAAACAATACTTCGGAAGAATCAGATGAAACTTCCGAAGAATCAAATGATAAGTCCGAAGAATTTTTCCTTTCTTCGGGAGGAACTAAAAAATAGCCACGTGAGGATTGGTAATTTCCTCCGTGGCTAAGCAAGAGAAGTGCGAAGACAGCCTTTTCTACGTCGAATAAAGCCTTAGGTCAGTAGCTTGTGAGATTCACTTTTACTAGATAGCAAAGATTAGTACCTTTGCAGTGCAGTAAGAAGGTTGGCATCGGGTCTGAACCTGTTATATAGGTTGACAGAGACAACTCCGAAGGCTCACTCATCTGTAGATACACAATAGTTATGAACGTTAGCGACTACCCTATACTCTCGCAGATTGACACACCTCATCAGTTACGTCAGCTTCCCCTCTCTCAGCTCCCAGAGCTGTGCCGGGAATTGCGTCGCTATGAGCTGGAGGTGCTCTCACATGTGCCAGGTCACCTGGGCTCTAGTCTAGGTGCGGTAGAGCTCACGGTAGCTCTACACTACGTCTGTCGCACGCCCTACGATCGAATTGTCTGGGATGTGGGGCATCAAGCTTATGGGCATAAGATTTTGACAGGGAGACGGGATCGTTTTGGGACGCTACGCCAGTGGGGTGGACTCTCGGGTTTTCCGTTACCTAGTGAGAGTGAGTACGATACCTTCCCCGCGGGTCATGCCTCGAACTCTATCTCCGCAGCGCTTGGTATGGCGATCGCAGCCAAACTCAAGCAGGAGGAGCGTCACGTCGTGGCAGTGATCGGTGATGGGTCGATGACGGGTGGACTAGCCTTCGAGGGGCTAAACAATGTAAGCTCTTACCCCAACGATCTGCTGGTGGTGGTCAATGACAACAACATGTCGATCGATGCCAATGTAGGCGGACTAAACAAGTATCTCGTCGATCTCAACACCAGCCACGCCTACAACACGATCCGCTACGACCTCTACCGGGGCTTGCGACAGATGAATCTGATGAGTGATCGTCGCAAGAAAAACATCCAGCGGATCAACAACAGTGTCAAGTCGCTCTTGACGCAAAACCACTCCTCATTCTTTGACGGCCTAGGGATTCGTTACTTTGGTCCTGTCGATGGACATGACGTAGAGCATCTCGTGGAGACGCTCCGACGTATCCTTCCGATGCGGGGGCCGAAGATCCTACACCTCAGGACGATCAAGGGCAAAGGGTACAAACCAGCAGAGGAGAACGCGACCGTATGGCACGCCCCTGGATGCTTTGACGTTAAGACGGGAGAGCGCATCAAGAGCGAGCGAGGAGCGCACCCACCGAAGTTTCAAGAGGTCTTTGGGACGACGGTCACCGAGCTGGCTGCCGAAGACAAGCGGATTGTGGGAATAACGCCAGCTATGCCGTCGGGCAGTTCGCTGAATGTGATGATGCAAGCTTTCCCTGAGCGAAGCTATGATGTGGGCATTGCTGAGGCGCATGCCGTTACCTTTAGCGCTGGGATGGCGCGTGAGGGGATGATCCCGTTTTGTGTCATCTACTCTTCCTTCCTGCAGCGCGCTTACGATCAGCTGATCCACGACGTCGCCTTGCCAGGCTATCATGTAGTTCTTTGCATTGATCGTGCTGGTCTGGTTGGGCAGGATGGAGCGACGCATCAGGGGGCTTTCGACTTAGCTTACCTCTGTACTATCCCGAATATGACGGTCGCAGCTCCGATGAATGAGCACTACCTGCGTCACCTGATGCGTACTGCTTACGAGGGGCAGGAGGGGCCAATGGCGATCCGCTACCCGCGTGGCGAGGGCTCACTAGTTGACTGGCACTGTCCTGCGGAGCTTCTCCCGATAGGTAAGGGACGAGTCCTGCATGAAGGCGGACGCATCGCATTGCTCTCTATCGGCACCATCGGGGTGACCGCTGAGGAGGTGCGCGAGCGTCTGCTCGCTGAGGGTATCGAGGTGGCGCACTATGACTTGATCTTTGCGAAGCCTCTAGACGAAGAGCTGATCACGACAGCACTAAAGCGTTACGACTGCATTGCCACGCTTGAAGAGGGTACGCTCATCGGCGGCGTGGGTGAGCGCATCGCTGCCCTAGCGCAGCATCAGGGCTTCCGAGGGCGTATGATCCATTTCGGACTACCAGACACGTTTGTCGAGCAAGGCACTGTCGCTGAGCAGCGCCACTACTGCGGCATCGATGCCGACACAATATATAATAGAATCAAAGCCGAGCTATGCGAATAGTTATTGCTGGAGCTGGCGAGGTGGGCACCCACCTAGCCTACAAGCTATCGGGCGAAGAGCAGCAGTCCACGACACTCATTGACTCTGACAAGGAGCTGCTGCGTCGTGTACAGCGCAAGTTTGACGCTTACACGATCGTGGGTGATCCGACGAAGCTAGAGGATCTGCAGCTGACGGAGGTGCATGACTGCGATCTCTTTGTGAGCGTGATGCCTGGCGAGGCGGAGAATCTACTCGCCTGTATGCTCGCAGCGCAACTTGGTGCCAAGCGAACCATAGCTCGTATCAACAATCACCGCTACCTGGCGGAGCACTATCGTCGTTTCTTCGGGAGTCTCGGAGTGGACCAGCTGATCTACCCTGAGGAGCTGGCTGCTGAGGAGATAGCCAATAGCTTCAAGCACCCCTGGGCGAGAGTCTATGTGGAGCTGCTCAACGGGGCTTTTGTCCTCGTGGGTGTCAAGGTGCGACAGGGAAGCATCCTCGTGGGGCGCCCGCTGAGCTGGACCAAGGGGCTGGACGACAAAGCCTTTCACGTGGTCTCTATCAAGCGTGGCGAGGAGACGCTTATACCCGATGGTCAGACGGTCATAGAGCATGGTGACGTTGTCTTCTTCACTTGTCTCAATAAGGACATAGACCTCGTCCGCCAGTACTGCGATAAGGACCTCCGTCCCGTGAAGCGGGTGGTCATCCTGGGAGGTAGCCTCATTGCGCTTCGTACGGTCTCCAAGGCACCGAGTAATATTGACTTTCACCTCATCGAGCGTGATCTAGAGCGCATCAAGGAGATTGAAGATGAGATCCCCTCTAATGTCAAGCTTTACGATGGCGATGGACGTGACCTCAACCTGATCTCCGAGATAGGTCTAGACGAGGAGAGCATCTTCGTGGCGCTAACGGAGAACTCCGAGACGAACATCCTCGCTTGTCTCGCTGCTAAGCGCTTTCAGGTGGCTAAGACGATTGCTAAAGAGGAGAACATTGACTACATTCCCCTTGCCGAGAAGCTTGACATCGGAACGATCATCAATAAGAAGGTGATCGCTGCGGGCAACATCTTCCACGCACTCCTCGGCTCCGACACAAAGACTGTCAAGTCGCTCACCATCGCTCACACCGATGTGGCAGAGCTACAGGCTAAGAGCGGATCCACCATCACAGAGCGTCCGGTCAAAGAGCTGGACCTCCCGAAGGGTATCACCCTCGGAGGCTTGGTGCGTAACGGTGTACCGATGCTGATCGATGGTAATATGGAGATACAGCCTTACGACAGTGTCGTGGTCTTCTGTACTAATACGCCTATGGAGCAACTCTCTAAGCTCTTTGACTGAAGGGGCTCCGCTATCTAGTTTCACTATTCCTTTTTTGATCCAATCAAGCTCATGAGACGTATCAATCTACCCTTCGTGGGGAGCATCGTGGGGGGTATCTGTCTGATCGAGTGTATCTTCCTCCTCCTCAGTATCGTCGTATCGCTCATAATGCGAGACTACACCGTAGTGCCACTCTTAGTCACGCTAGGCGTATCACTGCTGGTAGGCATAGTGCTACTCCTCTGTGGGCGGCTGAAGCACAGCGACAAGCTCGGTCGTCGCGAGGCTATGCTTGCCGTATCGATGACGTGGCTGGTGGTGGCGCTGATCGGTATGATTCCCTTCTTGGTGGGGGGGTATCTACCCTCTTTTAGCAATGCCTTCTTTGAGTCTATGTCTGGCTTTACCACTACGGGCGCCTCGACCTTTACCTCTGTGGAGCATCTCCCCAAGGGGATACTCTTCTGGCGCTCGATCATACAGTGGCAGGGTGGCATCGGGGTCGTCGTCTTCTCCCTCGCGCTGAGTCCAGTGCTGGGCAAGGACATAGGACTACTCTACCAAGCCGAGGTGACGGGCGTAGATCATGACCGCTTTATGCCACGTATCAAGGAGGTCGCCATACGACTAGCGGCTGTCTACAGTCTCCTGACGCTGGTGCTCATCGTGTTGCTACGGCTCACACCGATACCTCTTTTTGACGCTTCTTGCGTGGCTCTGACTTGTATCTCGACAGGTGGCTTCTCGATCTACGATCAGCCATTTGAGGTAATCAATAGTCCGTACTTTGAGACGATCCTGATGATCTTTATGGTGATCGGTAGCCTCAACATGACGCTCATCTACTTTGCCTTCAAGGGGCAGGTCAAGCAACTCTTCAAGGATGAGCAGACGCGTTGGTTCTTAGGCATTATCTTCGTCACAGCTACGCTCGTGACCCTACATCTTGTCATCAGCCAGATACAGCCTCATATCGGCAAAGCGCTCCGCGACTCTTTCTTTCAGATCGTCTCGCTCATATCCACCACGGGATATATTTATGCTGACTACGCCAGCTGGGGACCCTTCTTTATGCTGTGCGGACTCTTCGTCATGCTCATCTGTGGTTGCGCGGGATCCACGGCGGGCGGTCTCAAGGTGATCCGCTTCGTCATCATGTCCAAGACACTCCCCAAGGAGATCGCCCACCGCGTCTCTCCGAGCCTTGTGGCTCCTCTGCGGATCAATGGCAAGAGCGTCCCCGACGAAGTGGTCTACAAGGTGATGGGCTTCTTCTTTGGTTACATCGCGCTCATCTTCCTAGGCACCTTCTGTCTCACCTTCACGGGCAATGACTTTATCTCTGCCAGCACAGCCTCCGTAACGGCCATCGGCAACGTGGGTCCTGCCTTTGGTGACTATGTCTTCAACTTTTCGAGTGCCTCTTCTTTTGACCTGCTTGTGCTGAGCTTCCTCATGTTGGCAGGTCGTCTTGAGCTCTTCACCGTGCTCAGTCTCTTCGCACCAGCTTTCTGGCGTCGGTAGTCTCTTCGCTAGCGTGGTGCAAGACGGTAGAGTACGAAGGTGATGGCAAGGTAAACCAAGTTCGGCAACCAGGCTGCGACCACTGGCGCCATGGCTCCCGTAACCGCAAAGGAGGATGTGACCGTCATGAAGAGGATGTAGAGGAAACTGAGTGAGAGTCCCACAGCGAGGGCTAGCCCCATACCGCCTTTCCGCTTGCGAGCCGAGAGCGAGACGCCCATGAGCGTTAGTATGAACGAAGCGGGGATCATCGCTATGCGCTTGTGTAGCTCGATCGCATAAAGTTGTGTCGCTGCGCCTCTCATACGCTGCTGCTGTATGGAGTGGTATAGCTGTGGTGTCGTGAGCATCTCGACATCCCCCTCGGTGACGAGGAAGTCCTTTGGCGTGATCGGTATGATCGTATCGAGCTGATTACCTCTGACAAGCGAGTCTTGTCGCTCCCCAAAGTATGTGATCGTATAGTCCTGCAGCTGCCAGTTCTGGAGCGTGTCGTAGATGATACTATTCGCCATCACACGGCTCTTGAGATCTTTGCCCTCAAAGCGATCCATCGAAAAGGTGTATCCTACCTTGCTCTCATCATTGTAATAGGACATAAACATAAAGGTCTCGGGAGCCACCTGCATCTGGATCGCATTGGCGTAGGTGATACGCTTGTCCTTGATATATCTATTCTGAAAGTCGATCCTAATGCGATTGCCTGGCGGTATGACGAAGCTGCTCAAGAAGAAAGTCAGTATCGCAATCACGGCAGCGCCCAGCATGTATGGTTTGAGGAGTCGTCGGAAGCTCACCCCGCAGCTCAAGATAGCGATGATCTCACTATTCTCTGCCAGCCGTGAGGTGACGTAGATGACCGCTATGAAGACAAAGAGCGGACTAAATAGGTTCGCATAGTAAGGGACAAAGTTGGCGTAGTAGTCCCATATGATAGCTCGTAGCGGGACCTCAGGCTGTAGGAGTCGGTCTAGTTTTTCGGTCACGTCGAAGGCTATCGCCACTGCCAAGATTAGGACGATGGAGAAGAAGTAGGTAGCCAGGAACTGGGTGAAGATGTACCTATCGACCGTGGAGATTACCTTGCGACGCATCTGCATCTTTAGATATTTAGCTTTACATAGTCGCTTGCACCCTCGGGAGGATGTCCTTCCGAGGGCTTTTGTATGGATAGGCCATAGAGCTAATTATAAGTTTACTACTTAGCATAGCTCACGGCTCGTGTCTCACGGATGACCGTGATCTTGACCTGCCCTGGGTAGGTCATCTCGGTCTGTATCTTGTGAGCGATATCTGCCGAGAGTGTCTCGGTAGCCTGATCGTCTATCTCGTCAGCGCCAACGATAACACGTAGCTCACGACCCGCTTGGATCGCATAGGTCTTGACCACGCCTGGATAAGAGAGCGCTAGCTGCTCTAGGTCCTTGAGACGCTTGATGTACGCCTCGACGATCTCATGACGAGCTCCTGGTCTAGCTCCACTTATGGAGTCACATATCTGCACGATAGGCGCTATGAGCGTCTCCATCTCTATCTCCTCATGGTGAGCACCGACAGCGTTGCAGATGTCGGGCTTCTCCTTGTACTTCTCACAGAGCTTCATACCGAGGATAGCATGTGGTAGCTCGGGCTCCTCATCAGAGACCTTGCCAATGTCGTGTAGCAAGCCTGCACGACGAGCCTTCTTAGCGTTGAGCCCCAGCTCAGAGGCCATCGTAGCACAGAGATTAGCCGTCTCACGCGCATGCTGCAGGAGGTTCTGTCCATAGGAGGAACGATACTTCATTTTGCCCACTAAGCGTACCAGCTCAGGGTGCATACCGTGGATGCCGAGGTCAATGATCGTCCGCTTGCCCATCTCGATGATCTCCTCCTCGATCTGCTTGCTGACGCGATCTACAACCTCCTCAATGCGAGCAGGGTGGATACGTCCGTCCTGTACCAACTGGTGCAGAGCTAGGCGAGCTATCTCACGGCGCACGGGGTCAAAGGCTGAGAGCACGATAGCCTCTGGTGTATCGTCTACGATGATCTCCACACCCGTGGCAGCTTCTAGAGCGCGTATGTTACGACCCTCACGACCGATGATACGTCCCTTGACCTCGTCATTGTCTATGTGAAAGACTGATACAGAGTTCTCCACCGAAGTCTCCGTAGCGATGCGCTGTATCGTTGCCACGATCAGTCGTCGAGCCTCTTGCGAAGCGTTCATCTTTGCCTCTTCGATCACCTCCGCGGTGTAGGCTGCAGCCTGATCACGAGCCTCTAGGCGTAGGGACTCGATGAGTTGCTCACGAGCTTGCGCTACCGACAGTCCGCCTATCTCCTCCAGCTTAGCTTGCTGTGTGAGGATGGCTTGGCTTAGCTCCTCTTGCTTCCGAGCTACTAGCTGCTCCTGCTGTGCTATCTGCTTGCGCTCCCGCTCTAGCTCAGTCGAGGATTCCTCCAGTTGCTTAGTACGTGCTGTGAGTGTCTGTTCGAGTTGTTGCAACGTAGTCTCTCGGCTCTGTACCTGCGCGGTACGATCAGCTAAGCGCTCCTCCAGTTCACCCTTGAGCTGGAGGGCATATTCCTTAGCCTCAATCACCTTTTGTTGCTTAATTATCTCGGCATCCTGCTTAGCTTTCTCTAGGATGCTGTCAGCCTCACGTAGCTCCTTCTTTTTTGTCTTATGAGCCTCAAGGATAACCTTGTCGGCATTCTCCTGAGCCTCCTTTAGGATGCGCTCCGCTCGCTGCTTGTGGAGTCGCATCACGGCAAGCCATACGACCCCACCGCCTACAACGAGGGCTAATAATATAACTAGTATCAGTAGGTATGTGCTAATCTGCATAAATCGTTCTCACTAAAGTGTGTATATCTAATCTGTCACAATGTCTCTGACATGATCGGCAGAGATACGGACTCACCCTACTGAGAGATGTCCCAGCTGTCAAACGAATCGATACAAGCTATATACCTAGCCTTCTTGAGAAAGAGGAAAGACACCCACCCTAGCCTACAACTCTCGCTCTAGTAGATTACTTACCTCGGAGAGACGCTTCAGTAGTTCTGTCGTGTCCTGACTCTCCTTGAGCACCTCACACTGCACGGCTATATCTACAGCCGCCATGAGCCAGTGAAGCTGCTCATCGCCCTCTGCGGGCTGCGGGTAAGCTGCACGATACTTCTTGACGAGTGCCGATATCGTATGCTGCGCACGACGATAGTAAGGCTCCTCGCTACGCGGCACATCGATGGGGATAGCGATGCCGTCGACAAGCAGCGTGATACTC
The DNA here is from genome assembly GCA_900538385.1 of uncultured Porphyromonas sp. Classification (GTDB taxonomy): domain Bacteria; phylum Bacteroidota; class Bacteroidia; order Bacteroidales; family Porphyromonadaceae; genus Porphyromonas. Next base: position 18,876 of record UWSO01000007.1, read on the forward strand.
TGCATTTCCTTCCGACGACGCTCTTGGGTCGTATCCTCTTTCTCCATCCGTGCCATTAGTGAGGCTGAGTTGTATCTATACTATGCTGTAGCTCTAGGAGAGCTATACTTTGGTCCATTCGTTTGATCATCTGGGTCAGTCGCTCCTTAGCGATGCCCATATCTGCACCACTGACGATTAGAGCGCGCGCCATCAGAAGTTGTCGGTTGCGACTCTTCAGCTCCTCCAGCTCGTCACACAGCTCACTGAGCCGTGCTTTGAGGTCTGCCACCTCGAGACGCTGCGTCTCCACCTCTTGTCGTAGCGTGTCACGCTGCTCGATGAGTCGCAAAGCGTTTCGATAGAGTGCATCTACCTGTAGTTGCTCGTCGTGCGTCATTTCGTCACCATGTGTATCACAAAGGTACAGAAAAAAAAGACTCGCCCAAAGAATCGGCCAACTCCCACGATGAGGGCTCAGAGAGTGACCCACTAGAGCTGAGGTATCGTACCTATAAAATTCAATCTCCACGGAAGCGAAAAATAAAACTTCGGAGGAATCAAACAATACTTCGGAGGAATCAAATGAAACTTCGGAAGAATCAAACGATACTTCGGAAGAATTTTCTCATTCCTCCGTGGAGATTTTTCATTTCCTCGGGAGGAAATCAGCTAAGGCGGGAAAGTTGTAGAAAAAGGGACAGGCTTGCACGAGTCATAATAAATAGGTATCTTTGTGGTGGTAATGAAACCATTCAACCTTTTAAGAATACCTATCTATGAGTAAGAAATCAATCAAAGGTACACGTACCGAACAGAATCTCCTGAAGTCATTCGCTGGAGAGTCACAAGCTAGAAATCGCTATACATACTTCGCCGGAGTAGCTCGCAAGGAGGGTTATCGTCAGATCGAGGCTGTCTTCCTAGAGACTGCTGATCAGGAGAAGGAGCACGCTAAGCGCTTCTTCAAGTTCCTCGAGGGTGGTGAGCTAGAGATCACAGCGGCCTTCCCCGCTGGTGTCATCGGCACCACTGCTGAGAACCTCAAAGAGGCCGCTGCAGGAGAGCATTGTGAGGCAGAGGAAATGTATCCCGAGTTCGCCAACATTGCAGACGAGGAGGGCTTTAAAGAAATTGCTACCGTCTTCCGCAATGTGGCCAAGGCAGAGACTGAGCACGAGCGTCGCTACCTAAAGCTGCTAGAGCGAGTCGAGTCTGGCAAGTTCTTTGAGCGTGACGAGGAGATCTACTGGCAGTGCCGCAACTGTGGTTTCGTCGTTAAGGCTAAGAAGGCGCCCGCTAAGTGCCCCGCTTGCGATCATCCACAGGAGCACTTCGAGCCAATGCGCGACAACTACTAATAATAAGTGACGCATAGGCAAACAGCCTAGACACATCAAGCCCAGCAGACTCATCGTTTGTTGGGCTTGATTCATTTGTGCCTTTCTAGACAAAAGGAAGAGCACTCAGACGAGTGTACCGAAGAGCTGCGTAAAAGCCTCCGCCATTGCTGCTCGCGTGTACTGCTTATAGTGGTCTGTAAAAGTATCTATCGGTAGCACCTCGCCACGCTCCAGACGCTCCAAGTGGTGAGTGACAAACTCTACCACCTGCACCACATTGGTCGCAGCGAGCGCTCCACCATGCGCTCTGAGGATCTGTGCTACAACGCTTTCGTCACTCTCCACCATCAGGATCGGACGATGCATCGCCATCGCCTCAAAGAGCTTCGTCGTAACCATCCCGTGAGGGCCCTCGGGTTGTTCACGACGACCCAAGAGAAGGAGCATATTCGCCTGAGCCAGTAGCGTCGGCACCTCAGCATAAGGCACCATCGAGTGAAAGTGCTGACAGGCTCTCACCTCGTCTCCATAACGCTCTAGAAGACTCTCTAGAAGTTGCTGCGAAGCGTTGTCACAGTACCAATGGACTTCGACAGCACCTCGATTAACCCATCTACTCAGCGCATCCGCTTGCAGCGCCTCTAGGAGCAGCGTCGGGTCGCGCATCTCGAGAGAGAGCAGCCGTCCTGTGTACACAATGCGGAGAGGCAACTGAGGTGCCTCCTCAGGCGATGCGACAAAGAGTCTCTCGTCATAACCATTAGGAATACAGACAACTTGCTGGTCTGGGTGCAACTGCTGCAACTGGTCACGATGCCACTCAGAGACTGTCATGATAGCTGTGGCTGCCCTGAGCGCCTTTGTACGAGCCTTGATAAATCGTTTTCGCAACCATCTGTAAGCCTCTTTGCGCATAGGCACCCAGCGTGGTAGCGGTGCTGGCAGAAAACCCTCTGGCGTATACTCCTCGACGATGTCTCGACAGTCCATCACAGCGGGTAGCCCCGTCTGCCGTGCCAAGCGAGCGACCGCGGGTAGCGGGAAGGTGCGATAACTCATCCCCACGATCAGTGCGTACCGTGTCAAGTCGTAATGCTGCCGTAAGTGACGTACGAGGCGCCTGCTCTTCACCTGCCATAGCGCGTCAGCTAGTGCGTAGAGCGACCTTCCTCTCATAGGCGCCAGCCGCACACGCTCCAGATGGTGCGCGGGCAAGCTACTCTTTTGCTCCACAGAGCCGTGAGAGCCTCGGTGATCTCCTCGTATCTCCTCGCTCACCACATCAACCTGCCAGTCACCCTCGGGGAGCCGCTGCAGGAGTGCTGTGATACGGGGCGCAAACTGCGGAGGCAGCAGGTCAGTCAGTAGCAGGATACGATGAGGAGGCATAGGAGAGCAAGGACTATAACCCTACGATGTCAGACGCTGGAGAGAGCTTGATGATCTGGCGCAGCAACGCTCGATACAAGCGTGTGTGGTAAATGTGTGGATCGTCTAGCAGCAGGTTCTCATTGTGAAAGAGTAGCGTCACCTCTCCATGATACTTGTACGCCTGATCGACCATCGCCACCGCCACACGCTCAGCCTCTGCGTAGTCTAGATGCATATACTTCTCATCATGTAGCGTGTAGTCCATCACCGTAAGCGGATGCAGGATCAAGTCTGTGACCTCCATACTTTGCGGATTGATAAAGCGCACAGGTCGTGAGGTGCCTAGCCTAAAGCCCGCCACATCTGCATAAGCCATCGAATAATCGTGGTAGATGCCTGCCCCGAGGAGCGCATTGTAGTCCTCAGGCTCACGCACCGCCAGATAGTGATGACGAGAGTAGGCAACCGCCTCGCCTAGCTCTTTCTCCAGCTCTACCTTGGCACCCTCCACCGCCTCGGGATGCTCAGAGCAATAGAGGTTTAGATGTAACCCAAACTCTACCTTGCGTCTCCGAGCCAATCGCATAATCGCCGCTATCTTGCGATTGCGTAGCGTATAGTTAGGCTTGTCCAATGGGTGCGGGCTAGGAGTCTTGATAAAGAAGATCGTTCGCACAGGTGCTGCGCACTTACGCTGTGTCTCCACATTCCAATCGAGGAAGCGTCCATAGCTAAAGAAGAGATCCTCACTAGCCCGTGAGAAAGTATTGCGATAAGCAGCCCGCAGAGAGAAGCGCTCCTTAAGTAGCAAGCGCAGGAAGCCCCGTATACCTGAGCTGTAGTACGGTTGATCTAGATCATGCGTCAGAGAGACCGCGCTAAAGCCTGGCACCATCGGCCGCACCGCCAGACCTATCTCGCTCATCAGCCGTCGTAGCTCCGCAGCATACTCATCTACCAGCGGACGCTCTAAGAAGCCCGCACGGTATGGCAGCGACTCCCGCCCGGGGAAACGGCCATGCTCATCCCGCCGCTTACGATAATACATCTCCTCGTAACGCGACAGAAGGAAGTAACTACTCGCCACCAGGTCGGCATAGATGACCAGCCGTCTACCATAGGGGGTATCTAGGTACTCCTCACGGGGCTCTCCAAAGAGCAGAGGCATCCCATGCCACTCCGCGAGTGGGAGTGCAGGCATCGACTCAGCACGACCATACTGATCATAGTCAAAAAAGCCCGACGGCACGATCACCACACGATGAAACGGCTCCGCCTCCTCTGGGCGGCAGTAAGCGACGTAGTCTGGTGAGCGCTGCGCCTGAGTGTGGCGCGAGATGCGGATCTGACCCGAGATATCAAGCGGGATCGCATCTCCGAGTAGGAAGGATAGGATATATTCTGTCGCCTCGTAGTGTCGCATATTGATCAATAGCTTACAAGTCAAACAAGCTCAATAGAGATGCTGTAGATAGTAGTGACGCAGCTGCAGACGCATAGCAAGCGTCTGTCGCCCCGCCTGCAGACGCAGGTAAGGGTGTGGCACAGCTCCAAAGCTACGAAAGAAAAAGGCGATGCCGCGCTGCATCGACCCTTCGAAGTCAAAGGTGTGACACCCCGTCTCTCGGCTCCACGTGATGAGTCTATCTAATAGTAGCGCCATCGCATCCTCTCCTTCAGGCGTTCTCACCTGTCCTCCAGCAATGTAGTACGCAGTGCCAGCATGATGCGCCACAAAGGCGCCCGCCACAGGCTCGTCCGTATGTGGTGAGAGCAGGAGCAAGAGGGCACCCTGCCGACGCGTCACAGCAGCCGTCACGAGTCGCCTCAGCGAGGAGGCACAGAGACGATCTCCCCCGCTACGATGCAAGCTCTTATGGCAGAGCTCCACCAGCCTATCTGCACAGGTCGCCACATTCGTTTCGTCAGACCAGAGTTCTCGCAGACCTAAGGAGGTAGCGCGGCGCACTTTCCGCCGAATCAAGCTATTGTACAGCTCTTGAGGCGACTTCTGTGTCAGGTTTAGGAGATGGGTATAGGCGATCGAACTACGCCACACTCCCGCAGGCGTCTCACTCGGGAGCCAGTCCCAGTAGTCTAGCGGTAAGTGCGCCTCTATATAGCGTAGCGATGAGGGCAATGCATCACCCAGTGCCTGCATAGCAGTTAAATGAGCAATGTATCGGTCTCGATCGAACGTTTCCTCTCCCACCGCCCCCGAGCGATCACTCAGAGGACCTGCGAACTGACAGCAGGGAGGCACAATCAGGTGACGCCGTGTAGGCATAAAGAGAGGCCACATAAGCGTCGGATCATCCTCCCTAGCCTCCGCTGTATAGAGTACTGACATCTCCTCGCAGCCCGATGCTGCTAGAAGCCACCAGGGCTGCATATAGAGTGGCAGCGAGGGGGTCTCAGCACACCAACGAGTATACTGCTCACTCGAGAGCGAGAGACGACCTACGGAGAGACTCACGACTTACTAAACCGCTTCGGGATCAAAAGATTAGCGGGCATAGCTCGCAACTCATAAGCCTCCTCAGAGAGTTCACGCACAGCCTTCCACAGCAAGTCACTCACCTCTTCGGCAGACCACCCTGCGATACCACACCCCACCTCTGTGAGGTAGAAGGTGAGCATCGGATGATCTAGGGCAAAGCGTAGCAAGCGCTGGAAGCTAGCACGCAGCGCTTCTGGTGCCACGCGACGCATATCCTTGTCAAGCGTTGGCAAGGCATAAGCCTGTCCCGTCAAGCCCTCGGAGATACCCATCTCTGCGTTAAAGACGCGACGCGCAGTACGTGCAGCACCCCCCATGTGATGTCCCAGTAAATTACTGCCGAAGACAAATATCTCGTCTTCACGAAGTACGGAGATGCGCTCTGGTGTATACGCTTCATCCGTGCGATCGGAGAGTCGCTGCCAACCACTAGGAAGTTGTAGAGCTGTCATTGTAACTATGCTTTTTTCAATTTACTGGGTCGTAATAGACCCAACTCTGCCTGATAGCGTGGATCAGAGAGACTCGCTGGGTGAAAGAGCTTGCGCTCACGCACCCAGCGCCCCTCCAACTATATATCAAAATCCTCGTCGACTAATTGATCTGTCGTGTCTAGATCTTCGCCTCCCTCACCTTCAGAGGAGTCCTGTGAGAGGTGTAGCTTACCTTCATGAGCCAGCTGATCCATCACCTGCTGAGCCACCTCGTCTGCCAGCTCGGGATTGTCATCGAGCAGCTCCTTGACCGCATCACGACCTTGACCAATGTTATTGCCCTGATAGGAGTACCACGAGCCACTCTTCTTGAGAATGCCCATATCGGTAGCCGCATCGATGATCTCGCCTACACGATTGATGCCCTGACCGAAGAGTATGTCAAACTCAGCACGACGGAAGGGAGGAGCCACCTTGTTCTTGACAACACGTACGCTCGTCACCTTACCGACCACATCGTCACCCTTCTTGATCTGCTTATAAGCACGTATATCTAGACGCACAGAGGAGTAAAACTTGAGTGCATTACCACCCGTCGTCACTTCGCTAGGACCCGTAGGACTATAGCCACTGCTGATCTTCATACGTAGCTGATTGATGAAGATACAGCAAGTCTTAGAGCGACTCACGGCAGCCGTGATCTTGCGCATAGCACGAGACATGAGACGTGCATGCAGACCCACCTGCGTATCTCCCATCTCACCCTCTATCTCCGCCTTCGGAGTCAGAGCAGCTACCGAGTCCACCACCAGAATGTCGACCGCTGACGAACGAATCAGTTGCTCGGCAATGTCTAGAGCCTGCTCACCATCGTCAGGCTGAGAGATCCACAGACGACTAATGTCCACTCCTAGAGCTTGTGCATAAGTCGGATCAAAAGCATGCTCCGCGTCAATGATTGCAGCGATACCGCCCAGCTTCTGCGCTTCGGCAATCGCGTGGATAGCCAGCGTCGTCTTACCTGAAGACTCCGGGCCAAAGATCTCTATGATACGCCCACGAGGGTAGCCTCCGACACCGAGGGCAATGTCGAGCGTCAAGCTCCCCGAGGGGATCACACTCACATCCTCCACAGCATCATCTGCCATATTCATGATAGCGCCCTTGCCAAACTGCTTCTGTATGCGTCCCATCGTAGTCTCCAGCGCCTTCATTTTTGCCTCGACGTCTGTAATAGGAGGAGTGACGACGATCCTCTCGTTTTTCTTTGCCATATATACCTAGTCTTTAGTTGAATATCGGAGGTCTGTGAGCACTAGCTCTCAAGTATAGACAACCTCCCATACAAAGGTAATGAAAAAAGAAACAGCTCAGTAAATCTCTGCAAAACCTAGACCCCGCATCACCTCGCTGTACCCTCTCTAAATCTCCTCCGAGGGAATCCACCATTTCTCACGTAGCTATTTTCTATTTCCTCCGAGGAAAGGAAAAATTCTTCGGACTTATCATTTGATTCTTCCGAAGTTTCATCTGATTCCTCCGAAGAAATAAATTTTTCTTCTCTGGAAAATCGAAAATAGATCGGAGGAATTAAAGATTAGAGGAGACGAGTAACGATCTGCAGAATTGAAGTGTGACGTCGAATTTCCCAAAAAGCACTATATTTGCCAGGTAGCATAGAGCAAAAACAACTATCAATTTAATTCACAACCAACTATGAAAAGACTAAGGAAACGACTTGCACTCGCTCCCCTACTTTGGCTCTTGTTACTACCGCAAGTGGTGGCCGCTCAGGCACTGCCCACGACACTGGTAGTCAAGACGACCGAGAGTAAGGAGATGTGCTATGATCTCAACAAGATCAGTAAGATCACCTTCACTTCTGGCGCTATTAAGTTAGAGCGCAAGGATGCAGGTCAGCACTTCACCCCTGAGATGGTGACGATGAACGACATTGACAAGCTCTTCTTTGCCGAGGATCGCAAGGACAACACAACCCACATCTCATCGCCACTTCTAGCCCCGACAGCCAGTCTGAGCTACTACAAGGTGGGACAGGAGCTCCACATCGAGGGCTTCACAGCCAACGACGAAACGCTCTACATCTACACCGCTGATGGGCAGCTGGTCACACAACAGACCATCACCTCTACTACTTGCATCCTAGATGCCTCCCAATGGTCTAGCGGACTATACATCGCTACCACAAACGTACACAACACCCTCAAGATAACTCTCTAATGAAAAAGCAACTACTACACATTATCCTAGTAGGGCTCCTTGCCCTCCTTCCTTCGCTCGCCTTGGCCCAGAGCAACGAGCGTATGCTCATTTACTCCAAGAGTGGTGAGATACTGCCCTACCGCATAGAGCATATCGATAGCATCAAGTTCCTCACTGACGAGGTCGATCTGACGCTCAATCCGACAGTCACACCACACGCAGATGGCACGACTGGTAAGATGAAGCTCAAGGTGGGCGACGTGGGTGGTGACGTCCGAAGCATTAAGGTGATCCTACCTGAGAGCTTTATGATCGCCAACATGAACGATATGCAGTGCCTTCGTCTCTTCACCCCTGAGATGGCAGCTAGTATGGGTATCCAAATCTTTAACGTTGAAGGAGGCAAGGAGTACGACCTCTCTGGTATGCAGCAGGGGTATGACTACACGGCACTCTTCCTCCCGTATGACGAGCTTGGTTGTCCAGGCAATGTCAAGCGCGTTGATTTCACCGTCCCCAAGGGGCAGCTCGCTGGCAATCCAAAGATGGAGGTGACCTTCTCAAATGTCACGCCTACTGGCTACACAGCCACGCTAAAGCCCAATGCTGATGTCGCTGGTTACTTCTTCCTCAATGATCTGACAGATGCTACCGCACGAGATCAGATGATGCAGATGATGCACATCCCCGACCTCAAGCACTACATCGTACTATATGGAACAGACGTTGAGACCCGCAAAGCTCACGAGGGTGAGAAGACAAGTGAAATGACTGAGTTTATCCCAGGCACTAGCTACTCAGTCTTTGTAGTCCTAGTCGATAAGGACGGTCAGTACTCCGATGTCCAAGAGTTCAAGGTTACGACGGCTAAGAAGGGTACCTCCGAGACAGCTAAGGTTAACGTTGAGATCAAGGAAGTCTCAGAGTCTGCGGTGATAGTTGTCAACACACCCGACGAAAACACATCTTCGTATCGAGAGATCGTTATAGAGAAGTCTACGTACAACGAGGCTGAGATGCTTAAGTTCCTAAAAGAGAGCCCTGAGAGTATGTCTCTGCCATATCGCACAGAAGCTTATACCTCTGCATGGAATGATCTTAAAGCAGGCACTGCCTACTATGCGCTAGCCATCGCAAAGAACGGCAACAACGAGTGGGGACCCCTCACCAAAGTCGAGTTCACCACACTCGCTGGCAAGTAAACCCACTGTTGCCTGCCTAATCGAAGGATCAGCGGCAGCAACATAGCAAGAGAAGGCTCACCCGCTACTATGTAGCAGTTGAGCCTTCTCTTTTCTTGTTTCTATATTATTGCTGTCCGGTAAAAGTTTTTCAGCGGAAGAAGAGTCTTTTATTTCCTCGGACAGCCGATTTACTCATTGAAAGACACTTGTTTGGGAAACGGAACTCTTGAAAAACCAGTAATATCAAGAAAGCATTTTGCTCAAAAGGGGGGCTTGGAAATCAAAAATAGAAAGCTCAATCGCTTCAATCCTACGGTTACCCCCTTGATGTCTCCTCTCGGACTTTTACCGGATAGCAATAATTTCTATATAAGCTAGCGACACAAAAGCTTAAAGATATGGATGACGCCTTGCATATCAACGACCTTAGCTATACATAGTCCGACCCACGGGGAGCGATAAACTGAACTGGCGACTTCTTGCCTCCGTGAGCCACTTGCTAGAAATGACAAGAGGGAGCGCCGAGCCTAGGCTCGACACTCCCTCTCTTATTATTGTTCTGAGCTAAGACGAGTAGGAAAGCTTTTATCAGCTCTCACATGCTAACATAGAGCCTCTCCAGAGGGGAGTGGCTATGCTGCTGTATCTCGTCGACGCTCCTGGTGAGCTACTACTCCTGTGTTGCTGGCTCCTCAGCCTTGGGTGTCTCCTCTGTAGCTGGAGCCTCCTGCTGGGCAGCTGCCTTAGTAGCACCGCTACCACGACGTGAACGACGTGTACGCTTCTTGCCGTCACTCTTAGGAGCAGAGGCACTCTTGGTGATGTTGTCGTTAAAGTCTACGAGCTCGATAAAGCACATAGAGGCGTTGTCTCCAAGACGTAGTCCCGTGCGTAGGATGCGTGTGTAACCTCCAGGGCGATCGCCGACCTTATCGACGACGGTGCCATAGAGCTCCTTGACGGCCTCCTTATCACGCAGGTAGCTGAAGGCTAGACGACGAGATGCGGTGGTGTCGTTTTTTGCCGCAGTGATAATAGGCTCGACAAACTTGCGCAGTTCCTTAGCCTTGGCCACTGTCGTATTGATCCGCTTGTGCATGATGAGCGAGCTAGCCATGTTGGCAAGCATAGCTTCACGATGTGCCTTGGAGCGGCCTAGATGGTTGAATTTCTTATTGTGTCTCATAAGAGGAATTAATCGTTATCTAATCTATAGGGTGTGAGATCCATATCAAAGTCTAGATCCTGATCTGCTAAGAATTGCTCGATCTCTATGAGCGACTTCTTACCGAAGTTCTTAATCTTCAAGAGCTCCTCGCGATCCCTACTCAGCAGGTCTGCAATCGTGGAGATGCCCGCAGCCTTAAGACAGTTGAGCGCACGAACAGAGAGATCTGTCGTCGCTAGATCTGTCATCAATTGCGTACGAACCTTCATCAGCTGATTGTCTAAGAGCTGATCAGGCTCCTCCTCAGGGAGCTCGACCTCAAACTCCTTGTCCGTAAAGAGTGCGAAGTGCGAGATCAAGATCATCGCAGCCTGACGCAGTGCTTCACGTGGGTGGATCGTGCCGTCAGTCTCAATCTCTAGGACGAGCTTCTCGTAGTCTGTACGCTGATCTACACGATACGCCTCGGTAGTTTGATTGACCTTACGGATCGGGGTGTAGATACCATCGATGGGGAGTGTATTGACAGGGTCGTCCTCACGGCGATTCTCCTCAGAGACGACATAGCCACGCCCCTTATTGATGCGTATCTCTATGGTGAAGTCAGCGTCCTCAGCAAGATTGCAAATGACCAAGTCGGGATTCTGCACCTTGTAGCTAGTCAAAACCTGATTGAGGTCACCAGCCTGAAAGGTGTTACGACCCGTGACATGTAGCGTGATGGTCTCCTCCTGAGGATCCTCTACGGCAGCCTTGAATCTGATCTGCTTGAGGTTGAGTATGATATGGGTTACATCTTCCAATACCCCTGGAATAGTAGCAAATTCATGCTCTACACCTTCGATACGGATAGAAGCTATTGCATACCCCTCTAGCGATGAGAGGAGGATGCGCCGCAAGGCGTTGCCAATAGTCATAGCATAGCCAGGCTCTAGAGGCTTAAATTCAAACTTGGCGTAGTGATCCGAAGCGTCCAGCATGAGGACACTGTCAGGTTGTTGAAATGCTAATATTGCCATAGAGTTAGAGGGTTACTTAGAATACAATTCGACGATGAGCTGCTCCTTGATGGGCTCGGGGATCTCCTCACGTGTAGGTACGTTGAGGAACTTACCGCTGTAGGTGCGTCCATCCCACTCTAGCCATGGATACTTGCTGTGATTGTACCCAGCGAGAGAGTCTGCGATGACCTCCATAGACTTGTCACGCTCACGTACGCCGACGATCTGTCCGGGCTTGAGCGTATAGGAGGGGATGTTGACCACCTCACCATCGACGACGATGTGGCGGTGAGAGACGAGCTGACGTGCAGCAGCACGCGTAGGAGCAATGCCTAGACGGAAGACAACGTTGTCTAGACGAGACTCGAGGAGTTGTAGAAGTACCTCACCTGTGATGCCTGAGGAGCGCTGTGCCTTCTCAAAGAGATTGCGGAACTGACGCTCTAGCACCCCATAGGTGTACTTCGCCATCTGCTTCTCGCGGAGCTGGAGTGCGTACTCGCTCTGCTTACGACGACGATTGTTGCCGTGCTGACCTGGGGGGTAGTTTTTCTTGCTCAGGACTTTGTCTGCACCAAAGATGGGCTCACCAAACTTTCGTGCGATCTTGGACTTAGGACCAATATATCTTGCCATTGTTCTATTTCATTTTAATGCTACTCCATACATCTGCTCTACAGAAGGCTCAAGGGACGCAGGGTCTCTCTCTGCTGTGTTGTGGTCGGAGCGAGAATCATATCTCAAGTAGTAAGTCTAGAAGTGACGGCGCATATAGAGCAGCCGCGATGCGATTAGAATAAGAGGGAAAGTAAAATGAGCAACCGCATCAATCTCACACTACGTCTGTCGACTTACAGAGTCACTATCTTGAGTCTATGTCTGAGCTGAGACCTATCTGTGGAGCTTGCTATGTACGACCTGCACCAATGACTGACATGCAGTCTGTCTGTAGATTAAGTAGGGGTAGAAATCCTGTCGTGGACTCTCCTAGCTAACTCTACAAGGTCGGTGTGATCGCTCTATAGGTAGCTGTGATTCTATCTTGTAGCAACTAGACCTTACGTCTCTTAGGAGGACGACAGCCGTTGTGTGGTAGTGGTGTGACGTCGATGATCTCTGTCACCTCGATACCAGCACCATGAATGGTGCGGATAGCGGACTCACGACCGTTGCCAGGTCCCTTGACATAAGCCTTGACCTTGCGTAGCCCTAGATCAAATGCTGTCTTAGCGCAGTCTTGTGCTGCGAGCTGAGCTGCATAGGGAGTGTTCTTCTTAGAGCTGCGGAATCCCATCTTACCAGCTGATGACCAGCTGATGACTTGTCCCTCACTATTGGTAAGGGTGATGATGATGTTATTGAAAGAAGAGTGTATGTGCGCCTGCCCCTGGGCATCGACCTTGACTGCTCTCTTTTTTGTTACGGTTTTCTTTGCCATAAGGTGGTTTTATTACTTAGTTGCCTTCTTCTTACCAGCGACTGTCTTGCGCTTACCCTTACGTGTGCGGGCATTATTCTTAGTACTCTGCCCACGTAGGGGGAGTCCTAGACGATGCCTGATGCCTCGGTAGCAGCCGATGTCCATGAGACGCTTGATGTTGAGCTGTGTCTCGCTACGCAGATCACCCTCGACTTTGTAGCCATTGGAGATCTGCTCACGGATAGCTGCAGCTTGATCATCTGTCCAATCCTGGACCTTGATGTTGCGATCGACACCTGCAGCATCCAAGATGCGAGCAGCACTGCTACGACCTATACCATATATATAGGTCAAGGCTATCTCACCTCTCTTGTTTTGCGGCAGATCGACGCCGACGATTCTTATTGCCATACTCTATATACTGTGTGATGTTTGTTGCGTACTAAGCTGACTCCCCGTCATCCTAGATGATGTACGGAGTTTCATCCCCAAGCTTATCCTTGACGCTGCTTGAACTTAGGATTCTTCTTATTGATGATGTACAGACGTCCTTTGCGTCTGACGATCTTACAGTCTTCTGATCGCTTTTTGATTGATGCTCTGACTTTCATAGTATGCTCTTATTCTGATTGTCGCTATGACTTGATTACTTGTATCTATAGGAGATGCGACCACGTGTGAGGTCGTACGGAGACATCTCTACCTTGACTTTGTCTCCTGGCAGTATGCGGATGAAGTGCATACGCATCTTGCCCGATATATGTGCTGTGATGATATGTCCGTTCTGGAGCTGTACCTTGAACATGGCATTGCTCAATGCCTCAAGGACGACTCCATCCTGTTCAATAGCAGTTTGTTTTGCCATATTAAAACTCTCGTGTACCTAATGCTTCTTTGATATACTCGTATGTAGATAAGATCTGCGGAGCTTGCCCATCGGGCATGATAGCTATGCAGTGCTCGAAGTGCGCAGCAGGCTTACCGTCATGCGTACGGACGGTCCATCCATCTGACTCGAAGACGATCTTACGTCGTCCCATCGTCACCATAGGCTCGATGCAGATACACATACCTGCTCGTAGCTTCGGACCAAACCCTGGATGACCATAGTTGGGGACATTTGGGTCTTCGTGCATCTCATGCCCGATACCATGTCCCACGAGCTCACGGACGATACCATAGCCCTGTGCCTCACAGTGACGCTGGACAGCCGCTCCGATGTGCCCGACATAGTGGCCTTCGACAGCCTGCTTGATGCCTAAATAGAGGGAGTCTCGAGTGACCGTCAGCAGACGCTCTACCTCGGGATCGATTTTCCCTACCGCAAAGGTATAAGCACTATCTCCGGTAAAGCCGTTGATATGCGTACCACAATCTACGGAGATGATGTCTCCCTCATGCAGTACCTCCCGATCTGAAGGGATGCCATGCACCACGTGATCGTTGATCGAGGTACAGATACTGGCGGGGAAACCTCCATAACCTAAGAACGCAGGAGTAGCTCCATGATCACATATAAACGTATAGGCGATCGTGTCTAGCTGCTTAGTGGTAACCCCAGGAGCAATGTGCTTTGCCACCTCTCCCAAGGTCTCTCCAACGAGTCTGTTGGCCACACGCATCAGCTCTATCTCCTCAGATGTCTTTAGGTAAATCATCTATTTGAATATAATCAAATGAAACACGCTACCAAAAGGGTATCAATAAGCTGATACGGCTCCCGTACGTCCCTTGATACGTCCACTCTTCAGTAGACCATCGTAGTGACGCATCAAGAGGTGACTCTCGACTTGCTGTAGCGTATCTAGGACGACACCTACAAGGATCAGCAGTGATGTACCTCCAAAGAACTGTGCAAAGGCCGAGCTAATACCCAGTATCTGAGCAAAGGCTGGCATGATAGCAACCAGTGCAAGGAAGAGTGCTCCTGGTAGTGTGATACGATCCATAATACCATCGAGGTAGTCTCGCGTGCTACGCCCTGGCTTGACGCCTGGGATAAATCCATTGTTGCGCTTGAGGTCGTCGGCCATCTGTGTGGGGTTGATCGTAATCGCCGTATAGAAGTAGGTGAAAAGGATGATCAACGTGGCAAAGATGAAGTTGTACCAGAAGCTTGTATTGTCTGACAATACCTGGATAAAACGTGAGGGCGTACCATCGCCTCCAGTGAAGTAGCTAGCAAGTGAGATAGGTATAAACATGATCGCCTGAGCGAAAATGATAGGCATCACGTTGGCAGCATTTACCTTGAGAGGGATATACTGACGTGCACCACCATACTGCTTGTTACCCACTACACGCTTGGCATACTGCACGGGCACTTTGCGCGTACCCTGTACGAGAAGGATAGCTCCAGCCGTGACGAACAGTAGGAATACGATCTCAGCGAGGAATGCTACAAGTCCTCCCGATGAACTGATAAGACGATAGTTAAACTCAGCTATCAGCGCATGAGGCAGACGAGCGATAATACCGATAAGGATGATGAATGAGATACCATTGCCGACACCCTTGTCTGTAATGCGCTCACCAAGCCATAGGACAAACATACTGCCCGCAGCTAGTATGACGGTAGCAAATACACGATACATGAAGCCCGAAGGTAGCGACGCTCCAGCAGCGCGTAGCTGCATGTCTAGATTCAACAGATAGGCTGGAGCCTGAATCAATAGAATCAGCACCGTCAGGTAGCGTGTCCACTGATTGATCTTGCGTCGTCCACTCTCACCCTCTCGCTGCATCTTCTGCATGGAGGGGATGATGATCGCTGCCAGCTGCATGACGATACTTGCCGAGATGTAAGGCATGATACCTAGAGCAAATATCGAAGCATTAGAGAAAGCGCCTCCCGAAAACATATTGAGCAGAGCCATCAGACCTTCACTCGTCTGACTAGCTAGACTGGTCAGTGTATCGGGATTGACTCCTGGCAACACGACGAAGCTACCTAATCGGTATATGACCACATACAGGATGGTGATGAGAATCCGCTTACGCAGATCCTCGATCTTCCATATATTCTTAATTGTATCTACTAACCGCATATCAGCTTATCTTATTGTATCGATCCTCCCTGAGCCTCGATGAGCTCCTTGGCACGTGCTGAGTAAGCATCGGCCTCGACCTGTATGGGTCGCGTCAGCTCTCCCTGTGCTAGGATCTTTACTAAATCATTACGTGAGGCTAGACCAGCAGCGACTAGTATATCCTTGGTGATAACGGCTGTCTCTGCTTGATTAGGGAAGAATGTAGTATCCTGTGCCAAGTGCTCGAGAGCTGCTAGGTTCACAGGACGGTAGTCTATCCTATTGATGTTATTGAAGCCAAACTTAGGTAGGCGACGCTGTATAGGCATCTGACCACCTTCAAATCCGACCTTATGCTTGTAACCAGAGCGAGACTTGGCTCCCTTGTGTCCACGTGTAGACGTACCACCGCGACCAGATCCCTGACCACGACCAATACGACGACGAGACTTGACAGAGCCCTCGGCTGGCTTAAGTGTAGATAAGTCCATTGCTATTATCTGTCTATATTTTATTACTCTACGACCTGAACCAAGTGGTGTACTTTGGCCACCATACCCCTGATCTGAGGGGTATCCTCATGCTCTACAACCTGGTGCATCTTGCGAAGACCTAGACCGTCGAGGGTGCGCTTCTGAGACTTGTTGCACCGTATGCGACTACGGACTTGCTCGATTTTGATTTTTGCCATAATACTCTTTACTTGTCTAGGTGATTATCCTTTAAACACGCGCTCTACAGAGACACCTCTGTTCTGAGCAACCATCAAGGGGCTACGTAGCTCAGCGAGTGCTGCGATGGTAGCCTTGACGAGGTTGTGAGGGTTCGTCGAGCCCTGGCTCTTAGCCAAGACATCTGTAACACCTACACTGTCTAGTACCGCACGCATAGCACCTCCTGCGATAACTCCCGAACCTGCAGAGGCTGGGCGCAGTAAGATGCGAGCACCGCCGAAGCGACCGATCTGCTCATGAGGTATGGTACCGTTGTGGATAGGTACACGTATGAGATTCTTCTTAGCAGCCTCTACGCCCTTGGCGATGGCTGCAGGCACTTCGCTGGCGCGACCCATACCATATCCTACGACGCCGTCCTCGTTACCGACGACAACAATCGCAGCAAAGGTAAAGGTGCGACCACCCTTCGTGACCTTCGTTACTCGATTGATAGCTACTAGGCGATCCTTAAGATCTAGATCATTGGTAGCTGTGACTCTATTTGTTGCTATTGCCATGATGTGCTCTATGATTTAGAATTTAAGACCTCCTGTACGAGCTGCATCTGCTAGCTCCTTGATGCGACCATGATAGAGATATCCATTACGATCGAAAACCACCGCATCAATGCCAGCAGCAAGAGCTACACGAGCTATCTCCTGTCCTACCTGAGCGGCTACCTCTTTCTTAGTACCAGAGGTCTCCATCTTGAGTGAGGAAGCACTCGCTAGGGTACGTCCTTCTATATCGTCGATAACCTGTGCGTAGATCTGCTTATTGCTTCTAAATACAGACAGACGTGGTCTCTGAGATGTACCACTTATCTTGCCACGCACACGTGTCTTGATGTGCTTTCTTCTTTGTGCTTTCTTGTTCATATGACTCTTAACTTAGATAGTGGATACGACTTACTTAGCAGCCGTCTTACCAGACTTGCGGCGTACCTCCTCACCAAGGAAGCGAACACCCTTACCCTTGTATGGCTCTGGCTTGCGGAATGAACGAATCTTAGCACAGACCTGTCCTAGTAGCTGCTTATCGCAAGCCTTTAGGATGATCTTAGGGGTCTGATTACGCACCATCTGCGTCTCAATCTTGATCTCATCTGGGAGTACCAGATAGATGGCGTGTGTGAAGCCTAGTGAGAGTTCTAGGACTTGCCCCTGATTGGTAGCACGGTAACCGACACCGATTAGCTCGAGTGTCTCGGTGAACTCTTCGTGTACACCCGTCACCATGTTGTAGATTAGCTGACGATAGAGACCGTGTAGTGAGCGATCTTGACGCTCCTCAGAGTGACGTGCGAGTGTGATCTCTCCGTTTTCGACTGAGACCTCGATGCGAGGATCTATATATTGTTTGAGCTCACCCTTGGGACCCTTTACTGTTACGTAGTGATCCTCCTGAGAGACGGTCACGCCCTGTGGTATAGCTATGGGTAGTTTACCTATTCTAGACATATTGCTTTGCTATAAGGAGGATTAATATACATAACATAGTACCTCACCACCGATCTTGAGCTCACGAGCTTCTTTGTCTGTCATGACGCCGTGAGAAGTAGATAGGATGGCGATACCTAGTCCATTGAGTACGCGAGGCATATCTTTGTAGCCTACATACTTACGTAAGCCTGGGCGTGATACACGCTTGAGGCATTTGATTGCATTGACCTTGTTCGAGAGGTCATACTTGAGGGCGACCTTGATGGTTCCTTTGCATCCCTCCTCCTCAAACATATAGTTGAGGATGTAGCCCTTGTCAAAGAGGATCTTGGTGATGTCCTTCTTGATGTTGCTAGCTGGGATTTCTACCACACGGTGACCCGCTTTGATTGCATTGCGCAATCGGGTGAGATAATCTGCTATTGGATCTGTCATTGTGTATTGAGATTAAATTGATCTGGAGGGTTCCTGACTGGCTTATAGCTTCTCTCCTAAGGCATCGTCCACTCCGCTATCTTAAGACCTCCACTCCTTGCATAAAGGCGGTGATCATCACATAGTTATAGAGTCACGAGTGCCGACGTCGAGAGCCGTAAGGGACAGGCTACCCCAGACAATATTTAATTGATTCGCTGTCAGTCATCGCCCCACGCTCTCACTCTAGAGAGTGTGAGCATCCCATACACTCCCTCCGGGTAGAAGGGATATATGAGAGGACAATTCTAGGCAAAGATACAAATAGTCTAGATACTATGAAAACTTTTGGAGTCAGTCACGAGCATTTCACAAGCACCATATAGGCTATATAAACGCTCTAACTTGCTCTCTACGTAGTATTTCTGAGTCTCTATAACTCTCTATAGACGATTTGCTTCTCTTTGTGAGTACCTCTGTCCTCGTATGTGGGTATCGACGAGAGATCTATTACCAGCTGGCTTTCTTCACCCCTGGGATAAGACCGGCGGAAGCCATCTCGCGGAACTGGATACGGCTGATGCCAAACTGTCTCATATAACCCTTGGGACGTCCCGTGATCTTGCAGCGGTTGTGCAGACGCACGGGAGAAGAGTTGCGGGGGAGTGTCTGTAGCTTCTGCAGGGACTCGTAATCTCCGGCAGCTTTGAGCTCAGCACGACGCTTCGCATACTTCTGAACCAGCTTCTGGCGCTTGACCTCACGGGCCTTCATTGATTCTTTTGCCATAAACCTATATGTATCTTACTTATTAGTAGTACGGAAGGGGAGTCCAAATCGCTTGAGTAGCTCAAAGCCCTCCTCATCGGTAGGAGCTGAAGTTACAAAAGTGATGTTCATCCCTAGTATTTTCGTGATACTATCGAGGTTGATCTCAGGGAAGATGATCTGCTCTGAGATACCTAGCGTATAGTTACCACGACCATCCAGCTTAGAGTTGATACCCTTGAAGTCACGGATACGTGGGAGTGCGACACGTACGAGACGCTCGAGGAACTCGTACATACGGTCTCCACGCAGTGTAACCATGACACCGATAGGCATCTGCTTACGCAGCTTGAAGTTGGATATATCCTTACGGGAGTATGTCGCTACTGCCTTCTGTCCGGTGATCTGTGTGAGCTCATCGATTGCTACATCGATGATCTTCTTGTCACCTGTAGCCATGCCCAAGCCTTGGTTGATGACGATCTTCTCTAGGCGGGGCACCTGCATGCTACTCTTGTAGGCAAAGTGCTTCATCAGATCGGGAGCGATCTGCTCGTTGTATTGCTTCTTAAGATTTACTGTCAGTGCCATAGTTACTTAATTACTTCTCCTGACTTCTTAGCGAAGCGTACTAGCTTGCCGTTGTCATCACGGCGACGTCCTATACGCGTTCCCTTGCCAGACTGAGGATCTAGCACATTCAGGTTAGATATATGTATTGGAGCCTCCATGCTGAGAATAGCTCCCTGGGGGTTCTGTGCATTGGGCTTGGTATGCTTAGATACCATGTTAAGCCCCTCGACGATCGCACGCTGCTTCTTGACAAGGACCTTGAGGACACGTCCAGTTTTGCCCTTGTCATCGCCAGCATTTACCATGACGACGTCGCCTTTCTTGATATGAAACTTGCTCATCTCTATTCTCTATATAAATTAAAGGACCTCAGGAGCTAGGGACACAACCTTCATATTGACGGCACGTAGCTCACGAGCTACTGGTCCGAAGATACGTGTACCACGTAGCTCACCACTGGGGGTGAGTAGTACGCAGGCGTTGTCATCAAAGCGGATATAGGAGCCGTCTGTACGACGTATCTCCTTTTTGGTTCTTACGATGAGAGCCTTAGCGACAGTTCCCTTCTTCATATCGCTAGAGGGGATGACACTCTTGACAGTCACCACGATGACATCTCCGACCGAAGCATAACGGCGGCGAGTACCACCGAGTACACGGATACAGAGTACCTCGCGAGCACCACTATTGTCTGCTACATTGAGTCTTGATTCTTGCTGTATCATAGTTTACTTCGCTCTTTCTATAATCTCGGTGAGTCTCCAGCGCTTGGTGCGGCTCAGAGGACGTGTCTCCATGATGCGGACACGATCACCGATGTTCGTTTCATTCTTCTCGTCGTGTGCATAGTACTTTTTAGTCTTGCTGACGAACTTACCATATATAGGGTGCTTCTCTTTGAAGCGTGAGGCTACGGTGATGGTCTTGTCCATCTTGTTGCTGGTGACGATCCCGATGCGCTCTTTTCTATGTTTTCTTTCCATGTGAATATCAGTCTATTCTGCAGGGTTAGTTATTTGTCTCTCGCTCTGCGAGGACAGTCTTGAGACGAGCGATCGTGCGACGCTGCTCTCTAAAAGCTGCAGGATTATCAGCTGGAGAGACATAGTGATCTATCCTCTTCTGCTGGTAGGAAGCCTGCTCAGCCTCTATACGCTCACGGATCTCCTCCGTTGTGAACTCTTTGATTTCGCTTATCTGCATAGCTGTATAAGGTCTAGCGGATTAAACATTAGGATTAGCAGCGTCATAGTCTCGACGTACGACAAACTTTGTCGTGACTGGTAGCTTCTGAGCGGCCAGACGTAGAGCCTCTTTTGCGACCTCGTAGGGTACGCCCTCTACTTCAAAGAGCATACGACCGGGAGTCACTGGAGCGACAAATCCCTCGGGATTACCTTTACCTTTACCCATTCGCACCTCAGCAGGCTTTGCTGTGATTGGCTTGTCGGGGAAGATGCGGCACCAGACCTGTCCTTGACGCTGCATGTAACGCGTTACCGCGATACGTGCGGCCTCTATCTGACGACCTGTGATCCACTTACTCTCTAGGCTCTTGATACCAAAAGAACCAAATGCGAGCTGGTTGCCACGCTGTGCATTGCCCTTCATGCGGCCCTTTTGTTGCCTTCTAAATTTAGTCTTCTTAGGTTGTAACATAGCTGTGGTCTTTGATTAGCGATTAGATCTATTGCGTCCTCCACGACGGAATCCACGACGCTCACCACGAGAGTCTCCACCTCGGCGTCCGCCCTGACGGCGTGGCTGAGAGAGATCAGGTGCTAGATCGCGGCGCTCATATACCTCGCCGTTCATGATCCACACCTTGACACCTATCATACCAACCTTGGTGAGCGCTCCAGTCTGAGCATAGTCAATGTCAGCACGGAGTGTGTGTAGTGGAGTACGTCCCTCCTTGTATAGCTCTGAGCGAGCCATCTCAGCATTGTTGAGACGACCAGAGAGTTGTATCTTGATACCCTCAGCACCAGCGCGCATAGCGTTTGCGATAGCCATCTTGACGGTACGTCGGTATGACATACGGCCCTCTAGCTTGCGTGCTATATCGTTGGCCACGATGACGGCATCGACCTCAGGCTTGCGCACCTCGTAGATGTTGATCTGTATGTTGTCAGCCTTTGTGACCTTCTTAAGCTCTGCCTTGAGGTTCTCCACGTTCTGTCCACCCTTGCCGACGATCATGCCGGGGCGAGCAGTGCATATCGTTATGGTGATAACCTTGAGGGCACGCTCTATGATGATCCGACTCACGAGGGCACCTGACAGTCTTGTGTGTAGGTACTTTCTGATACGGTCATCCTCTACTAGCGTATCGCCATAGTTGCGACCACCATACCAGTTAGAGTCCCAACCACGTATGTAGCCGAGTCTGTTTGCTATTGGATTAATCTTCTGTCCCATGTCAGTTACTTAGCTACGTTATTAACTATTTGGTCGACCCACACTGTGATGTGATTCGAACGCTTGCGGATTCTGTAGCCACGGCCTTGTGGGGCTGGGCGTAGACGCTTGAGTGTGACACCCTCGTCTACATAAATCTTGGAGACGTAGAGCTCACCCTCGTCAGCCTTGCGGCCGTTGAGTTGCTCCCAGTTAGAGACAGCGCTACGTATGAGCTGCTCAACACGCTGAGCAGCTACACGGCGAGAGCTAAATCTCAGGGTAGCCATCGCGCGCTCTACCTCCATGCCTCTTATGTTGTCGACGACTAGGCGCATCTTACGAGGAGATGTGGGCACATTGCGTAGCTTAGCTACAGCGGGCTGTGTCACAGTCTCCTGAGCGGTCGTCTCTATTGTATCTTGATTATTGGCACTCATGTGTGATAATTACTTTGATTCGATTTATTACAGGGGTGCTAACTAGCGATTGCCAGAGTGACCACGGAAGGTACGCGTAGGAGCGAACTCTCCGAGCTTGTGACCCACCATATTCTCTGTAATAAATACAGGTATAAAACTCTTGCCATTGTGTACGGCGATCGTATGTCCCACGAAGTCTGGAGAAATCATTGAGGCGCGAGACCAAGTCTTGATGACTGATTTCTTGCCACTTTCATTCATAGCCAAAACTTTCTTTTCGAGCTTGACGCTGATAAATGGCCCTTTCTTAAGTGAACGACTCATGTGTTTAGTTCTTGCTTAAATGATACAATGATTACTTCTTACGCTTTGCGGCGGCTCTCTCGATGATGTACTTAGAGGAGTGCTTCTTAGGAGCTCTCGTCTTAAGACCCTTAGAGTATAGACCCGTACGTGAGCGTGGGTGTCCTCCAGAGGCACGACCCTCACCACCACCCATTGGGTGATCGACAGGGTTCATAGCGACACCGCGTACTCGTGGTCTGCGACCTAGCCAGCGTGTACGGCCAGCCTTGCCAGATCTCTCGAGTGCGTGATCGGAGTTACCGACACTACCTATCGTAGCTTTGCATGCAGCGAGGATACGGCGAGTCTCTCCACTAGGCATACGTAGTACGACATAATTATCTTCACGAGCTACCAGCTGTGCGAAGGCACCAGCACTACGTACCAGCTTACCACCCTGACCAGGGCGTAGCTCCACGTTGTGCACGATCATACCTACAGGTACCTTAGCTAGTGGCAGTGCGTTACCTACCTCAGGTGTTGCGTTTTCACCTGACATCACTTGCTGGCCTACAGTCAGTCCGTTAGGAGCGATGATATAGCTCTTAGCTCCATCGGCATAGTATAGGAGTGCGATGCGAGATGATCTGTTTGGATCATACTCGATACTCTTGACTGTAGCGGGGATGCCATCCTTCGTTCTCTTGAAGTCGATGATACGATACTTACGCTTGTGACCACCGCCTACGTTGCGTATGGTCATCTTGCCAGTATTGTTACGACCACCCGATTTACGAGCTCCAACTACAAGAGACTTCTCTGGTGCACTGGCAGTGATGGCGTCAAATGCACCAATAGTTTTGTGTCTTTGCCCCGGCGTTGCGGGCTTTAGTTTACGGATTCCCATTGCTTATATATTGCTAAAGAAATCGATTGTATCCTCACCCTGGAGCGTTATGAAAGCCTTCTTGAAGGCTGGCTTACGACCCGTGATGACACCCGACTTGGTATAGCGGCTAGAGCGCTTACCGTCGTAGCGACAGGTGTTGACACTATCGACCTTGACGTTGTACATCTTCTCGACAGCATTACGTATCTCAATCTTGTTGGCAGTGGGGTCTACTAAAAAAGCGTACCGCTGCTGATTGCTCTCAGTGATTGCTGTCATCTTCTCTGAGATTATTGGTTTGATTATGATTCCCATATCAATGCTCTACTAGTGTGTTTCGACTTAAAACATCTCATTGACCTGTGCTAGAGCATCCTCTGTGAAGACTATCTTGCGACAATCCAGCACACAATAAGTATTGAGATCTTGAGCGCGTATGATGCTGACACCAGGGATGTTGCGAGCACTGAGTGCTACGGCATCCTCTATCTGTGAGACTACGTAGAGAGTCTTCTGACCATCTACGTTGAGTGCCTTTGCCATGCTCACGAAAGACTTGGTCTTAGGCGTCTCAAAGGAGAGCTGATCTAGGACCATGATCTGGTTGTCCTGAGCCTTGTAGGTGAGGGCACTGCGACGTGCTAGTTGGCGGAGCTTCTTGTTGAGCTTGAAGCTGTAGCTACGTGGACGAGGTCCGAAGACGCGCGCACCACCACGTAGGATGTTGGAGTTGATATCACCACGACGAGCACCTCCCGTACCTTTCTGGCGGAATAGCTTGCGTGTGGAGCCGCTCATCTCGCTACGCTCCTTAGTTTTGTGCGTACCCTGACGCTGGTTAGCGCGGTACTGCTTGACGGTTAGATAGATAGCGTGATCATTGGGTTCTATACCAAAGACGGAGTTCTCCAAGGCTATCTTACGTCCCGTATCTTCACCTTGTATATTGTAGATTGATAGTTCCATTACTTCTCTATTGCTATGATTGAACCCTTAGCTCCAGGCACGCTACCCTTGAGTACGAGGATATTGTGCTCGGGCATTACTTTGATCACTTCAAGGTTTTGTACCGTGACGCGCTTATTGCCCATCTGTCCACCCATGCGTGTGCCCTTAAAGACCTTTGCGGGGTAAGAGCAGGCACCAACAGCACCTGGTGCACGTAGACGGTCATCCTGACCGTGTGTCGACTGACCGACACCGCCGAATCCGTGACGCTTGACTACACCTTGGAATCCCTTACCCTTGCTCGTCCCGTGTACATCCACATAGTGGGTATCGTTGAAGAGCTCTACGGTGATCTCATCACCGAGCTTGTAATCTGATCCAAAGCCCATGAACTCGGCCAAGTGGCGCTTGTTAGTTACTCCGGCTGCTTTGAAGTGTCCCTGCAGTGGGCGTGTCGTATGCTTGTCTTTAGCATCCTGAAAGCCCAGCTGGATCGCTTCATACCCATCACGGTCAGCAGTCTTTACTTGAGTCACTACACAAGGACCTACTTCGATGACAGTGCATGGCACATTGACGCCCTCGGCACTGAATACGGAAGTCATTCCGATTTTCTTTCCTAATAATCCTGGCATTTCTGTAGTTGATTACTCTGGTTAATACTTAATTTCGATATCTACGCCACTGGGCATCTCCAGCTTCATCAGCGCATCAATCGTAGGTGCTGAGGCGTTGTAGATGTCGATCAGACGCTTGTGAGCATTTAGCTCAAACTGCTCACGACTCTTCTTATTGACGAAGGTGGAGCGGTTCACCGTAAAGATACGCTTATGCGTGGGCAGTGGTATAGGACCACTGACCAGCGCATTAGTATTCTGTACGGCCGTGACGATCTTCTCGGCAGACTTGTCTACGAGCATGTGGTCGTAAGACCTCAGCTTGATTCTGATCTTTTGGCTCATTACTATATTGTGAGATTATTACTTTATCAAATCAACGCGACCATTGAGTTCCTCAAGGATCTTCTTAGCGATAGACGAGGAGACCTCTGCATAGTGTGAGAAGCTCATCGTACTTGAGGCACGACCACTCGTGATCGTACGTAGGGCTGTGACGTAGCCAAACATTTCGCTCATAGGCACCTTAGCCTTGATGACCTGAGCACCAGAGCGGTTGAGCTCTGAGCCCTCAACCTGACCACGACGCTTATTAAGGTCGCCGATCACGTCACCCATGTTCTCCTCAGGTGTCACCACCTCAAGCTGCATAATGGGCTCCATAAGGACGGGGCTAGCCTTTTCAGAAGCCTCCTTGAAGGCCATCATAGCTGCCACCTCAAAGGAGAGCTGATCTGAGTCTACAGGGTGGAAAGATCCATCTACCAGTGTCACCTTGAGACTATCTAGAGGATAGCCTGCTAGGACACCACTCTTCATAGCCTTCTCAAAGCCCTTTTGGACAGAGGGGATAAACTCCTTCGGGATGTTACCACCCTTGACCTCATCGACAAACTGTAGAGATCCATCGAAGTCCTCATCGGCTGGACCAAACTTGATGATGATATCAGCAAACTTACCACGACCACCAGACTGCTTCTTGTATACCTCGCGTAGGTCTACAGTCTGAGTGACAGCCTCCTTGTAAGCCACCTGAGGCCGACCTTGGTTACACTCGACCTTGAACTCTCGCTTCAGACGATCTATAATGATGTCTAGGTGTAGCTCACCCATACCGCTGATGACGGTCTGACCCGTCTCTTCATTGGTCTTAACGACAAACGTCGGATCCTCCTCAGCGAGCTTAGCTAGCCCCACACCAAGACGATCCATATCCTTCTGCGTCTTAGGCTCCACAGCGATACCGATCACAGGATCGGGGAAGTCGATAGACTCAAGTACGAGCGGTGCATTCTCATCGCAGAGCGTGTCACCCGTACGGATATCTTTAAAGCCTACGCCAGCACCGATATCACCCGTACCGATAGTCTCCATCGGGTTTTGGTGATTAGAGTGCATCTGGAAGAGACGTGAGATACGCTCCTTCTTGCCAGAGCGAGAGTTAAAGACGTAGCTACCAGCATCAATGTGCCCACTATACACGCGGAAGAAGCAGAGACGACCTACGAAGGGGTCGGTAGCGATCTTAAAGGCTAGAGCGCTCATAGGCGCATCGGGATTGACCTCACGCACCTCCTCCTTGTCAGAGTCTAGCGCATGACCTACCACCTCTGGCGTATCCATAGGACTAGGCAGATAAGCACAGACAGCATCTAGGAGTGTCTGGACACCTTTGTTCTTAAACGAAGAGCCACAAAGCATCGGGAAGATATCCATCGCTAGTGTAGCCTTGCGGATAGCTGTACGTATCTCACCCTCTGTAATAGTAGCAGGATCCTCAAAATACTTCTCCATCAAGACCTCATCCGTTTCTGCCAAGGTCTCTAGAAGTTTGTCTCTCCACTCCTCCGCATCAGCTTGTAGATTGCTAGGAATTTCGCAGATTTCATACTCAGCACCCATCGTCTCATCATTCCAAATGATGGCTTTCATAGTAATGAGATCCACAACTCCCTTGAAGGACTCTTCCTCTCCGACGGGGATTTGGATAGGGCATGCCTTTGCGCCAAGCAGATCACACATTTGGCGCTGCACCTCATAGAAATTTGCGCCAGAGCGATCCATCTTGTTGACGTATGCGATGCGAGGCACCTTATACTTATCAGCCTGACGCCATACAGTCTCACTCTGAGGCTGCACACCGCCCACAGCACAGAATGTAGCCACGGCACCATCTAGAATACGAAGCGAACGCTCGACCTCAACGGTAAAATCAACGTGTCCTGGGGTGTCTATTAGATTGATCTTGTACTTGTTGTTATCATAAGACCAAAAAGTTGTAGTAGCCGCAGAGGTGATCGTGATACCACGCTCCTGCTCCTGCTCCATCCAGTCCATCGTAGCGGCTCCATCATGCACCTCTCCGATTTTGTGCGTTAGTCCAGTGTAGAAAAGTATGCGCTCAGAGGTCGTCGTCTTACCAGCGTCAATATGTGCCATGATACCGATATTACGAGTTTGCTCGAGCTTAGAATGATTTGCAGACATAGATTGTAGGTTAGTGTAGATTAGAAGCGGAAGTGTGCGAAAGCACGGTTAGCCTCAGCCATACGATGTACGTCCTCCTTACGCTTGAACGCACCACCCTGACTGTTGTAGGCATCCATAATCTCTGCTGCGAGTTTGTCAGCCATCGTCTTACCACCACGCTTACGAGCGAAGATGATTAGATTCTTCATAGAGATAGACTCCCTACGCTCTGGACGTATCTCTGTCGGCACTTGGAAGGTTGCTCCTCCGATACGACGAGACTTGACCTCCACGTGGGGGGTTACATTATCGAGAGCTGCCTTCCAGATCTCTAGGGCGCTCTTCTCCTCTTGCGACATCTTGTCCTTGACGATGTCAAGGGCTTTATAGAAGATGCTATATGCAAGACTCTTCTTGCCATCATACATGAGGTGGTTCACAAACTTTGTGACCTGACGATCTCCAAATACGGGATCGGGCAGTACCTGCCTCTTCTTAGGCTTAGCCTTTCTCATTGTTTCGTGATATTATACTATTGTCTCGTCGTCTTATTTGGGTTGCCATCATAATGATTTGTTGTCTTCAACGCTCCCTCTGGAGCATTTACTCAACCGATCCTTGATCTCCAAGGATTAGCTTATCCAAATAGAACCACGGGGACAAATGTGGTTACTAGATTTAGATTGCACTCCTGCGTAAGAGGCGCACGATTTAGAGAACTCGGGCGCACTACGACAAGGAGTGTAGATAGATTTTTCTGTGGGGAGAGGTACTCGCTGATGTACCTATTATATATAGTATACTCACCCGCCAGGGGAGTAATAGGCCGAGGGGGATAGTAGGCCATCCAGCACCTCGCCACGGCATCTCAATCTAGGCGACTAGTTTACTTCGCCTTAGGACGCTTAGCTCCGTACTTAGAGCGACGCTGACGACGACCGTCGACACCAGCTGTATCGAGTGCGCCACGCACTATATGGTAGCGTACACCAGGCAGGTCCTTAACACGACCGCCACGCACCAATACGATACTATGCTCCTGAAGGTTGTGACCCTCACCGGGGATGTAAGCATTCACCTCCTTGCCGTTGGTCAGACGTACACGAGCCACCTTACGCATAGCCGAGTTAGGCTTCTTAGGGGTGGTTGTGTAAACGCGGACACAAACGCCACGACGCTGTGGGCATGAACCCAAGGCTGGAGACTTACCTTTTTCCTCAAAGGTCTCTCGTCCCTTTCTTACTAACTGTTGGATAGTAGGCATTAACTTCTCGTTTACTTAATTCTTGATTTACAAATACGATTCTCGCGCTACCCCGCCATAAGACACTGCAAATACGACCAAGTCGCACATCACAGCTACCCACAGTAGGCATAGCGGGGACAAAGGTACAAAAACTTTTTGACCCGACAAACTGATAGAGAGGTTAGAGATTAGAGGTTAGAAGTTAGAGATTAGAAGCTAGAGACGACCGCTGTAGGGACGCACGGAACGTGTAGCCCTGTGTCGGGACGCACGATTATCCCCCACGTCGCCCTGTAGGGACGCACGGTCTGTGCGTCCGTCCGCAAACCAGCCGAGACGACACTTTAACTTTCGTTCGACAACGGACGCACAGACCGTGCGTCCCTACAGGAGTCGTCTCCTCTCGCTCTAATCTCTAATCTCTAGCTTCTAACCTCTAATAAAAAAGAGGCGAACCGCCGTTCGCCCCTTTTTTATTCTATCGCCTTACCACTATGCGGTAGGTCTCGTCCGCTACGCAGACTAGGTAAACCCCGTCCGCATAGGGTGTCAGGTCAATCCGTAGCGTACCTCGACTATCTGCACGCCCCGCATAGAGCCGCTCGCCCGTCATGCTGTGCAGCGTCACCTCACTGGCGGGTGCTACACCCTCCACGATGACGTAGTCAGTCGCTGGATTCGGGTAGAGCTTCACTTGCTGCGTGACAGTCGTCTCCACGCCCGTGTGATCCACAAAGGTCGCCTTAATCTCCGTAGCACCCTTCACGACAAAGCTCTGGGTAGCAAGGATGTCCTCCCCATTAGCCGTAAGAGCGGTCAGCTTGCACTGCGCATTCTTGCCCGTAGCCTTCACCGTCAGAGTCGTTCCGTAAGCTACCACATCGAGATCCACGGGCTCAACGATAGAGATCGTACCATGCTCGTTGCTGCTCAGCGCCACCACGAAGGTCTTCTTCCTAAAGATAGCCTTGATGATCAGATCCTCGTCGACGATCACCTTCTTCGTGTCAAGAATGTTTCTGTCATTGGCAGTCAACTCAGTCAACTCGTAACCCTCTGAGGGGGTAGCGATGACCGTCAACGTAGTACCGTAGGGGACAGCGTTTAAGTTGTCCGCCCCAGTGAAGGAGATCGCCCCACCGCTAGTTGATGAAGAGGTAACTGTAAAGATAGGATTGTCTGCGCCCGTGTAGTCGTGCCAATAGTTATCATAAGGATCTCGTGTAAACAGGATCTTCCAATTCTTAGCTTTAGCAATAGCTACATGCGTAGCAAAACAAACGTTTCCCTCACCACTCCCATCATAAAACACTCTAAAAAAACCCACATCCTTACCTTGTAAATCTGGCAAGCTATTGACGAGGCTAGTCATCTCGGGTGCTTTAATCTGATTCTTATGACATGTCAGCAAGGATATATTCGTACAGCCTGACAGATCTATCTTCCTCAGGAGGTTCTTGCTACAGAACAGAGCTCTCAAATGGTCATGATTTGAGAGATCCAAGCTGGTCAGTCGATTGTTGAAGCAGTAAAGCCAAATCAAGTTGCTGCAGCCCGATACGTCCAAGCTGGTCAACTGATTATTGTAACACTCAAACGTTGCCAAGGCGATACAGTCCGATGCGTTCAAGCTGGTCAATTGATTATTGTAACACAGAAGCGTTGTCAAGTCAGTGCAGCCCGATACGTTCAAGCTGGTCAACTGATTTTCATAACAGTAAAGACCAGTCAAGGCAGTACAGTCTGAGACATCCAAGCTAGTCAACTGATTTTCATAGCAGTGAAGATCAGTCAAGGCGGTGCAGCCTGAGACGTTCAAGCTGGTCAACTGATTTTTGCGACACTGAAGCTTTGTCAAGGCAGTGCAGCCTGAGACGTTCAAGCTGGTCAGTTGACTTCCTTCGCAGCTTAGCTCTGTCAGGGCGGTACAGCCCAAGACGTTCAAGCTGGTTAGTTGAGTCCAAGAGCAGGAAAGCCATACCAAGGCGCTACAGCCCGAGACATCCAAGCTGGTCAATTGATTCTTAGAGCAGTTTAGCTCTGTCAGGGCGGTACAGTCTGAGACGTCCAAGCTGGTCAGTTGATTTTCCCCGCAGTAAAGCGATCTCAAGGCGGTACAGCCCGACAGGTCCAAGCTGGTCAGTTGATTTTCCCAGCAGTCAAGCTTTGTCAAGGAGGTACAGTCTGAGACGTCCAAGCTGGTCAGTTGATTGTTGGAGCAGTAAAGCGTTGTCAAGACGGTACAGCCCGACAGGTCCAAGCTGGTCAGTTGATTGCGGTAGCAACTAAGGTTTGTCACATCGCCACGGATGGTGATCGTCTGGCTGGTGAGGGTGTAGTCTTTAAAATACTCGTTCGTTTGGGCAGACTCTTTAACGCCATCGATCGTCACATCGCCATTCGCCTTAATGTTCAGGCAAATTGTTTCTCCGACAGCCTTGGAGGTGGTCATGGTGATGACGCCTTCGGCGAGGAGGGAGCTGCTCGCCAGCAGCGTGCCGAGGAGGACGAAGAGCCAGATGCGAAGGTGCTTGCTCATTGTGTAGCTAAAGATTAGAAGTTAGTGTTTCGTTGTAGCGTGTCGGGGAGGGGTGATGACTCTTCCGGGTGAATGATATTTCCTGCGAAGTTATATGTTTGTTTTAAATCGCGCAAGAGGAGGAGGGAGAGATTAGAGATTAGAAATTAGAGGTTAGAAGCTAGAGATTAGAAGTTAGAGACGACCGGTGTAGGGACGCACGGGACGTGTAGCCCGCTGTAGGGACGTACGATTGTTTCCCACGTCGCCCTGTAGGGACGCACGGTCTGTGCGTCCGTCCGCAAACCAGCCGAGACGACACTTTAACTTTCGTTCGACAACGGACGCACAGACCGTGCGTCCCTACAGGAGTCGTCTCCTCTAACTTCTAAACTCCGATTCTTCAGGAGGAATTTTCAAATAGTCCACTGGCAAATAAAAATTTGCCACGGAGGTAATGCGAAATAGTTCGGAAGAATCAAATGATACTTCGGAAGAATCAAATGAAACTTCCGAACTATTTTTTCGTCCCTCGCTGGGAAATAAAAAATAGCCACGGAAGAATTTCAGATTTCCTCCGTGGCGGTATAAGTCTCGTTGATTGAAAGCTGTCGTGTCGTGACCGCTCGGTGGCGATCACCGACTATCTTAGCGTAGACGACGATAGCCGTATGTAGCACGTGCGTCTAGCTCCTCCTCGATACGCAGTAGCTGGTTGTACTTGGCAATGCGATCGGTACGGCTTAGCGAACCAGTCTTGATCTGCCCCGCATTGGTTGCTACAGCGATGTCGGCGATGGTAGTATCCTCGGTCTCGCCTGAGCGGTGCGATACGACCGCGGTGAAGCCGTGACGATGTGCCATGTCGATGGCGTCGAGCGTCTCTGTGAGCGTGCCGATCTGGTTGACCTTGATCAGGATTGAGTTGGCAGCGTGCTCCTTGATGCCTCGGCTGAGATACGCTACATTGGTCACAAAGAGGTCGTCACCGACGAGCTGCAGGCGGTCGCCTAGCTTCTCGGTGAGCAGATGCCATCCCTCCCAGTCGTTTTCGTCCATACCGTCCTCGATGCTATCGATGGGGTACTTGCTGACGAGTGTCTCTAGGTAAGCGACCTGCTCAGCTGGAGTGCGCTGCTGACCCTTCTCACCCTCAAACTTGGCGTAGTTGTAGACGCCCTCGTGGTAGAACTCACTAGCGGCGCAGTCTAGAGCAATGGTTATGTCGCTACCGGGCTTGTAACCAGCCTGATGGATCGCCTCGATGATGCTGTTGAGCGCATCCTCTACGCCGTCAAGCTTAGGAGCGAAGCCTCCCTCGTCACCTACAGCGGTGCTGAGACCACGATCGTGGAGCACCTTCTTGAGTGCGTGGAATGTCTCGGAACCCATGCGGAGTGCCTCGCTGAAGCTCTTGGCACCGATGGGACGGATCATAAATTCCTGAAAGGCGATGGGTGCATCGCTATGTGAACCACCGTTGATGATGTTCATCATCGGCACGGGTAGTGTGAGTGCGTTGACGCCACCGATGTAGCGGTAGAGCGGTATGGCTAGTTCGTCGGCAGCAGCCTTGGCAACAGCTAGCGAGACGCCTAGGATAGCGTTGGCACCGAGCACACTCTTGGTCTCTGTGCCGTCTAGATCTATCATCTTCTGGTCTATCTCACGCTGCTCGAGCGCGCTCATGCCGAAGAGGGCTGGAGCGATCACCTCGTTGACGTTTTCGACTGCCTTGCGGACGCCCTTGCCGAGGTAACGGCTCTTGTCACCGTCGCGTAGCTCGAGTGCTTCGTGTTCCCCTGTAGAGGCTCCACTGGGTACAGCGGCACGCCCCATGGCTCCGCTATCTAGGATGACCTCTACCTCCACTGTTGGATTGCCGCGCGAGTCTAGTACCTCGCGCCCTTTGATGTCTACTATCTGCATATCTGTAGATGCTTTTGTGTGATTCTTATATAACCTTCTTAATCGAAGCAAAGGTAGTAAATCTACCCGAGGTGACAAGCGACAGCCTTCGATGATAAAACGTGTGACAACGAAACGTGTAACCCGTTGTAGGGACGCACGGATAGTGTTTAGTGGGAGGGCGTCCGTTGTGTCAAAGGTTACAGCATCGTGGTTTTAACGGGGACGGACGCCCTCCCACTAAACACTATCCGTGCGTCCCTACAAATCGCTACTCGTACGCCCTTAGTGTTTCTTTTTTCGTATCTTTGGAGCTACGAAATAACAACTTAATAAAGCAAGATAGATATGGAGATACCTTTTTCCGAGGCGTACCGTATTAAGATGGTAGAGCCGATACACAAGAGTACGCGCGAGCAGCGTGAGCAGTGGATTAAGCAAGCACACTACAACTTATTCAGTCTCAAGTCGTCACAGGTCTTTATCGATGTCCTGACGGACTCAGGTACGGGCGCTATGAGCGACCGTCAGTGGTCGGGCATGATGCTCGGCGATGAGAGCTATGCGGGTGCTTCCTCTTTCCAAAACCTCAAGGATGCTGTCGAGAAGATCTGCACCTTCCCACTCGTAATCCCGACACACCAGGGCCGCGCCGCGGAGAATGTGCTTTACTCGGCTACGCTCAAGGAGGGCGATATCGTACCGGGCAACTCACACTTTGACACGACAAAGGGGCACATCGAGTTTCGCAAGGCTGTAGCCGTCGACTGCACGATCGATGCGGCTAGCAATACAGAGCTGGAGCTACCCTTCAAGGGTGAGATGGATCTGAACAAGCTGGAGGATTGCTTTAAGAAGTACCCCAAGGAGCAGATCCCTATGTGTGTCCTGACGGTGACCAACAATACGGCTGGCGGTCAGCCTGTCTCTATGAAGAATGTACGTGAGACGAGCGAGCTGTGCCACAAGTACGGCATACCGCTACAGATCGATGGCGCTCGCTTTGCTGAGAATGCTTACTTCATCAAGACTCGTGAGGAGGGCTACGCTGACAAGTCGATCAAGGAGATAGTCCGTGAGATGCTCAGCTACGCTGACATCATGACCATGTCGAGCAAGAAGGATGCTGTGGTCAACATGGGAGGCTTCCTCGCTATGCGTGACGAGGAGCTCTACCACAAGTGCTCTATGTATGCTGTGATGAATGAGGGCTTCCTCACCTATGGTGGTATGAACGGCCGTGATATGAACGCGCTTGCTATCGGTCTGGATGAGAATACGGAGTTTGACATGCTCGACACGCGCATCCGTCAGGTGGCTTACCTCGGTAGCAAGCTAGACGAGTACGGCGTACCCTATCAGCGCCCTGCTGGTGGACACGCTATCTTCCTCGATGCGAAGAAGATCCTGACGCACGTTCCCAAAGAGGAGTTTATCGCTCAAACGCTCGGCATCGAGCTGTACCTAGAGGCTGGCATCCGTGGTGTCGAGATCGGCTCTATCCTAGCAGATCGTGATCCTAAGACGGGTGAGAACCGCTATCCTAAGCTGGAGCTACTCCGCCTCGCTATACCACGTCGCACCTACACGAACAATCACATGGACGTCATCGCAGCTGCCTGCAAGAATGTCTACGACCGTCGTGAGTCGATCACACGTGGCTACGTCATCACCCGTGAGCTTCCGGTCCTACGTCACTTCACGGTAGAGCTAGAGCCTGCTAAGTAAGCACGCGACGTAGCGATACATATAATGAGACTGTTGCAAAAGTCAACAGTCTCACAATCTTGCAAGCAAGATTGTCCAGACTTTGCAGAAAGGATGAAGCGCAAGGCGCTGAGGGTGAGGTCTGAAGGGAGCATACCTCCGTATGTGACCGAAGCCGAATCCCGAAAGCAACACAGCGATTCGCCTTTATGCAACAGTCTCATAATATTATAGAGTCCCCTAGAGGTAGGAGCCGTGCTCAGAACCTCTGGGGGACTCTTTTTCTCATTTGCGAGAGAGAGGGAAGGTGTCGCTCTTCTCTAGGGTCTATGGAGGCGACTGCTGGTTACAGAGCGACACTGAGTGCAGCATAGTTCAGCTTCGATGGGCGCTCTCAGTATCTTTGCACCATCTATTACCAAGAGCGTCCTGCGAAGGGCGACTTGTCTTGGGGGGAGGGAGGAGGTTGCGACAGGCGCCATTTTCGTATCTTTGTGGCGACCTACTAAACTATGAAAGATCAGTACCCCTCCCAATGGCTTGAGCGCGCCGTAGATCAGCTCTCCCTCCTTCCTGGCATAGGGCGTAAGACTGCTATGCGTATGGCACTGCACCTGCTTCGTCAGCCACCCTCCTATGCGCAGCATCTAGGCGAAGCGATCATAGACCTTCGCCAGAAGATCTGCTACTGCGAGCGGTGCCACTGCATCAGCGACAGCCCCCTCTGCGACATTTGCTCCGATCCGCAGCGTGATCAGAGCACCGTCTGCGTGGTCGAGCAGGTGAAGGACGTGCTGACCATCGAGCAGACGCACCGCTACAAAGGTCTGTACCACGTCTTGGGCGGGATCATCTCTCCGATAGACGGAATCACGCCAAACGACCTAGAGATCGAGTCGCTCTACGAGCGTGTCCAGGAGGAGCCGGTCCGTGAGGTGATCCTCGCTATACGCTCGACCCTAGAGGGCGACACGACCAACTACTATATATATAAGCGTCTGGAGTCTACGGGTGTGCTGGTCTCGCTCATCGCACGGGGTATCTCTATCGGTGACGAGATCGAGTATGCCGACGAGGTGACGCTCGGGAGCGCCATCGCGAATCGTACCCCCTTTGACCAAGTGAAGTAACTCCCTATGACATCCAATAGTACAGAGCTGGAGATCGAGCAGCTGCGCAAGACGATCGAGCAGCACAACCGCGCTTACTACCTAGACAATGCTCCGACCATTAGCGATGCGGACTACGATGCACTGATGCAGCGACTCCTTACGTTGGAGGCGGAGCACCCAGAATTTGCAGATCCGACCTCGCCATCCCTACGTGTGGGGCGAGATCGAAACGATGCTTTCGTTCAGGTGGCGCACGAGCAGCCGATGCTTTCGCTCTCGAATACGTACAACTACGACGAGATCGCTGAGATCTGCGAGCGTACCGACACACTCCTAGCTACGGACGATGTGCCGTGGGTAGCGGAGATGAAGTATGACGGCTCCTCCATATCGCTCATATACGAGGAGGGGGTGCTGGTGCGTGCCGTAACGCGGGGCGACGGGACGCTCGGGGATGACGTGACGGTCAATGTGCGGACGATCCAGTCGGTGCCGCTACGTCTGCGCCCAGTTGCGGGGCATCCCGACTACACGATGGGGCGCATCGAGGTGCGGGGCGAAGTGCTACTGCCCTTCAAGGAGTTCGAAAGACTCAATGGGGAGCGTGCGGCTGAGGGCGAAGCGCCTTTTGCCAATCCTCGCAATGCGGCTGCTGGTACGCTCAAGACGCTCAATAGTCGTGTCGTGGCGCAGCGTCGTTTGCTCTGCATCTGCTACTACCTCTATGCGCTGGACGATGAGACCCGTCTGCCGGACAGTTACTATGAGCGGATGAAGCTCCTCGAGGAGTTGGGCTTTGACACGGGAGTTGCACCATTTAAGAGTAGCGACCTGTCGGCACTATACAACTATATAGATGAGTGGGACGTGCAGCGGGGCGACCTGCCTTACGCCACGGACGGTATCGTCCTCAAGGTGGATAGTCTCACGCAGCAACGCGCGCTCGGCAATACGGCGAAGTCGCCACGATGGGCTTTTGCCTACAAGTATCAGCCAGAGAATGCGCGCGCGGAGCTTCTCTCGGTGGACTATCAGGTGGGGCGGTCAGGTATCGTCACGCCTGTGGCTAATGTGGAACCAGTCCTCATCTCGGGGACGGTGGTGCGTCGTGCTACGCTGCACAACGAGGAGTTCATCAAGAGCCTCGACCTGCACTACCATGACTACGTATATATAGAGAAGGGCGGCGAGATCATCCCTAAGATTACCGCCGTGGAGACCAGTCTCCGACGACCCGAGGCGGAGCCTGTACGACTGCCTGAGCGTTGTCCCGCTTGTGGGGCACCGCTCCAGCAGATCGATGGCTCGGTGGGTTACTACTGCGTCAATAGCTACGCCTGTCCGCCTCAGATCATGGGGCGCATCGAGCACTACTGCACACGACGAGCTGCCGACATCAATGTGGGCCCTGAGACGATCGACGCGCTCTTTGACAGACATCTTATCGAAAACATCGACGACCTCTACAAGCTCACGGCTAGCGATCTAGCGCAGCTGCCGAACTTCAAGGAGAAGTCTATCAACAACCTTCTCGACAGCATCGAGCAGTCGAAGAGTCGTCCCTTCGCTCGCCTGCTCTACGGCATCGGGATCCGCTATGTCGGCGAGGGCACGGCGAAAACGCTAGCACGACACTTCCAGAGCATCGAGCGACTAGCTCAGGCGACCGACTACGAGCTACAAGCACTCCCCGATGTGGGGCCGAAGATAGCGGAGCAGGTCGTTTACTTCTTCTCGCTGGAGCGTAACCAGCAGTTGATCTCAGAGCTGCAGCGCTGTGGCGTCGTCCTAGAGGAGCGCGCCGAGGAGACGACCGACACGCCTCAGTCCAACCTCTTGGAAGGCGAACGGATCGTTATCTCAGGGAGCTTCACCCAGCACAGCCGTGACGAGTACAAGCAGCTCATCGAGCAGCATGGCGGAGTCAACGTGGGGAGCATATCAGGGCGTACGACCTTCGTCCTGATGGGTAGCGATATGGGTCCCTCTAAGCGTGCCAAAGCGGAGGAGCTCGGCATCCCACTCGTCACGGAAGAGGAGTTTCTCGCTCGTCTTAATTCTTAGTCGCTAGATGCCGTTCGTGTGATATGAGCTGGAGCAACTACTATCGGAGCTGTCGGGTGCATTACGGGCCTTTGCTGCGGCTGGGGCTTCCCGTGATCATCGGGCAAGTGGGGCTGATCCTCGTGGGCTTTGCCGACAATGTGATGGTGAGCCACCACAGCCTAGATGAGCTGGCGGCAGCTTCCTTTGTCAATAACTTTCTCAACCTAGTCATCATCTTCGGGATGGGCTTCTCCTACGGGTTGACGCCACTGGTGGCGACCAATAAGGAGTGGGGACGCTCCGATCAGGTGGCGCACTACTTAGGGCATAGCTTCCTGCTCAACCTTTTGATCGCCCTCCTAATCGGCGGGGGGCTCCTCCTCCTCGAGGGAAGTCTGGAGCTGTTCAATCTACCCCATGAGCTACACTCCTTAGCACTGCCCTACTACCGTATCCAGATCATAGGCTTTATGGTGGTGATGCTTTTCAACACATTCAAGCAGTACACTGAGGGGATGGGGGACACACAGATCCCGATGTATATCACCCTAGCGGGGAATGTGCTCAACATCGGGTTCAACTACCTCCTCATCTATGGTAAAGGAGGCTTCCCCGAGTGGGGCTTGTATGGAGCTGGCATCGCAACGCTGATCAGCCGCATATCAATGCTGCTAGCGATCGTTGCTGTGACCGCTCTGCTGCCACGCTATCGTAAGATCTTAGAGCAGGTGAAGCGCTTGTGCTGGTCGTGGCGTGAGGGGATGGCACCGCTGCTACGACTCGGTACGCCCGTAGCACTGCAGATGGGTATGGAGGCTGCTTCCTTTTCTATAGCGGTCATCTTGGTCGCTCGGATCGGTACGTCAGCCTTGGCAGCGCATCAGATCATTGCGACGGTTAGTACGCTGGGCTTCATGGTCTACTACGGCATCGGCGCAGCCACAGCGATACGTAGTAGCACGCTCCTAGCACAAGGAGAGCGACAAGAGACCCGCCATGTGGCCAGTGCGGGCGTCTACCTCTGTCTCTTTGTGGCGGCGGTCATGATGCCGCTCTTGGTTCTATGTCGTGAACCCATCGTGCGCCTCTTCAATGCCGATCTCTCGGTCGCTGAGGCGACTTACCTAGCACTCATCCCGCTCTGCCTCTACCAGATAGGCGATGCACTACAGATCATCTATGCCAATGCGCTCAGAGGCATCAGTCGTGTGGCGATACTGGCTCCCGCTGCTGCACTCTGTCACCTGATTGTAGCACCAGCGATGGCGTGGCTCTTCGGCTTTGGCATCGGGTTGCATGGCGCTCCCCTGCAATTGATGGGTATCTGGTTTGCCTTTCCCGTCAGTCTAACGCTCTTGGGTCTCATCCTCAGGTACTCATTCCGCAGGGCGACTAAGTAGCAAGCGACTTATAGTTATGAGAGAGGGGCAGACTCTGATGGAGTCTACCCCTCTTTTTATGTTGATGTACTCCAAGAGAGCGATAGCTCTCCCGAAGGCATCGATGTAAGTAGCTAGTGCTTACTTCTTCTTGTTGATATCTAGAGCTGAGCTGGGCTTAAACTTGATAGACTTGCTAGCCTTGATCTGGATAGTCTTGCCTGTCTGTGGGTTGATGCCCTTGCGAGCAGCACGCTCAGAAACGTAGAATGAGCCAAAGCCTACAAGTGTAAGGCGCTCACCCTTCTTCATCTCCTCATGAATGGTCTCTACCATAGCCTCATAGAGAGTCTTGGCATCCTTCTGAGTCATCCCAGCCTTTTCGGCGATAGCTTTGATAAATTCTGTTTTGTTCATAAGTAAACTTGTTTATGATTAGTGATTATATTGTTTTGTCTGTATGTCCTTGTGGATAGCTTTGACTGTATACAGAGCAGCTCTCTGAGGTCGTTCGACACTATTCACGCCTCAAAGATAGTGCTTTTTTCTTTCTCTGCAAATATTTTGGGCAAAAATCGCTCAATAATCTCTCTCTGAGTGCCATTTAGGGGCAAAAAAGCCTCCTTCCAGCTCTTAAAAGCACCTTCGTGCGCTACTTCCTCCAGTTAAGAGATAGACTGAAAGCAAAGCTGACATATCCCCCTCCGACACTTTTTGGTTTCCTCCGAAGAATTTGAAAATCTCCACGGAGGAAATGGCGAAATTCTTCGGACTTATGATTTGATTCTTCCGAAGTTTCATTTGATTCCTCCGAAGTATCATTTCATTCCTCCGAAGTTTTTCTTTTTTCCTCGGAGGGATTTTATCGGCTCTTTTTACTACCTTTGTAGCTACTGTAGCTATGACCGACATTTGGCTCTTTTCAGAAACTCCTGGGAGAGCTACTATTCACCCTATACCACACGCCACAAGCACTATGACCACAAGACCTATCCGGCGAGCCCTCATATCAGTCTACCACAAGGAGGGCATCGATCGCATCGCACGTATACTACATGCTGCCGAGGTAGAGATAGTCTCCACAGGAGGCACTCAGGAGTATATCGAGTCACTCGGTATACCCTGCACACCGGTAGAGGCTCTGACCGCTCTGCCCTCTATCCTAGGAGGACGCGTCAAGACACTCCACCCGATGATCTTCGGAGGCATCCTCGCACGGCGAGACAATGCCCATGACCAGGAGCAGGTGGCGCAGTACGCTCTTCCCCTGATAGACCTTGTCATTGTGGATCTATACCCCTTCGCTGAGACGGTCGCTAGTGGTGCCAGTGAAGAGGAGATCATTGAGAAGATCGACATAGGTGGTATCTCCCTCATACGTGCTGCGGCAAAGAACTATCACGACGTGCTCATCTGCTCGCATCGCGATCAGTACGATGCGCTCATAGAGCTGCTGGAGCGTGACGGCTGTACTACTACGCTACCTGAGCGAAGGAGCTATGCGCTACGTGCTTTTGAAGTGACAGCAACCTACGACAGCGACATTTTCAACTACTTTGACGAGGGCGCTCATACGGCATTGCATATTTCAGGACGCACCCCACGAGTCTTACGCTATGGCGAGAACCCCCACCAGATGGGCTTCTACTATGGTGATTTGGATCACTACTTTGACAAGCTACAGGGCAAGGAGCTATCCTACAACAACCTGCAGGATCTAGACGCTGCCGTGCATCTCATACAGGAGTTCGAAGCTCCCACCTTTGCGGTGCTCAAGCATACCAATCCGTGCGGTATAGCTTCGCGAGAGACGATCTCGGAGGCTTGGCAGGCAGCTTATGAGGCGGACACGGAGTCAGCCTTTGGCGGGATCCTAGTGGCAAATAGAGCGATCGACAAAGAGACGGCGGAGCAGATCTCGCATATCTTCTTTGAGGTACTCATCGCACCAGACTTTGACACCGAAGCTTTGCAGATATTGGGTCAGAAGTCGAAGCGTATCCTCCTCCTACAGAAAGCTCCCCTACCTGACCTAGACAGCATCCGTACGGCTGCGGGTGGTTACCTGGTACAGACTCCTGACAT
The DNA here is from genome assembly GCA_900538385.1 of uncultured Porphyromonas sp. Taxonomy (GTDB): domain Bacteria; phylum Bacteroidota; class Bacteroidia; order Bacteroidales; family Porphyromonadaceae; genus Porphyromonas. Next base: position 60,472 of record UWSO01000007.1, read on the forward strand.
TCTCTCCGAGCCTGTTGTCTACACATCTGTCACGGAGGCTACACCCACCGAAGATGAGATGGCCGACATACGTATGGCCGAGAGCATCGTCAAGTACTGCAAGAGCAATGCGCTGGCTATCGTCCGTGACAGCCAGCTGCTGGCGACGGGCATCGGTCAGACGTCTCGTGTCTCAGCGCTTAGGCAAGCGATCCAGAAGGCGCACACCTTTGGCTTCGACCTCAAGGGGGCTGTCCTGGCGAGCGACGCTTTCTTCCCCTTCCGTGACTGTGTGGACCTAGCAGCCGCAGCAGGTATCACAGCGATCGTACAGCCCGGTGGGTCGATACGAGACCAGGAGAGCATTGACGCGTGCAACGAGCAGGGCATCGCCATGGTGACGACAGGGGTTCGCCACTTTAGACATTAATCATTAGTCACAACCAAACGATATATGGGACTATTCAAACTAAGACAAGAACTAGCTGTAGACCTCGGCACAGCTAATACGATCATAATGAAGGATGGGAAGATCGTCTTCGACGAGCCTAGCGTCATCGCCTTCGATCGGCGCAATGATGAGGTAATCGCCGTGGGTACGAAGGCGCGAGAGATCTATGAGAAGGGGCACGAGTACATTCGCTCCGTGCGTCCGCTCAGAGATGGCGTCATAGCGGATTTTGACGCAGCCGAGAAGATGATCCGAGGTATGATCAAGCAGATCAATAAGAAGTCGCACTCGCTCTTCTCGCCCTCGCTACGTATGGTCGTTAGCGTGCCTTCGGGCAGTACGGAAGTAGAGATACGCGCCGTCAAGGACTCAAGCGAGCACGCTGGCGGTCGTGACGTCTACATGCTCTACGAGTCGATGGCTGCCGCTATTGGTATCGGCATAGATGTCCTCGCTCCTGAGGGCAACATGGTGGTCGACATAGGTGGTGGTACGACCGAGATAGCTGTCATCTCGCTCGGTGGTATCTCCTCTAAGCAGTCGATACGTGTAGCCGGCGACGAGTTCACCCACGACATCATGGAGTACATGCGCCAGAAGCACAATGTACGTGTCGGTGAGCGTACCGCAGAGCAGATCAAGATCGAAGTGGGTAGCGCTCTCGCTGAGCTGGACAACGCTCCCGAGGACTTCCTCGTCACCAGTGCCGACCTGATGGACTCTCTGCCACGACAGATCAGCGTATCCTATCAAGAGATCGCTCAGTGTCTCGACAAGTCTATTGTTAAGATCGAGAGCGCCATCCTCAAGACGCTCGAGAGTACACCGCCTGAGCTCTACTCCGATGTGACGCAAAACGGTATCTCCCTAACAGGCGGTGGCGCACTGCTGCGCGGTCTGGCGGAGAGACTGACACGTCGCTTCGCGATACAGTTCAACGTTCCCGAGGATCCACTACGCGCCGTGGCTATGGGTACTGACAAAGCGCTCAAGAATGTAGATAGTTACAACTTTCTCATTCACTAGAGGGTAGTCACGTGGCGCTATAGTAGTAACAAGAGATAGCAATGCGTCGTCTCCTCGAACTCCTTCGTGCGAACCTGCACTGGGTGCTCCTAGTGGTGTGCGAGGCGATTGCCTTGCTCCTACTCTTTCATGGCAGTCTCTACCACTCATTCGTGGGAGCGGCTGCCAGTTCATCTGTCGTAGGGAGGATTCACACTGAGGGCGCCCGCTGGCGCTCCTACCTCTCGCTACAAGAGCAAAACCAGCAGCTCACGGCACAGCTGGCGTCACTCGAAGGGCGCTACCTCTCTCTGCAGCGGCAGTTCGAGTACCTTCTAGCGGACACCGTCGCGCCACAGGTGCTGACGCCTTTAGACACCATTGTACGGGAGGAGCCCAGCTTTACCTTTGTGACGGCACGAGTCGTTAGCTTGACCTATTTCAAGGCAAACAATATGATGACCATAGACCGTGGCGCTCGTGACGGCATCAAGCCCAATATGGGGGTCGTCTCCCAGAGCGGTGTCGTAGGCATCGTTGCTCAGGTGGGGCCTCGCTACGCTACGGTCGTACCGCTCATCAACGAAAGCCTGACCCTCAGCTGTATGACGCTACGCGAGGGGCATGTGGGAGATCTCTCTTGGCGACAAAAGCTCTCTCCCACAGAGAGCGTCGTACGGGGCTTACCGAAGCATGCACATCTATCCGTCGGAGATACGCTCGTGACGAGTGGTTACTCCGCCATCTTTCCGCCAGGTATGATGATCGGCAGACTAGAGGGCGAAGGCTCCGCGGGCACGCCCCTGACCTATCGTAAGGAGCTACCAGTACTCCTAGCGACCGACTTCGGGCAGCTACACTACGTCTACGTGATAACGGGTGGCAATGTCATAAATCTAGAGGAAGAGAGCGCAGAAGATCTATGAGACTACAAATGATATGGACCACCCTAGGCATCGTACTGCTAGTACTGCTACAGGTAGAGGTCTTTAACTACATACAGCTCTTTCGCTATGCGACTCCTTCGGTCTATCTCTTTGCGCTGCTACTCTTTAGCGTAGATACTCCGAAAGAGTGGCTCACACTCGTTGGGGCACTCGTCGGACTCTCCGTCGACCTGCTCAGTGGCACTCCGGGTCTACACATGGCAGCCTTGACACTCGTCGGCTTCCTGCGCAACTACCTCCTGGCTCCTGTCGTAGATATCGAGAGCAACCTACACCGCGCTCCCTCTATGCGCATACATGGCTGGGGCATCTGGCTCGTCATCCTAGAGATGGTAGCGATCCACCAGTTTGTCCTCTTCACGCTAGACTCTCTAGGAGGCTTCGACTGGGAGTACTACGCCCTGAGACTGGGAAGTAGTATGCTCCTGACCTATCTCATCGTGATGATCCTGCAGATGCTCTTTCTGGAGCACCTACCACGGCATCAGAACTAGTGAATAATATGGAGCGTCCACGCCATCGACTACGCATCGCCGTCCTCCCGATGATCGCTATAGGCATCGTGGTGCTGTATGTCATACGGCTCGGCTACCTGCAGCTCGTAAGCTCAGAGTACAAAGAGCGCGCCATGCACAATGCCCTTTACGAGGAAGTTATCTTCCCCGACCGTGGCGTCATCTATGACCGCAAAGGGACGCTCCTCGTCTACAACGAGCCAGCCTACGACCTCCTCGTCACCACCAAAGAGCTCGCCGACACCCTTGATACGCCCCTACTAACCAGCCTCCTGCACACCTCGGAGCAGGATCTCAAGGAGCGCATGAAAGCTCTGCGGGACCGCTCCATCAATCCAGGCTACTCACCCTTTACCCCGCAACTCTTCTGGTCACAGCTCACCAGCGAGGAGGCGGGATTCATACAGGAACAGCTCTTTCGGCTACCAGGCTTCACACTCCGTCCACGAGCTGTGCGTCGCTCCGACCAGTCCAATGCCGCCCTGCTACTCGGCTATCTAGGCGAGTCCAGCCCCGAGGAGCTCAAAGCCGATAGCACCCTCGCTCTTGGTCAGTATGTCGGCAAGAGCGGCGTGGAGCGCACCTACGACCGCATTTTACGAGGACGCAACGGTGTCAACCTCTTGCTCCGAGACGCCCGTGGTAGGATTCAAGGAAGCTACAACGACGGCGCCGACGACATCGAGGCAATTCCAGGCGAAGATCTAACCCTCAGCATCGATATAGGTTTGCAGAGCCTCGGCGAAAAGCTCCTGCAGGGCAAGCGTGGCGCCATCGTCATGATCGAACCCAAGAGTGGCGAGGTGCTCTGTCTCGTCTCCTCGCCCACTTACGACGTACGTATGTTGCAAGGCAAGAATTTAGGCAAGGCGCATCAGCAGCTCGTGCTACAGGAGGGCAAGCCCCTCTTCAACCGAGCCATCATGGGTACCTATCCCCCAGGCTCCACATTCAAGCCCGCCATGGGCGCTTTGATGCTTCAGGAGCATCTCGTCACCACCTCCACACTCCTCTCCTGTGCTCGGGGCTATCCTCGTATGCGAGGACGGCCCGCCTGTCACGGACACGCTTCGCCGCTCAACCTGCGCAGCGCGCTGACCACCTCTTGCAATGCTTACTTCTGCTGGGGCTTGCACTTCCTACTAGATGACCGCACACGCTACCCCAGCGTGCAGGACGCGCTCAATAAGTGGCGCGACTATATGGTAGACTTTGGCTTCGGATACAAGCTCGGCATCGACCTCGCTGGTGAAAATCGTGGCTTCATACCCAATAGCTCAGTCTACGACCGTGTATATAGTCGCTGGAACTCCTCCACCATCATCTCCCTCTCCATCGGTCAGGGCGAGGTGCTGCTCACACCGCTGCAGATGGCAAACCTCGCTGCCACCATCGCCAATAGAGGTTACTACTACACGCCCCACGTTGTCCACAAAATTGAGCACGCCCCGCTAGACTCCCTCTACAGGACGCCCCACCATACGATCGTGTCGCCAGACTACTGGGAGGAGATCGCACAAGGAATGCATGGCGCTGTCCTAGCGGGCACCTGCCGTCGGGCGAACTTTGCTCCAGGAGAAATCAACGTATGCGGTAAGACCGGCACCGCCGAAAACCGCTTTGGCAAAGACCACTCCGCCTTCATCGGCTTCGCACCCCTCGAAGACCCCAAAGTTGCAGTCAGCGTCTATGTCGAGAACGGAGGCTTCGGAGCCACCTACGGCGTACCCATCGGGCGCGTCATGATGGAGTACTACCTGCGCGATGGCGAGCTATCGGGAACTTCCCAAGCCATTGCGGAGCAGATCAGCCGACAAAAGATCCTCTACACACACGACACATAAGAATCAACAAGTAGCATGCCATACCTTAGTAAGCAACGACGTAGCAACCTACTGATGCGCCTCGACTGGCCGCTCATCATCCTCTATCTCCTGATGGTGGCTGGTGGATGGCTCGCAATATGTGGAGCTACGTACGACTTCACACCAGGTCATCTGCTAGAGATGGGCGGACGACCGATGCAGCAGCTGATATGGATCTCCCTAGCACTGGTACTAGGCGGGGTGGTGCTCCTCATCGACGAAGATCTCTTTGAGTCTGGGGCACCCTACTTATATATAGCTTTTATACTCCTGCTCATCGTGACAGCGATTGTGGCACCTGATATCAAAGGCTCCCGCTCGTGGCTCGTCATAGGACCCGTAAGGGTACAACCCGCTGAGTTTGCCAAGCTCGGCACCGCACTCATGCTCGCCTACTGGCTCAACCGCCCTGAGTTCAAGCTCACCACTCTGCGGGGCTATCTAGAGGTCTTTGCGATCATCCTCTTGCCCATGGCGATCATCATCCTACAGAGCGAGACAGGGTCGGCGCTCGTCTTCTGCGCCTTCTTCTTAGCGCTCTATCGTGAGGGACTCTCAGGCGCTTTCCTCCTACTCGCCTCACTGGCGGTGATGCTCTTTGTGGTGGCACTCATGCTCGCTGACGTTAGCTGGGGCGCTACTGATGCCAGTCGTCTGCTCATCTGTAGCATCATCTCAGTAGCTACAATTCTCTACCTCAGCAGCATCGTACGCTGGAAGCAGCGCGAGCGGCGCATCTTGTGGATCGTCAGCGCCGCATATTTCGTCGGCATGTATGTCTCTCTGCGCTGGTTGCCAATCGACTATAGCTACGTCGCATTGGCACTGATGAGCTGCATCATCCTCTTCTGCTTCGTTCGCGCTTTGCTGCACTACTCGCGTGCCTACCTCTTGGTCGGCTTAGCCAGCTTAGGATTGCTCGCCTTCTCGCTCTCGGTAGAGTACGTTTACAACGACATCCTCGCACCGCACCAGCAGATGCGTATAGCAGTTTCTCTAGGCATCGAGCAGGATGCACGCGGCGCTGGGTACAATGTGGACCAAGCGAAGATAGCTATCGGCTCAGGCGGACTCACGGGCAAAGGATTTCTCCAAGGCACCCAGACGAAGCTCAAGTATGTCCCCGAGCAAGACACCGACTTCATCTTCTGCACCATCGGTGAGGAGCAAGGCTTTGCGGGATCCGTCGGTCTGCTTCTACTCTTCCTCGCTATGATCCTACGCATCATGTGGCGAGCGGAGCAGCACCCCTCCACCTTCGGGCGGGTCTATGGGTACTGCCTAGCGTGCGTCCTACTCTTTCACCTCATGGTCAATGTGGGTATGGTGCTGGGGCTGGTACCCGTCATCGGCATCCCGCTCCCCTTCTTCAGCTATGGCGGCTCCTCGCTCTGGGGCTTCTCGCTCATGCTCGCACTCTTCCTCAAGATCGACGCCTCGGGCAAGCGCTAGCCACGCATCACCACTAGGAGAGCAAAACAAAAATCATCGCTCCAGCCGAAAGTTCCAAACACCGAACGACCAAACATATCAATAGCCACTTGGGAAATCTCAAATCCCTACGTGGCTATTTTTTTATCCTTACGGAAGAACGAGAAAATTCTTCGGACATATCATTTGAGGCGTAAAGGTCAAAATGGTTGGTGAAGTACCCCTATAGCTTATCTGGCACTTAA
>UWSO01000008.1 GCA_900538385.1 uncultured Porphyromonas sp.
TCCGTTGTGTCAAAGGTTACAGCATCGTGGTTTTAACGGGGACGGACGCCCTCCCGCTAGATACGGGTCGTGCGTCCCTACAGCGGGTTACACGTCCCACTTTGACACAACGGACGATGCATTCGCTCTTACGGAACGATTACCTTGCTGTTGTCTACAATATAGACGCCTGGCGGTAGATCACGTACAGCTTCGTTGTAGTCCTCAGCGATGCGCACGACTTCACCCGACATCGTGTAGACGATGTGGCGACCAGCGGTCGGCACTACGAGCTCAATGGCATTAGGAGTGGCTGGCAGGTGATTATCGAACCAGTCTACATTCCGCCGAAGGGCAGTCGTAAGTTCCTCGGCTACACTGTGCAGGGGCTTGAAAGCACCCTCAGACCAGCGCTGCTTGTCCCGCTGATAAGCCTCCTCATAAGGGGCAAAGCAGCTCTCCAAGTAGCGCATCCACTCGTCAGAAAGCACGGGGTGCACCTCTTTCCACACCCTGCAGACGGCTGAGCTAAAGTCTTCATCCTTAAGTAACTCCCCGATCCAGTGAGGCGCAAAGACATAGTGCACCTTCATCCTAAAGGTGTAGTCCGTCTTCTCCCGATTCATGCAGGTAAGGTCCCAGATAGGACCTGCCACCCACTTGCTCCCCTCACCCTGATCTTTGTGCAGGTAAAAGCTCCCGTGGAAGCCATCGGGATTGTCCATAACCTCCTGAATGATGAAAAAGCGAGCCATCGCATCTACATCGATACGATCCTTCCAGCGACTGGTCGCTTTGTTTGGAGCATAGATATCATCGTTGATCCCCTTAAACTCATCAGTCAGCCAATCCCGCTGTGCCGTCGAGAGCACCTTCGGCGAGTGGTAAGTGATGTTGATGATCCAGCGGTCATTCTCTCTGAAGCTAATTTGGTTCTGCTCCTTATAGTTGTCCACCTCTACAAGCCAGCCACCCGGGATGGTAGCTGCATCCTCGTTATTGTCCGGCTGCTCGTAGATGTTGACACGATTCTTCCCAATCCGTATCGTCTCCGTCAACAAGTAGAGACCGATATAGTCGCCATTGAGCATCACCTCAATCGGCTTTGTGGAGGGCGTCCAAGCCATCCCCATCAGCTCGCCAAGCTTCATGCCAGCCATCGTCGGTGCCCAAAACTTCAGGAGTGCCCAGTGCTTATTCTTCGGCATACCCATGAGAGAGAGCTTCTCGTCCAGCTTGAGCTTATAGGGCTTCTTGTCCCCCTTCCACGAGGAGTGACCTCTGCCACGAATGTTCATTCCTAAAGGCTCTGTGGCAGTGCCTAGACTCACCTTCCCAGCGGGGTCGGTAATGTAAAACGTAGCTCGCTTATACTCTTTCTTCGAGGTTATAGGCTTGCCATCGGCCGTAGTGATATACATGATAGGGATAGTCTGTGATGGCTCCACCGTAGCATCGGAGGGCAGCTCTGCATCACTCTGTCCACGACAAGGCAGCAGCACCGTAAGCATCACACCCAGCGTCAGCAGGATCACGGTACCAATCGAATTGCGTCTCATAGCTTGGTAACTCGTAGTTGACTGTGCAAGGGGCGCCTAGGAAAGCCATGATTCAACTTTGCGAGATGCAAGGCTGAAGGCATCTAGCGTAAAGGTGCAAAACAGCGCAATAGGCACAAAGCAAAAGAGGTATCTCTTTGCAGAGTAAGCAATCACATTGTCTATCGAATCCCAAGAGTAGTTGATATGGTAGAGTAGCAGACCGTACAGCAGGAGAGGCAGCACGAATGCCATAGCCACTTGCCCTAAACGCCCCCAGCGCTTACGCTTTATCATGATCGGTAGACTGGCTACCAGAGATATCAGCAACAACAAGAAGCTCCAGCCGTAGAGCTGCGTATTGGTCAGATGCCCCCACAAGCCCTTGACGATCAGATTGGCTTTGTCGCCATCCCGTAGGAGTGAAGTGATGACAATACTCTCGGACGTCATACCAGTCCACTTTTGATGCAGGAACCAGCAGCACATGGGGAGGAGTATGATCATCCCCCACCCTATGAGGTGCCACCACTTCAGTCGCTTGGCAAAAACTGGGTATAGCAAGTAAAGCCCCATCGCCATCGGAAATACAATCCCGTCATACCGTGTCAAGATACTACCCAGGAGTTGCAAGCCACTCACCCAGAGGAGTCCGTAGTCAGCGGTCGGCTTGTCGCGAGAGCAACTTTTCAGAGCATAGATCACACCGAGCGAGGCGTAGATCGCATGGATCACATTTGTTGCCGAGAGCGATGAGAAGGCTATCATCTCTGGTGTGATGAGGGCGAAAAAGGTTGCGATGATGGCACCCGTACTCCCCACCACATCTCGTAGCACACCGTAAAACGAGATCAAGAAAAAGAGGAAGAACAGCCCAGGGATCAGCTTAGACGTCTCAGCCCCCAGCATATAGACTATACTATAAGACAGCTGTACCAGCGGAGCGTACGTGATGTAGCTACCCGCATTATGGATCAGCGGATTCTCCTCAGGACTAAAGACCGAGAGACCATACATCGTGTGCTCTTGCGCAATGAGGTAGCCCAAAGAGTCAAAGCCAGCAAGGCTATCCCTATCAAAGGTGGGGAAGAACATACACTTCCTAAAGTTCATCACCTCGATGACCACCACAAGGACGAAGAAGATAAGCCACACAATGTTGATCCTGCCCAACCACCCCTTTAGCGTAGCCCACGAAGGCAAGCTGGCGGTGAGCCTTTTGCTCTTATATAGGAGCAGTAAGCCCGCCACCAGCACGAGGAGCAACCCCACGATGACCCATACGAGCGAAAGCCTCTGACGCAGTAGATCTTGTAGCATCATAAGCCCGACGGCAAGCAATATGCCGACGGGAAACGATAGCCCGACGAGTTCGAAACGATTGAGCGAACCTCTCCCTACCACATTCAAAAGGGTCACTCCAGACAAGCAAAGCAATATGACAAATAGTATAATGGATAGCATAGCGCAAGGAGGTTATTGGATAGAGTCGTTTGTTAGAGGCACGATCGCAACTTCGATGGATGGCGGAAGCGCACCAGCGGGAAACATCTCACGTCCCCCATCGCCCACAATCAAGACATGCGTTGGCACCCGATGGTTGATCTGATACTCTTCATAGGTCACGACTTGCCGTGGATAGAGGAAGCGCATCGCCCAGAGCTTATTCCACGGCTCACCTTCTACCCCTTCCTGCTGAAAGTACTTAGCCGCAGGGATATAGATGATCGCATCCTCAGGGGTCTTGTCACACACATACTTGTACACTGCGTAGCCGTTGCCGAGCTTCATCTGGTAGCGGTCGCTCAGCGACGACCCCTTGTACTCGTTTGCCACCTTCCAGTTGCGTCGTAGCATAGACCAGACGAACTGATACCCCTTTTGCTCAAAAGTGTAGGAGATCAACAGCACCGCAACACACCCTCCGAGGAGGTTCCAAAGGACCTTACGTACTTTCATGAGACTTCTTTCTAAAGCGATATTTAAGTAGCGTAGTAATGGCCGTAATGCCATCGCGCCAAGAGATCTTCTTCCCCTCATCCACCGACCTCGGGAAGTAAGATATCGGGATCTCCTTGATCTTTATTCCTCGCAAGGCAGCCTTTGCCGTCACCTCGGGACAGAACTCAAAGCCTTCACACTCTAGATCGAACGACAGTAGCAGCTCCCTTTTGAAGAGCTTATAGCAGGTTGGTTCGTCCGTAAGACGCTGTCCGTATAGTAGGTTGGTAACCTTCGTGACGAGTTGTCCCCCAAGGTAGAAAGAGGTCGGGAAGCGCCCCTTGCGATGCGCTACAGAGTATAAGTAGCGGCTCCCGTATAGGACGGGTAGATCGGCCTCTCTAGCATAGCTCAGCATCCTGAAGATGTCATTGGGGTCATACTCCAGGTCCGCATCGTGGATAATGACATATTCACCAGTACATAGGGGCAAACCCTGTCGTATGGCATACCCCTTCCCCCGATTGACCTCATAGCGGAGCACTTGGTAGTTGCCATCGGCAAACTTGGCCTTCAGGACTTCATTAGCAATCGCTGTGGTATCATCAGCTGATCCGTCATCAACCACAATCAGCTGACAGTTTTGCTTGGACGCTCGTATGGCTTCGATGCATCTCTCTAGAGATAAGCCGATAGTGCCAGCTTCATTATAAGCTGGGACTATTAGAGAGAGAGAGAGAGAGAGAGAGAAAGAGAGGAGAGAGAGTCTATGCTCTGCATAGTTATTACGATAATGTGTTAGTTGCCTTTATTGCGCGGACTAAGTTACAAACAATACCCTTATCTGTCAATAGTTTCATTTGGGGGGTGGAGTTTCGTACATTCCACCCACTAATGCAACTTTCCAACGAGGAGATCAGAAAATTATAACCGTGGGTCGCTTGGAGGGCTAAAGTTCCAAACGACCCACGGAGGCAATACACTTCACATTACCGATCTATTACGAAGGAGATCCGAACGATCGATAGCAAGTCAAGTATTCAATGAGATGCAATAATAAGATTATTGCGTTATAGCGATGCGATATGCCTCTCCATTGATTCGTAAGAGATAGACGCCTTCTGCTAGGCTAGCAACAGGGATCGTAAGCGTATCAGCGCCTTCTCCGACGGTCTGATAGACTACAACACCATCCATCGTATAGATAGAGATAGACGACCCAGCCTCTACACCAGACAGATAGAGAAGATCATTTGCGGGTATAGGTCTGACATTGTATTTCTTATCCGTTGTAGAGGGTGTTGCGACAGCGTTATCCTTTTTGACAGGTTCAATAATCATGAAGAAGACCTTCTTCTCTATCCAAAACTTCAGCGATAGCTCCTTAGTTGCCGTAGCGAGTCCTTTGGAGCCATCGTTTAGTGAGATGACCTCTAGAGGATCTGGGAAGCCGTTTAGCTGGAGCCACTGAGCGAAGGGTTGAGATGTCTTAGCCTCTTCTAGAGACCCCATACAGTTTATTTGTCCCGTAATATAAGGCGAGTCTCCATCTTGAGGTTTGTAGTAGTAGTTTACTCGATTGAAGTTGGTCTGAGATGCTTTTTCCTTTGGAGTTACATATAGATGAGCATACTCATCCCAACGAGTAGACTCGTATATGCGCAATCCTAACTTAGTCTCATAAGCTCTAACCTTGTCCGTGTCGACTGATCCTGTGAGCATCGAGAGATCTGGGAAGTCTTGCACATCAGGAATAGGCGCGTGCAAGATCTCCAACTCGCCCTCCTTGGGAACAACCGTAAATGCGACCTCTTGAGTCACCTCCGTATTGTTGATCTGAAAGGTTACAATAGCCTCCCCGACAGACTCCCCCTTTAGCTCCTTTGTCGTAGGATCATAGCTCACGACACTTGGATTACTTGATTTCACCGTATACATATCCATATACTCAGCAGGAGTTATATCTACATGGTAGTCCTTAGCAAGAGCTAGTTTCTGCCCTACTTTGATACGGAAGGCATTTGGTGTCACAAAGATTGTAGGCTCTTGGGGCTTCTCCCCTCCTGGCTTGTCCTTAAAGAGTCGTACCGTGCATAGATTGGACTTGTCAGGAAATTCGCCGGTCGAGATACCACTGAAATAGATTGTTGTGTACTTTGCCTTGTCCGTAGCCCAGTAAAAGCCCCCCGAAGCATAGTTATAGAGCTTTCCGCCCACTTTGATGCCAACCGTTGGGATAATACACTCCTCGACCTGGTCCGCACGTTCAGCCCACCACGCTTCTGAGGCAATATCTGATATAGAGCCTGTGAACTCCTCTCCTAGATAGCATACAGATATTTTGATATAAGCATCTACTGGTGGCTCTTGCTCTGTCTGAGTCATGCCCACACGCTCATATCTGTAAGCACAGCGATACTTATTGTCAGGCGCTGCTGGGAACTTTTCATCCCATGACTCTGTTGGTTTGCAGAGACGTAGCGCATAGCTCACTCCATCACCTTTATTGTAGTAGTCACTAGCGAAGCTGTACCGCACATCGCCAAAGCTAATAGTCTCAATCTCACCCTGTATCAAGCCTTCCTTGATAAAGTTGACGCCATACTCATAATAGACTGAGAGGAGACCGTTCCACTCAGCACTAGAGGGCAGGTGGTAAGCGATGTCATCTATAGAGCAATGTGCAAAACGCTCATTAGCATCAGTATAGGAGAAGTATCCACTCTCTGAGGCGGTCTCATTTGTAACAAAGGAAGCCCCATCTACGGCAAGATTGTACTTCGCAACATAGTCTATCGGGAGCTCAGGACGTGAGGCTGTAGTCGCTCTCGTTGCTTGACCATTAGGGCGATAGACCTGTGCTGTAAGACCCGTTAGTGACACTAAAACGAGTAATAGGATTTGGATAGCTCTATTCATATTTCACTTAAGTTATTGATTGGAACAAAGGTACACTTTTCCCGCAAAGGAGTAGACTTAGTTATTTTGCCCGTAGATTCAACTATCAAATGCGACGACTGAGAAACTCTAGAGTCTGACAAATTGTGTGACACCGCTAGAGGTAAAATCATATCCACCGAGGAATTTCGAAATTCCTCGGTGGATATTTTTTATTCTCCACGGAGGCGAGAGAAATTTCTTCGGACTTATCATTTGATTCTTCCGAAGTTTCATTTGATTCTTCCGAAGAATTTTTTCTTTCTTCGGGAGCTATTTGGGAAATTCCTCGGAAGGAATTCGAATCATCGGAGAGGTAGGCGTAATCAGTGTGGATTTTTTGCAATAGAGGGTGGAATGTGCGATACAGTATTGACTTGAATAGATTTTTTTTACTACCTTAGGGGCATTATACCCAACATTATATCGTTACAATGAAGCAAAACTACCTGTTCCTCTTTCTCTTGTCTCTCTTATGTGCGACCTCTGTACTTGCTCAGAATGAAGGTACTAGGCGCGAGGTAACACTTGCAGAAGCTGGTACGCTATCGCAGCAGATACTAGAAAGCGAATATGCCACCCTCCAGCAACTCACACTAAAGGGAGACATCAACTACCACGACCTCACCTTCATCCGGAAGAAGCTCAAGGAGCTACAGAGCCTTGACTTTGCAGAGACCCAGATCATGCGTGTAGAGCGTACACCTGGCTCTGACACATTCTACCCTGCGGACACACTCTTTGACTATGCTCTAGAGGATATGTCCAAGTTGCAGAGCGTCAAGATCTCTAAGAACATTAAGGCGATTGGGATAAAGGCTTTTCACAACGATACTGCACTCACCGAGGCTGAGATCCCCGAGGGAGTCACTCACCTAGGTGGATACGCTTTCGCCTTTTGCAAAGGACTTAAGCAGGCTACAGTCCCGGGTACTGTCAAGACAGTCGAAAACTACGCATTCCTCGGTTGTACCGCACTCGAGGATATTTCCCTAGGCGAAGGGATGACGATGCTTGGGGGCGATATGTTCAACGATTGTAAGAGTCTCGCCAAGATTGTCCTGCCCAGTACAATCGAGGCCATCGGGGGGCAAAGCTTCAAGGGATGCATCCTACTCACCGAGCTGACCATCCCCGCAGCTTGTCAGAAGGTGGGTGTACAGATCTTGAGAGACTGCCCAGCCATAAAGGTCATAACTTCTCTCGCTACGACAGCTCCTGAAGCTTCACCAAAGAGCTTCTACCCAGAGCAGTTTGACGATATAGAGCTTCGCATTCCTGCGGAGGCGCTTTATAGCTATCTAGACTCACCCGTCTGGAGTCTCTTCAAGCGCACTTGTGACTTAGAGGGTAAGCCTCTATCGATTGCTACGCCTCACGGAGCGGTCGCTCCTACTGCTCTTTGGCAAGACGGTTGCCTACAGATAGCTCATGTATCTGGCTTCACAATTGCTGTCTACGATATGACGGGGCAGCTACTTATACAGGACACACCAGCAGAGGAAATTGCATCCTACCCACTACCACAAGGTCGCTACATCGTGCAGACACCCTATGGTACGCTACAGACACTCTAATGAATGACTAATCTGCATATACACACTATTAGATAAATGAAAAGAATACTACTACTCACATCAGCTCTACTACTGAGCTTGCTAGGACTCACTAGCACCCTAGCTGCACAGCAGACACTCCGTGCAGGTGACGCCTATCTACCTTTAGGGCACTGCAAGTATATAGAACCAGACGTAAAAGGACGAGGTTGGTCTATCGGCACCTTTGGGGATAAGCCCGTCGGTCTGTGGGCTCGTGCTAGTCGCTCCATGCTGGCTCCTTATGAGGGATGCCAAGTGGTCGGAGTACGCATCGGTGTATCCAAGGCTGTCAACGCTATAGATGTATCACTCCTCAACAATATCATAAAGCGCGAGAAGATTGTTACCAAAAAGGCTGATGTCGAGTTTGGATGGAATGAGGTACGCTTTGACAAGCCTGTAGAGATTACCAGCAACCTCAACGAACTCGTCTATGGCTTCCAGTTTTTGGAGAAAAACATCGTAGATCAAGAGATGCCTTATTTCTTCTACTGCGACTACAACTTTGATGCATCCAATGATGCCTTCTACGTCAATGTGTCAAATGGGTCCTTTGACTCACGAGCCAGAGACAATGGTGCGCTACTACTTCAGCTGATGATTGCTGGCCCTGCGGACAAGGTCAACGACAGAGCCAGCCTTTCTGACCCTCGCATGGACATGGCTCTAGACGCCTCTGGCAAGCTCGGGGTATCTTATATGGTACGCAACGATGGAGCTAATGATATCAACCAGCTAGAGATCACCTACTCTGTCGGAGGACGAGTCATACACACAGACCTGCAGACCGAGACGATCAAGCATCTCAAGGAGCTACGCATCAAGACAAAAGGGATCCCCGTGGCTAACGGACAGACTCTTACGGCTCGTATCACTAAGGTTAACGACCGTGTCACCGACTTGCCTGGTTTTCAGATTAAGGTAGAGGGTGTCGCAGAGAAGACCTTCGCTCGTAAGGTGCTCTTAGAGCAGTTCTCTACTGAAAATTGCTCCAGCTGCCCCGCAGGACACAAATATCTCGACAAGGTACTCGCAGAGGATGCTTACGCCGACCACTTCGTCTGGGTTACGCATCACGTTGGCTTCGGACGAGACACTTTCTCTCTACCAGAGAGCGAGGCGCTGATTTTCTTCTATGAAGAGGACGAGTACGCTCCATCGATGCTCTTAGACCGTACACACACGGAGCTAAAGCACTTCTATGAGAAGTACGCCTACACGATGCTCCCCATTATGACTAGTCAGGATGAGTTCAATCATCAGCTACTCGATGAGGCTCTCGCACGTCCAGCCTTCGTCACGGTAGACATCAAAGAGGAGTGCAAGCCTAACACGCGCCAGCTCGATCTGACCATCTCTGGGCAGACTTATCGCGAGTATCTAGACGCGGACAATCTCTACCTCAACCTCTATCTCGTCGAGGATGACATCTACTCACGCAGACAGGCTGGTGCTGGCAAGGCTAGCGATGGTGGGCTCAAGCCAGTCTACCACCACGGTGTGATACGCCAGATCTCTCTCGGAGGGGGCGGGCTGAAGCTTACCCTTGATGACAAGGGCGAGTACACCTATGGTACCTCCCTACAGATCCCTAAGGAGTGGAGTGCCGCCAATATGCGCATTGTCGCCTTTGTCTCCAAGAGTCTTAAGGGCGGAGCTAGAAATGCGGAGGTACTCAACAGCAACGAGACCAAGATAGCCGCTTATCGGAGCATCGCACCTACACCTGATCAGGAGATGATGGTACAGCTCTATGCGCAGGATGGACGTATCTACGTCTCTGGTGAGGACGCTACAATAGCAGCTATATATAATATGTCTGGCGAGCTGATGACCAACGAGGCACTCCTTCCCGGCATTTACATTGCGATGGTAGAGACCTCTTTTGGCTCTTATATGCGCAGAGTCATCGTCCACTAACAATCACGCTATACCCTTTCTAACAAAGACGCAATTCAACACCTACTTATGAATAAGATTATAAGCAAACTACTTATCACCCTAGGCACCTTAGTGGTTACTATGCTACTAAGTACCCCGAGAGCGCAAGCACAGGAAGAGACAACTCGTCTCCGATCCTCCAACTATATCGCTAAAGACATCAAAGGCAAGGAGCACGACATCGATGCTATCCTCAAGTCTGGCAAGGCCATCCTAATAGACTTCTCTGCCACTTGGTGTAATCCTTGCTGGTCTGTACACAAGCTTGGTATTTTGGATAAGATCCAGGAGATGTTTGGACCCAATGGAACCAATCAGATTGAGATCCTTTGGGTAGAGGCATCAGGTGAGCCTCTTGAAGCTATCTATGGTGATGTAAGCAAGTTCAAAGATGGTCCAACGAAAGGCGACTGGACGAAGACCCTTGATGGCAAACCTGTCCCCTATCCTCTCATTTCAGATAGTCAGTTAGCGGTCAAGACAATCGGAGTCAGTATCTTCTCCTTCCCCACCTTTGTACTCATAGGCCCTGACAAGAAGTGGATCAAGTGTGATGATGCTATATATGACTACGATGATCAGGCTCGTATGATCTTCGACTATGACTTCAAAAAGCTCAAACAGATGCTCACGCTCTTTCTCACAAAGGAAGACAAGCCCGAGGAAGTTGAGTTCTCTGGTATGACAGAGATCTATCTAGGTGAGACCACCACACTAAACCTTCGCTACACAACGGTCGCTCCAATTACTGCAATTGAGTACGATGCACCCGAGGGTATCAGCGTCTCCAAGATCAGTGATACACAGTACAAAGTCTCCGCTCAGCGAGTTGGCACTTATGAGATCACGGCAACTGTAACTAACAAAAACGGATCGGCAAAGGGTCGTGTCACGGTAAACGTCTCGGAGCCTATCTCTAGCTTCCCCTTCTTTAGTCCTATGGACACCAAGGACAAGCTTGACAAGGGATGGCGCTCTGTCGACCACGATGGAGATGGATTCGCCTTTGACTCTGCTCTAGGACGTGGATTCTACGAGCGCGTTGGATTCAATCCTGCGGAGACCTACAATGCAGGCGCTGAGGATAGCAAGGATTGCCTCATCTCTTGGGGTAAATTCCTCCCAGTGACTATGGAAGAAAGTGGACGCGTACAGGGCTACGAGATCTCTCCGCAGAATGAGCTACGCTCAGCTCCTATGAAGATCGATGCCAATGCATCGAAACCAACTTTCTCTTGCTATATCAATCACTTCCTAGATGACGACAAGCCAGACCAGCTGAAGGTGATGATTGCAGAGCTAGGCGGTACACCCGTAGAGCTAGTGGCTCCTCAGACCTCCACCGAGAATTGGAAGCAAATTCAAGCAGACCTCTCTGCTTACAAGGGCAAGACCATCTACCTCTCACTGATACCAGTCATCAATGGAGAGAGTGGTATTGCTGTAGACCAACTTCGCATAACGATGGACGGCTCGACAGATGTCGAGACTCCTACACTCACGCTTCAGACGACGCTCTATCCCAACCCTGCGACTGACTACATCACCGTCCGCACAGTAGAGGGTAGCATCATCGAGCTCTTCGCCAGCGACGGCACATTCGTAGCTACTGCTCAAGCAACCAGTGCTGAGACTACGATGACCGTAACACAGCTACCTACTGGGCGCTACCTAGCACGCATCACAGCGCCTAACGGAGAGACCATACTACGACCCGTCATCATTCGCTAAGATATAGATAGTATCGCCATCCGCTCACACTCCCCTATAATCGAGTAGGGAGTATATGTGCAGCAGCTTTTCTTTCGAGAGAAAAAGCTTTGTACGTGGCATTAAGAATTCAACTCGATCTATAGTTTATCATGAAACAAATTATCTATCTAATCACTACCCTAGCACTCCTCATCGGGGTTGCTAGTTGTCAGAGAGAGTGCCCAAATGCCTCTCCAACGAGCATCTCGGTAGTTCCTCAGTCGCTCACAATGCACGTTGGAGAGTCCCAGACCCTGCAGGTGACTTATGAGCCTAAGGATGTGAGCTTCCCTATCTCGTACGAGAGCCAGTCGGTAGACGTGGTCACTGTGACAGAGCAAGGCGTTGTACACGCTGTCAAGGAGGGTAAGACCAACATCATCGTAAAGGTCGCAGATAAGGAGGTCTCCTGCCCAGTCACAGTCGTTGCCAAGGAGGTGCCCGTCGAGACTACACTAACCGTGACAACCCCAGAGCTCACTATCATGAAGGGACAGAAAGCTCAGATCGAGTATGTTGTCACTCCAAAGGAGACTCCAGTAACCTTCGAGTCTGATACTCCTGAGGTAGCTTCTGTCAGTGAGACTGGGGAAGTAACAGGTCTCCTTATGGGTCATGCCACCATCACGCTGACTGCCAATGGCAAGAGCGCAACCTGTACAGTCATCGTAGAGGATGATCCTGAGAACATCAAGCAAGAGATGCCTCTACTTAAGTTCTCTGCTAAGTACAACAAGGAGCTACACGTTACAGACGCAGAGGTTCTAGCCTACGAAAAGGCTCTCGGTCGTACGGAGCAAGGCATTGACTTCACCAATCATCAGAACTTCCTAGGTTTTGTCAATACCAAACTCTCGACCATCACAGGGGTTCTCTATGGACTACGAGCACCCAAGGTTGCTGACATCATAGCCGCCTACAGCAAAGAGTCTCTAGCGGAGTGCGTCCGAACGAAAGCAATGCTCAATAAGCTAGGTTTTAAGGACTTCAAGGAGATCCTTATATCTGTCGATGGTCGTGACGAAGCAGGATTACAAGCGGCTAAGGAAGGCGATCCCGATATCTACGTCCGTCTATATAATGATCCCAAGCCTGAACTCAAGAGCATTCTGTATATAGAGTTTGGCAAGAAGCTTCCACCCGATCCTATCAAGACAAAGCATTCGATCATTCCCGATGCTAAGGATTTCCCCTCTCTGACAGACTTTGCAACTCTTAATGCTGATAAGATTAAGACTTTCGAGAGCAACCTCGGACTACGCACTTACGATGATAAGAAGTCCGCTAGTGGAACCACCCTTTACTTCAACACCAAAGAGGATCAGATTTCCAAGAGCAACATAGAGTACGTGAGCTACTTGTTGGAGCCTCTTCTTTTTCCTCCTGTCTTTATCAACTGTCGCTTACTATGCGTAGGTAGTCAAGAAGACCTAGAGTCTGAAGAGATGAAGAGCTACCTCAAGACGAATGGCTTTGACCAAAAGTATGAAATAACACAAGATGGAGACAAAGAACTTCACGTCTACAATGCCCAGGGAGATCTGTGCGTCGTCTCTCTCAGGACCTATGAAGATCCCGCCATCTGTGTCATGACCATCACCCTCAAAAAGGACTTACAGAGTAATCTCAAAGCTAAGCAGGTCATACGATCCTATCCGAAGGCCATACGATGTATCAGATGAAACTGACCATCAGCAAGGCTGACGACTTATAATAAGGATCTACGGCACCCCCCAAGACTGCACATGCGTCTTGAGGGTGCCGCTCCTTTTTGGAGAAGAATTCCTCGGAGCAAAAGCCCAAATAGCTCGGAGGAAATAGGCCAATTCTTCGGAAGAAATTTCTCTTTCTTCCGAGGAATGAAAAAATTCTTCCGAGGGATCAACTCATACTTCGGAAGAATTTTTCATTTGCTCACTGGATAATTCTAGATTTCCACGGAGGCTTGTTCTATTTTCTCCATTTCCCGAGATCCTTCATTAAGGCGTAGATAAACCTACCCCGTATAATGCGTCAGCCCTGAGAAAAATCGACCAAGCATCCTCCATTTGAAAATTTATCCCTATATTAGCGGACGGTTTTGCTAAGAGGAGACTCCTAGCGGGCTTTTTACTAGCTCTTTGAGAGCTATAGACATGCACACTAGACTCAACATTATAACAGAACGTTTACTATGAAAAGAATTACCACCTACTGGCTATCCCTGATAGTCCTCCTGCTCCTTCCTCTAGGAGTGACAGCTCAGACGGTCATCCTAGAGGAGACCTTCGACGAGATCACTTCGGGCAGCAACACGAAGAATCCGCGCTTCGCAATGCTCTCTCGCTGGCAAGGCAATGAAAACATCCTCTTGCCAAAAAATCTCTACCAAGCTGACCATGCCATCCTTGCGGGTAGTCCTTCTGGCACAACTGTTGGCTCTTTTGAGCTCAAGGAACTCGACCTATCTGGCAATGCTGGAGCCTTTGATGTGACACTACAGATCAAGGGTAGTAACACTGACGGATCTGGCATTCTCAAGGTATCTATCGTAGGCAACGATGGGTCCGCTCAGGAGTATATACCCACTAAGTATCGTGAAGATGAGTGGGAGACGTACACTTTCTCCTTTACGGGAGGTCAGAGTGCTACGGCTATCCGTATTGAGACGCTCAACAACACTGATGCTGGCAACTGCAAGGGCGTTTTCATCAACAACCTCGTAGTGTCCCAAAAGCAAGGCAAACCAACCCTCGCCGCTGACGTTAAGTCGGTAAACTTTCCTCGTACCGATATCGGATACACCTCTGTAAACCGTGTTGAGGTCGTTGGAACTAATCTAACGACCCCTATTGCTACTGAGATTCAGGGTACAGCCAAAGGGATCTTTAAGGTGGCTGAGAAAACCGACAATGGAGATAAGCACACATTCGTGCTAGAGTTCACACCTAGTGTTGCTGGAAAGCATGAAGCTACGTTACATATCACATCTAGTGACTTAGCTCTAGACATTCCTCTGATGGGTGTCGGTGTAGATCCCAACAATCCCTATGCCCTAGACCCTAATGCTACACCTATAGAGGCTCTCAAAGAAACTTTTACCAACGACCCGCTACTCGCAGGCTGGCGTGAGATCGCTTTCGAGGGTGACGTGCACTGGCAGCGCGCCGTGCCTTATGATGACCAGCCCGTTATGTCTATAGAAGCTGCGGGGACTGGTCTGAAGGTTCGCTCAGCACTTATCACCCCTCTAGTCAAGGTGCCCGGGAGCAACTACAAGACCGTCCTGACAGCCGACTATCGAGTAGGTAGCGCCAAGGGTGGAGAATTCCTTATCAAGCGCTTTGACAAGCAGGGTAACCTCATATCACTTCTAAAGTCGATAATTCCCACAGAGCCTACCGATGGTATCGCATACAAGTCGACGCCACTTTCTATCCCCATCGAGTCTGATGGCAAGGATAGCTACTTCGTCTTTGAGTATGTCGGTGATGACTCTCCAGAGGATGAGGCAGAGCGCAAGACGCTGACTATCCTACTAGATAATGTAAAGCTCTCTGCTGAAGAGATCCCAGCACCTGTGATCACTACAGACCAAGAGCAGATAGACTTCGGCTCTGTCGATAAGGACTCAAAGCGAGTTAAGGTCATCGTCGTCACTGGAGAGAATATCACCTCACGCATTACAGCTGAGGTTGTAGGTCGTGACAAGGATCTCTTTGAGCTAGACAAGCTCGGTATACCAGCCATGGGAGGTGCGATCCAGGTCACCCTCAAGGGAACTAAGGAGACCTCTCTCGAGGCAAAGCTTGTCCTAACGGCCAAGGGTGAAGGGACCAATATGAATGCCACCAAGGAGATTCCTCTCGTAGGTAAGATCGTCACGAGCACCCAGGAGATCCTAGCTGAGACAGCTCCCGTACGCTTTACCGCTGAGGGACTTACCATCGTCTACGATGCCACCGTAGCTCTATACAGTGCTGATGGGCGCCTGCTCCTAACGGGTAGCTATCGTGCTGGAGACAATATCCGTGTAGACTACACAGGTAATGTTATCGTATATGTAGAGGGTGTCGCCTACAAGGGTACACTTCGCTAATGTTAACCCGTGAGCTTGTTGTACAGCGACAGGCTCACGCTATTAGAATCACACAATAGCTTATTTGTATATGAAAAAGAATTGCAGATGGAGCCTCGGGCTACTGCTCTCAGCGCTCATTCTCCTCGTTGGGTGTCAAGACCCAAAGCCTCAAGCAGAGAGCTTGACCCTATCTAAGACGACGGTCTCTATTGCGGTCGGCGAGGAAATTACGCTAACACGTGCCGGTGAGAGTGGCGCTGTCGAGGTCACACTGCCAGCTGGAGAAGACTTCACACTGTCAGTAGATAATGGGCAGATCGCCCAAATAAATGGTAAAACTATCAAGGGTCTTGCCGCGGGCAAAGCCTCTGTCACCGTAACAGCTGGCACACAACATGCGACCCTGATTGTCGAGGTTCAAGCTTCTAACAACAATCCAGAGCAAAAGCTAACGCTCTCCCCTACATCGATCAATGTACCAGTGGGTCGTGCAGTCGTCTTCGGGACACAACAAGGAAATGGTGTCGATGTGGTTGTCACAACGGAGCCTGCGGCTGACTTTGCAATCTCCACTTCGGAGAGTGACAAGGTCCAGATCGCAGGGCACAAAGTGACGGGTCTTGCTGCAGGCACCTATACGCTAGAAGTCTCAGCAGGGAGCGCCAAGGCGACCTTCGAGCTTACCGTGGAGGATAAAAGTCTAACAGGCACATTCCTCAAGAACTCTGGCAAGAAAACTATCTTCGTTCCAGACAAGCTTGACAAGGTGTGGGACCTTCAAGAGGAGCTCAAGAATCTCATGGAGTCAAACACCAACTACCTGTTTGATCACCTCGACGAGGAGCACAAAGCAATCTGGTTTATCGACAAGAATGCTAAGGCTGGTCGCTTCGCGATGGCCTATTCACATATCGCTTACGTTATCAACCCTGGAGGTGGTGAGATGCCGTACCTAGAGGGAAGGTATATGGATCAGCTCGATGGGATGTTTGAGCTCATTTGGGTTGGTCTTTTAGAGGATGTAGGCTTTCAGATAGACCCCAATAGTCCTCCCGAACTGCAGGTGGATCAGGATGGTAGCCACTACTTTGAGGATGTCCATCCCACGCTACCCTACATAGTGCGGATATTCTACAAAACTCGCACCGATGACTCTGGAAGCAAAGTCGAAGACATATACGTTCGTATGACTCCGATAATCAGTATGTAAGTACAGAGACTTACTTAAAAGATAGGGGGGCAAGGTCAATCTTGCCCCCCTTTCTTTCATCATGGGGCGACATTCCCCTTTCCCTCAAGTTTTCACCTTGGATTTAAGGTGCATGCAAAAGTTTTTCTGTGGATTATTTGGTGGTTTGGTTTTTTCTTTCTACCTTTGCACTCACAAACGATGACAGAAGTGTCTGTCGGTAGTAAAGGATTTGTCCCATGGTGTAATGGCTAGCACTACAGGTTTTGGTTCTGTCAGTCAAGGTTCGAATCCTTGTGGGACAACGACTCCCGCAGGGGGCGGACAAAGGTTCAGCTCTTTACTACAATATCGTAATACAAAGCATTTACTCCTCTCTAGGGAGACTCTGTGATTGGGTGTCACACACGATGGTGACGAGCTAATCGACAGTAAGTTGATACAGATTGTCCTATGGTGTAATGGTAGCACAACAGATTCTGGTCCTGTTTGTCAAGGTTCGAATCCTTGTAGGACAACTGCCTATCACGCTTACACTGTCGCTAGAGTATCTCGGAGAGCTTAGATATCTGAAAGGGCCCATAGCTCAGCTGGTTTAGAGCATCTGTCTTACAAACAGAGGGTCATAGGTTCGAATCCTATTGGGCCCACAAAGTCTTTTTAGACAAATCATCTTTTTGAACAAAACTGAGAGAGCTTCATCCGTGAGGATGAGGCTCTTCTTTTTTGTCTGTCGATATGTGGTGGCATCAGGAGAAACGATCGCTTTATTCGATAGCTTCCTAGTCGCTCTACCATGGGAGACTCACAAGAGTAAGGTATTTTGTCATGCGTGACTAGCAATATGTAGTGATTGATTGAGATATTAATCGTATCTTTGTGGAGCATTTAGAGATCCGACCAGTGCAGCGCGGGTCAAAAGCTTAAATATCACTTGATCGTATGACCTATATAAACAATGTAATGATCGTGCGCCATAAGCTCCTCTCGACCATGGTGGCTAGATGGCGTCAAGACCAATTGATTAAAACGATAGACCGGATCCCGCTGGAGCTGAGTCCTCGTAAGAAGCGCAATGTACTGGGACGTTGTTGCCCTCATAAGGAGCGTGCCGTATGGAAGTATAAGATGTTTCCTCTCCTAGGCTTTGACATGCAGGATGAGCAGGATGAGCTGACCCCGCTGTCTGAGTATGCTCACACGGCACTGCATCGCCCACAGCCGACGAAGGAGAATGTGCTCTGCGTCATCGATGAGGCCTGCACCTCGTGCGTACAGATCAACTATGAGGTGTCCAACCTCTGCCGTGGCTGTGTGAGCCGTGCCTGCTCGAGCAACTGTCCGAAGAGCTGTATCTCTTTCAAGAAAAACGGTCAGGCTCAGATCGATCACGATGTCTGCATCAGTTGCGGTCAGTGCCACAAGAACTGCCCCTATCATGCGATAGTCTACATACCAGTGCCTTGCGAGGAGTCGTGCCCTGTGGGTGCCATCAGCAAGGATGAGGATGGCATCGAGCATATTGACGAGTCTAAGTGTATCTACTGTGGCTCTTGTCTGAATGCTTGTCCTTTTGGAGCAATCTTTGAGATCTCGCAAGTTTTTGACGTACTGGGTGCCATAGAGCGTGGCGAGCAAGTCGTAGCTATCGTGGCTCCTGCTATCCTAGGTCAGTTTAAGGCAACCCGTGAGCAGGTCTATGGTGCGATCAAGAAGATAGGCTTCCACGATGTCATCGAGGTGGCTCAGGGGGCTATGGACACGGTGAGCCATGAGGGTAAGGAGCTGGTAGAGAAGATCGAGGCTGGGCAAGCCTTTATGACGACCTCGTGCTGTCCCTCCTTCTATGAGCTGGTGGATAAGCATGCGCCTGGTCTCAAGCCTTTTGTCTCTAGCTCACACTCGCCGATGGTCTACACAGCAGAGCGCGCTCGCAAGCTTTATCCCGATAGCAAGATCGTCTTCTTCGGCCCTTGTGTCGCTAAGCGTAAGGAGATCAAGCGTCCCAACGTAGATGTCGATATGGTGGTTACCTTTGAGGAGCTTGGCTCTATCCTAGAGGGGCTGGAGATAGATATCAACACGGTAGAGGGCTACAAGCCAACCGTCGAGTCAGTACGTGAGGCACACGCCTTCGCTCGTAATGGTGGTGTCAAGGATGCTGTCATCTCCTATCTGAGCAATACGGAGGAGTACAAGGACTTCGTTGGTCGTCTCACCGCTGAGGAGATCGCAGGTCTAGACAAGAAGGCTGTTGCCAAGCTCAAGGCCTACGGCAAGCGAGGCAAGGCTGACACCCAGTTTGTCGAGGTGATGGCTTGTCTCGGTGGATGCGTGACAGGTCCAAGTGCCTTCAACGACATACTCGCTGGTCGTCGCCAGCTACTCAAAGAGGTGGAGAAGATCGACCTCACCTATGCCAACTACAAAGAGAAGGAGTGATACGCTGGACCAAGTAACAGCAGCCTCCATCCCTGAGCTGAAGGCTCTATTAGACAGTAACGACACGCACCTCGAGCATGAGCTTCAGGTGCGTGCCGAAGCTATTGCGGAGCAGCACTTCGGACGGAGGATCTATCTGCGAGGTCTTATCGAGATCTCAAACGTCTGTCGCAACGACTGCTACTACTGTGGCATACGCTCTACCAATGAGCGTGTTACCCGCTATCGGCTTACGGCCGATGAGGTACTGTCGGCCTGTGCGAGAGGATACGAGATAGGCTTTCGCACCTTCGTACTACAGGGTGGCGAAGACCTCTATTGGCGAGGAGAGCGCCTGCTCTCGCTCGTATGTAGGATCCGCTCTAGCTATCCAGAGTGTGCTATCACGCTCTCACTCGGAGAGATGGAGTATGAGGAGTACGAGGCACTCTTTCGCGCTGGTGCCAACCGCTACCTGTTGCGTCACGAGACTTACGACAAGGCGCATTACCAAAGCCTACACCCCAGCACGATGGCGCAGGAGCATCGACTACAAGCCCTCCGAGACCTCAAGCAGATTGGCTACCAAGTGGGGACGGGCATCATGGTTGGTTCGCCAGGCCAGACGACGACACACTTAGCGCAAGACTTAGACTTCATCCGTCGCTTGCAGCCTGCAATGATAGGCGTTGGTCCTTTCATCCCTCATGAAGATACGCCTCTAGGGGCATACCCTGCAGGGAGCTTGTCCATGACGCTTCGCTTCCTCGCACTCTGTCGGCTCCTCAACCCACGGGCTCTGATACCCGCCACGACAGCTGTCGCGACGCTCCACCCTGAGGGGCGCCTAGCCGCCATACGATCAGGATGTAACGTGGTGATGCCCAACCTATCACCATTAAACCATAGAGCAGACTACGCTCTCTATAACAACAAAGCCTACTCAGGCTCTGAGGCTGCCGAGGGTGTCGCCCTCCTACAGGCACAGCTTGACACAATAGGTTACCAAATAGACTGGGGGCGTGGAGACGCTCCTACCAGCTAAGAAAGTGAAAGTATGAGTTACAATAAGCAATCGCACGATGCCTGTGACTTCATCAATCATGATGAAATCATCGACACCCTCCGCTATGCGGAGCAACACAAAGATGATGAGAAGGTGATCTCCGACATCCTACGCAAGGCTGCGGAGATGCGTGGACTAGATCACCGAGAGGCTGCCGTACTCCTCCTCGCTGAGGATCCTGCGACACGACAACGAGTAGCACAACTGGCCGAGCAGATCAAGCTACGCTTCTATGGTAAGCGCATCGTACTCTTTGCTCCGCTCTACCTCTCTAACTATTGTATCAATGGCTGCGTCTACTGTCCTTACCACGCTAAGAATCGTACCATTCCACGTCACAAGCTGACTCAGGAGCAGATACGACAGGAGGTGATCGCCCTGCAAGACATGGGACACAAGCGTCTCGCTCTCGAGGCAGGCGAAGACCCACGCAACAACCCGATCGAATATATCCTGGAGTCGATCCAGACGATCTACTCCATACATCATAAGAACGGGGCTATCCGTCGTGTCAATGTCAATATAGCTGCAACCACTGTCGAGGAGTATCGTATGCTTCACGAGGCAGGCATCGGCACCTACATCCTCTTTCAGGAGACTTACCACAAGGAGCACTACGAGGAGCTACACCCGAGAGGTCCTAAGAGTGACTACGCCTATCATACCGAGTCGATGGATAGAGCAATGCAAGGTGGTATCGACGATGTAGGTCTGGGCGTGCTCTTTGGCTTGAGTACCTATCGCTATGACTTCGTCGGACTGATGATGCATGCAGAGCATCTGGAGGCGACTTTTGGTGTAGGTCCTCACACGATCAGCGTGCCGCGCATCTGCCCAGCCGACGACATCTCGCTCGACTCCTTCCCCGAGGCAATCCCCGACGATACCTTCCTCCATATTATAGCGGTGGCCCGACTAGCGGTACCCTACACCGGTATCATCGTCTCGACCCGTGAGCGCGAGGCAGTACGCCAGCGAGCACTCCACGTAGGCGTGTCGCAGATCAGCGGTGGCTCCCGCACCTCCGTGGGAGGCTATGCACAGACGACAGAGGCAGCCCACTCAGAGCAGTTTGAGGTGAGCGACCCTCGCACACTAGATGAGGTAGTCTACTGGCTTCTCCAGCAGGGACACATACCGAGCTTCTGCACCGCTTGCTATCGCGAGGGACGTACTGGCGATCGCTTCATGTCGCTCTGCAAGAGTGGTCAGATCTCCAATTGCTGCGGCCCTAATGCCCTTCTCACGCTGCAGGAGTACCTAGAGGATTACGCCTCACCTACAACCCGTGAGCTGGGACTAGAGATGATCTCGCAGCAACTCCCCACGATCCCCAACGAGCGAGTTCGTGCCATTGCGCAGCAGCGTCTCCAGCAGATCAAGGCGGGAGAGCGCGACTTCCGTTTTTAATGAACAAATGGTATGGCACCAAGGGAAAAAGGCACCAGCGAACGTAAGCGACTCCTCCTCGTAGGGCAGGTCAACAGTGGCAAGTCTACGCTCTTCAACTGCTTACTACGACAAGAGCGGTCGCTCGTGTCTGACCAAGCTGGCACCACAACGGACAGCGTAGAGAAGCTCTTCGAGCTGCCCAGCGTGGGGCCCGTCCTATTGGTCGACACCCCAGGACTAGCCGACGACACCGCTCTCGGTGCCGAGCGACAGCGAGTCACGCAGCAAGCACTGAGCTCTGCCGATCTAGTTCTCTACTTACTCAGTCGTGAGGAGTCTCTCGACACGCCCATCATAGCAGCTTTGCGAAAGGCTAACGTGCCGACACTTCCGATCATCGCTCGTGCCGATTTGCCGGAACAAAGCTCTTGGCTAGAGAGACAAGAGGAGATTACTCAATGCTTCGGGCATACTCCGCTTACGCTTCGTCAGGATGATGAAGAGAGCCTCGACACCTTACTTCAGGTGATCAAGCGAACGCTGCGCGACGAATCCGAGCCAGAGCCCTCGCTCCTAGGTAATCTCTGCGAAACGGGCGACCTCGTACTCCTCGTGATGCCACAAGACAGCGCAGCACCCGCAGGACGACTGATCTTGCCACAGGTACAGACCATTCGTGCGCTGCTAGACAGAGGTTGCCACGCGCTATGTGTCACGCCAGGGCAGCTCCCCGCAGCCCTATCACAGCTGGCAGCTTCGCCTCAGCTCATCATCACCGACTCACAGGTCTTCGCCTCCGTCGAGCCTCTAGTTCCAGAGGGTTGTCGGCTCACCTCTTTCTCTATCCTCATGAGTGCCCAGCGTGGCGACCTGGAGCGACTTGTCGCAGGCGCATCAGCCATTGGTCGGCTCACACCCTCCAGCCGTCTGCTCATAGCGGAGGCTTGCACCCACGCTCCCGAGGGCGAGGATATCGGCACCGTCAAGCTGCCCCGCCTCCTACGTAAGCGCATCGGCGAGACGCTCACCATCGAGCATGTCTCGGGCAGAGACTTTCCCGAGGATCTCACGCCCTACGACCTCGTCATCCACTGCGGTGCTTGCATGTTCAACCGTCGCATGCTCGTCTCCCGCCAAGACCTCGCCTCGGCTCAGCAGGTGCCGATGACCAACTACGGGCTGGCGATAGCCTACCTCACCGGCATCCTCGACAAGGTGACCCTCCCGTAGCCCTTCTCAGAGGAGTCACGCTACAAGCTGAAGATCTCCATCAATATCCACCGAAGAATTTCGAAATTCCTCGGTGGATATTTTTTATTCTCCACGGAGGAAAAAGAAAATTCTTCGGACTTATCATTTCATTCTTCCGAAGTTTCATTTGATTCTTCCGAACTATTTTTTCGTGCCCACGTGGAGAATCTTTTTTTTCCTACGGAGCTATTTGAAAATTTTCCCGTGGATGTTTTTCGGGTTCTCACAAGAAGCGTCTCGGTGTGACATACCGGGACGTATTTTCCATTCCAAAATGCAATTTGGAGTGTAGCTCGCCCCGCTCCGGACGCTCCCTCCTCTCCAAGGAGGGCGGGAGGAGCAGTTGCGTGATATAAGTTTTTTTCATATATTCGCCCTCGAAGAGATTATCATAATAAAGGGGAGCTCGGAAGTTTAGATAAGCTCCTTGTCTCTTCACTTAGATGCTTTGCTATTAACCCTTTAACGCCTCATCGCTATGAAGAAAATACTACTATGTTGCTTGGTCGGGCTCTCTATGTTGCTCGTCAAGCCAGTCTATGCAGGTGGTACAGACAAGCTACTACCTGTGGAGAATAGTATCGAGA
This sequence comes from uncultured Porphyromonas sp., assembly GCA_900538385.1. GTDB lineage: Bacteria > Bacteroidota > Bacteroidia > Bacteroidales > Porphyromonadaceae > Porphyromonas. Next base: position 23,653 of record UWSO01000008.1, read on the forward strand.
ATCGCCTCGTCTATGAGCCCATCGAGGTAATTTATCTCGACTTCTCCGTTGCTATAGCCATCTCTGATGGTGCCAAAGCCACGATCACCTGTGATGGAGAGCGTATGGCAGAAGGTGTCATCACAATGAGTGATGACCGAGGTCATAGTCAGGCTGCCATCCTCTTCGACAAGACGATTTTGCCAAAAGGCAAGACCTACAAGCTGGAAGTGCCTTCGGGTGCTATTTATACCCAGGGGCAGCCAGCTATTGCAATGGATCGTTACGTCACACCCTTTACGGTACCTGAGTACATAACTACTAGGGAGTGCTCTATCCAGGAGGGTGATACCGTCGGGTATACCAACTTGATTAGCTTTTACTACGACACGGAGACCGAGCCTCTAGGCACTCCTATGGGCACACTCTATCGAGAGGGTGTACCCATCAAGAGCGTTGCTGTGAACATCACATGGGACTGGGAGCTAGGTCAGATGCATGCACACTTTGGTGAGTACGTGGACTTTGAGGAAGGTGTACACTACACCTTCACACTGCCCAAGGGGAGCATGACGCCACGATTCCGTACAGACATAACAAATGCTGAGAGTAGCGTGAACTTCATCGGAGGTGCTGCCACTCCTCCATCTGGAACTCCAGACCAGACCCCTTCGCTCTGCTTCGTAAAGTGTAGCCTCTTTGATGGGACTACACATTCAGATATACTCAACGAAGTGTACTTCTACTACAATGAGCCGATCAAGCTTTCTGATGATCCCAAGATACAGCTATTTGATTGTGCCGATATGAGTCTGATCAAAGAGGTGATACCGACATTGACGCATGAAGATGACTGGTGGATCGTCGCCTGTGACTTTGGCGGGGTACGCCTTCCTGATGATGGGGCAATGCTCACTATCACAGCGGGCTCTGTACTCCGAGCTGGCGGTAAAAAGGGACAAAACTTCGAGAACACGATCCGGATCACCCCGACACCTCAAAGTACCGATCATGTGAAGGCGGATGAGCCATCTATATATGGATATAATGGGCAGATCATCATAGACAACGCTCCCATGGGTGAGCCCGTCTCAGTCTATGCTGGAGACGGAGGTCTCATCGCTAAGGCTGTGATCTCAGCTCAGCCCTTTGTGCTCAGCGTGGAGCCTAGCGCTGTTTATGTAGTCTCCTTGCTAGGACGTACTTACAAGGTTATGCTCTAGAGGTTATGTCTCTGCGCTGGTAGTCAGTTGCGCATAGATATTTAGGTATAGCCTCTGTCACTTTCTACAGTCTCATGATCTTACGTAAGATTGTGAGACTGTTTTTTTTAGTGCAAGCTTTTCCGAGGGTAAACGCCTAGCGCGTGGTGTAAGGGCTACACGTCTTACCGGATTACCCGACTTACGGACTGGAGGGAAGGGGAGGTGTACAGCGTAAGAGAAAACAAAAGGTTAACTTTGTAGCGTGGAAACTTAGCTGGAGCTCTTTTGGAGTGACGCTATCAAAGTAAATAAACAGCAGATGAAACGAAACGTATTACGACTACTCACGATGCTCCCGCTCTGGGCGCTTGCGACTCTCTACGTTGCAGCACAGCAACCAAAAGCGGCTCAGCAGCTAGAAACCGTAGAGCCGTCAGCAACAACGGATCAACCAGACACCCTCACCGTCATACCGCTACAGGTACAGCAGTATCGGGTGATGATGCCTTTCATATCGGATAGTCTTAATGTGCAGGGCAAGGCTTACGATGCTACCGACTTGCTCAAGCCTGTGAACCATATCAAGCTAAGCCAAGCGCATGGCACCATGCCCGAAGCTAAGGAAGGTGTCGTCACGCTACGCACAGCAAAGGATGCGATCACGACCTATGCCATACGTCTTCGCACGCCAAGTTACGAGCAGGCTACGGTGCAGATCGAGGCGTCGGCACCCTTTGTCTTAGCTCTTGATGGGGCTAAGCTCTCATCTGCTACACAGTATCAGAGCGAGCTAAAGCCTGCTTCGCCCGCATCACTCACCCTAACGCCTGGGCGGTCGCACCTGCTCACATTGCAGCTACTTACCAAGGGGAACGAGCCGGCGCAGTATCGTATGAAGCTTATCCCCGCCAAGGCTGACAGCCAGATAGAGCTACGTCACGACGATAAGGAGTACCTGAGCCTAGAGTATATGATGACGGGGCGCAACCTCTACTCAGTGTCGGTGTCGCCTACGGGACGCTACACACTACTCACGGAGCGCGAGACGAACAGTCTGAAGAGTAGTTACCGCACCTACCTGTACCAAGGAGGCAATCTACTCTCCACTCTGAGCGAGCAGTATCGCTTCGCTAGCTGGATGCCACACGAGGACAAGCTCTACCGCACCGCCACGACAGACGATGGTCGGCAGTTGATCAGCTACGATCCTAAGACACAGGAGGAGCATGTCATGGCAGATCAGATCCCCACAGGCTCTTTTCATATCCTTCCCAATGGCAAGCAACTGCTCTACACTATCGAGGAGGAAGGTCCCGCACGGGGTAAAATCACCGAGCAGGTGCTGGGACGCTATGACCGCATGGCAGACTTTCGCAAGCGCACTTTCCTCGCCCTTTACGATCTCGAGAGCGGTCGCTACCAGCCACTTACCTTCGGTCATCGCTCTACCTATCTCCATGATGTCAGTCCCGACGCTCGTGAGATCATCTTTAGCACATCGGAGGATATCACCGAGATCCCCTTCTCTCAGAACAACTTCTATACGATGAGCCTAGAGACGCTGGAGGTCAAGCCACTCTTTACCAAGGAGCGCTCTATCTCGTCGATCTCCTACACGGCTCAGCCTCATGTGCTGCTCATCGAGGGCGATGCGAATGCTTTCGACGGGATCGGACGCAACCTGCCCGAGGGGATGATCACCAATACGTACGATGGACAGCTCTTCCTCTATGACCGCCAGAGTCAGCAGGCGACGCCGTTGACGAAAAACTTTGACCCCGCCATCAAGCGGGTCAAGGTCAGCACCGTCAAGCCCATTGCTTACTTTACAGCGGAAAACAAAGACCGTATCTCCCTCTATCGCCTCGACCTCGCACGCAAGCAGATCGAGCAAGTGGCTACGACGGAAGATCTCGTCCGCTCCTTTGACATCAGTGATGATGCTAGCCAGCTCGCTTACTATGGGCAGAGTGCAATGAATGCGGATCGCTTTTACAGCTTGAGCGGAAAGCGGGAGACGCTCCTCTATGACCTTGCTAAGAGCAAGATGCAGGATCTAGAGCTGGGTAGCGTGAGCGACTGGGTCCACACCATGCCAAATGGCGACAAGGTGGAGGGACGCTACTATCTGCCTCCTCACTTTGACGCGACGCGGCAGTATCCGATGATCGTCTATTATTATGGAGGCACCTCGCCGACGACACGCTTCTTCGAGGGCTCTTACTCACTGCCGATGTATGCAGCACAGGGCTACGTGGTCCTCACGCTCAATCCGAGCGGTACCACTGGCTTCGGTCAGGAGTATGCCGCTCGTCATGTCAATGCGTGGGGTAAGGTAACGGCAGAAGAGATCGTCGCAGCGACGAAGCAGTTTTGCCAAGAGCATCCCTATGTCAATGCGAAGAAGATCGGCTGTCTGGGAGCTAGCTATGGAGGCTTTATGACGCAGTACTTGCAGACGATCACCGACATCTTTGCCGCAGCGATCAGCCATGCGGGTATCAGCGCTATCTCCTCCTACTGGGGCGAGGGCACGTGGGGTATCGGTTACAGTACAGTGGCGAGCTACGGCAGCTATCCGTGGAATAATCCTAAGCTCTACACGGAGCAGAGTCCGCTCTTCCATGCAGACAAGATCCACACGCCTCTGCTGCTGATCCACGGCACGAACGATACGAATGTCCCCATCGGCGAAAGCATCCAGATGTACAACGCTCTGAAGATCCTCGGTCGGAAGGTGGAGTTTGTCAAGGTGCATGGAGAAGATCATATCATCACCGCTCCCGAGAAGAAGATCGAGTGGACGAATACGCTCTTCGCGTGGTTCCAGAAGTGGCTCAAGGACGACCCCACTTGGTGGAATGCCCGCTATCCGGAGGCACACTTGTAGTCGTTTGGTAAGCGTTTCAGTCGCTTCGGTCATCGTTATATGCGTTTCGGTAGATAACGGGTTGCGGAGCCGTTTGGCGCTTCATACCTTTGCGTCAGAGTTGGGTGATCTATTGCGATCGGATAGATCACACGACCAGAATAGAAACATATAAGTCTAACGCAAGAAACAAAAGAAAGTATGAAACGCAACATCATCGCTATCGTAGCAACCGTCCTCATGGGTATGACCGCTGTCTCAGCTGTCGCACAAACCACATCTCTCAATTATGGTGTCAAGGCTGGTGTGAACTGCTCCAGCATGATCCTGAGTGATGACTTTAACGTCCTCAAGACCGAGATGAAGCCCGGAGCTGACTTCGGAGGGTTTATGAGGATCAATCTGCACGAGAACTTTGCAATCCAGCCTGAACTAGAGTTCTACTACCGCGGCACTGGTATCAAGGCTGAGGCAGGTCCTGTCTCTCTAGAGAATAAGATCAATCAGTGGGGTATGCAGATCCCCGTCTACGCCTTGGGTAAGGTCGAGCTAGGCAAGGGTCAGCTGTACGGAGGTGTAGGACCTTACTTTGGCCTAGGCTTCTCCGCCAAGACTGATGAGATAGAGTTTGCTCTCGTAAAGTTTGATCCGATAGATCTGTATGAGGAGCACAACGACAAGTCCGCCCTCCAGAGATGGGATGTAGGTGTCGCTTGCCAGCTAGGCTATGAGTTCGCCAATGGTATCCAGATCAACGCTGGTTACAAGTATGGCTTCATCAACCAGGTGGACGATCTCAAGTCGACAGTCAACGATGTCGTCTCTAAGTTTGGCACCTCTCTCAAGAGTGAAGACTACAAGGCTAATGCCAGTGTCTTTACCGTAGGTTTAGGCTATCGTTTCTAATCGTAAGTGAGACTATCTGACGATATGGAGTTCTGTCCTGACGTCCTGTATACAGTATGCTAAGGACGTATGGGATAGAGCTCCTATCTGAAGGCTAAAACTTGTCTCTGGTTTTCCTACGGAGGAATTTTAAAATAGCTCCGTGAGAAAATGAAATTCTCCACGGAGGAAAGAGAAGATTCTTCCGAAGTTTCATTTGATTCCTCGGAAGTTTCATTTGATTCTTCCGAACTATTTGAAATTACCTCAGTGGAGATTTGCGAATAGTCACGTGGAGAATTTTGAATACCTTAGAGGCAAATTGAAGTGTCCATACAGAGATCACAAGAACGCACACTGAGAGAGTAGTCTCTCTAAGATGTCCGATAGATATATGGCGAGACGCATCATAACGCGCCGTCTGAGACGGCGACAAGGCAAGAGCTTCATATTGCTCAGCAATGAGCGCAAGAGCGTGCTACTGGCTACGCTGATCATCAGCTTCCTGCTGGCGTTTGTGATGCTGTCGTCATCGATCTACTACTACAGCTTGCTGGATACGGACCGAAAGATTGACCTAGGAGCGATCCTATCGCTGAATTCGTTTGCCTCGCTACTGGTCAATATGGTCTTCTTCTATCTATTGCTCAGCATCCAGTCTTGGGCGATCAATAGATACGAAATACGTCAGTATCAGCTCTGGCTGATCTTGCTGGGACTACTCGTGGCGGTGATTCTGATATCGCCTTACCTGTCTCGACTGCAGCGCTGGTGGTTTAGAGATCTCTTTAGCTATCATGCGTATGCTGCGATGCAGTATGTCAAGGACTTAGTGATCCTCGTGGTGACCTTCCTCTTTACCATGACCATCTACTTGATGAAGCAAAATCACCTAGCAGTGGTCGGTATGCAGGAGCTGGACTTTGAGAATCTGCAAAACAGGTATACGGCGCTAAAGAACCAAACAGACCCTCACTTCCTCTTTAACTGTCTCAACACGCTCAACGGGCTGATAGGCCGCGATGATGAGCGTGCTAGAGCCTATGTGCAGGAGCTGGCGACAGTCTTCCGGCACACGATGCGAGACAAGGTGGTGGTCCGTCTCTCGGAGGAGCTAGAGTTTGTCCACTCTTATCTCTACCTGATGTGTATCCGCTACTTCGACGGGCTGCGTGTGAAGTGGGATGTGGACAAGCAGTATCTAGACTACTATGTCATCCCGTCGGGGCTACAGATCCTGGTGGAGAATGCGATCAAGCACAATATAGCTAGTGCCAAGGTGCCGCTGACTATCTACATCACTACCAGAGAAGGAGAGATCGTGGTGGATAATAAGATCCAGCTGCGAGAGGATAGCAAGTCGGGTAGCACGGGCGTAGGTCTAGACAATCTGATGGAGCAGTATCGCTTGCTCTTTGGCAAGGATATAGAAATTATCTCTAAGGATGGACACTTTACGGTCTCCCTGCCCCTGATCCAGAGCTTAGAAGAAGTCGAACCCAAAGCCAAATCACTGATATGAGAGTAATAATCGTAGAGGATGAGTACTTTACCGCCACTGGGCTGCAAGCACTCCTCACTGAGATAGACCCTGACATAGAGGTGCTGACCATGCTGCAGAGTGTATCTGAGTGTGTCGAGTGGTTCGGGAGTCATCCGGAGCCTGATTTGGCTTTTATGGATATTCACCTGGCCGATGGACCAGTTTTCTCCCTCTTCGAGCGGATCGAGGTCACCTGTCCGATCATCTTCACGACAGCTTATGAGGAGTATGCGCTGAAGGCGTTTGAGGTCAACAGTATCGACTACCTCCTCAAGCCGATCAAGGAGACAGACCTCCAGAGAGCTCTAGACAAGGTGAAGCGCTTTAGTCATACTGAGCAGAAGGTAGACAACCAAGCTCTGATGGCTAAGATGATGCAGGCACTCAATGAGTCGCAGATGAGCTACAAGAGCCACTTCCTGATCCCGTGGAGAGACAAGCTGATACCCATATCGGTGGACAAGATCGCCTACATACGTGCGGATAGTAAGGCTTCGGTGGTAGTGACGACGGATAGGAAGGAGCACTTTGTCGACCTATCATTAGAAAAGATGGCGCAGGAGCTCAATCCGAGGCTTTTCTTCCGAGCCAACAGGCAGTACATCGTGGCACATAGTGCGATACAGAGTATGTCGACGTGGTTCGGTGGCAAGCTGACGGTGACTCTGGACATAGAGACTCCGGAGAAGATCGTAGTAAGCAAAGCAAAAAACAAAGAGTTTAAGGAGTGGTATCAGGGAGCTTACGATCCCACCACTAAGTGATGTCGTAACGAATAGACATTAGCAAATCATGAGATATAGATTTAATGGGAGGAGTTTTCTTCTCCTAGGCACGGCTCTTGTCCTTACCTTTGGGTGGCGTGCCGAGGCGCAGACCCAAGAGCAAGTGCAAGCGCCGATGTCGCTAGAGCAGTGTAGAGACCTCGCTCTAGAACACAACAAGCAGATACAGATGGCGCAGGCAGATGCTGTAGCCTCCGACTACTTAGTTCAGTCGGCCAAGACGAAGTATTTACCACGCGTCGACTTCGCTGGGGCTTGGATCAATCCAGGAGATAGAGCCATTCGCCCATTTGCGATCGACTTTAACATACCAGGCGTGACACCGCCAGGACTATCCATCCCGCTAGACCTCATCAGTGTCGCTCCTCGGGAGATCTATACGGGCGGCTTCACCTTACGTCAGCCGATCTTTATGGGCGGTAAGATTGTCGAGGCAAATAAGATGGCTCGCTACACCTCTGATCTAGCACATGAGAAGGTCAAGATGAAGGAGGCTGACGTCCTAGCCACTGTCGATGAGGCATACTGGCGTGTCCTCTCCGTACAGGAGAAGGTGCGCCTAGCTCAGACCTACAAGTCGCTCCTAGATCATCTTGTGCAGGACTTGGAGAATGTTTACGCCGAGGGCATGACGACTAGAAACGAAGTCCTAAAGGTGCAGGTCAAGCAAAACGAAGCGGAGCTCACACTCGTGAAGGCGCAGAACGGTCTCCAGCTCTCTAAGATGCTACTCGGGCAGATCATTGGCCTAGAGGCTGAGCAGATCGAGCTAGATAGTGAGATCATTAGCGAGGAGCAGCTGAGCAATCGTCTCTTGGCACTCGAGAACAGTAATGCTGAGCGGGCTGAGATCGTCATGTTGCGCAGCAAGCTCGCCCTCACGGAGTCGGCGAGAAAGATGGTCAAGTCGCAGTTTCTACCCAACGTCTTCCTTACCGCAGGGTACAACTGGATCGAGCCAAACATCTACAAGGGTAGCCAAAACAATCTCGGAGGAGACTGGATGGTAGGCATCGGTGTACAGGTCCCCATCCTCACGTGGGGAGATCGGATACACCAGGTACATATAGCCGACCAAGAGGTGGCCAAGGCGGAGCTGGAGCTGCAAGATGCTCAGGAGATGATCACTCTGCAGGTACAGCAAAACAGATTTAAGCATGCCGAGGCGCTTAAGAAGATGGAGCTCACGAAGCTCTCGAAAGAGCAGGCCGAAGAGAATCTCCGCATTACCAAAAATAACCTCCTAGAGGGGATGAATAACGTTCGAGACATCCTCGAGGCGCAGACTATGTGGGAGAAAGCCGCCTCCGAAGATATCGACGCACGCGTAGAGGCTGCCGTGACGCTCTCTGAGTTGGAGAAGACCACTGGTGCGCTCTATCAGTATGCGACCGAGCATACACAGGCCCAAGAAGAGAAATAGATAGAAGATCAGAACTAGATAGAAAGATCACAACACAATATGCATACTAAAGAACTTAAGAGCTACTTGCTCCCAACAATATTACTCCTGCTAACCTTAGGCACCACGACTGCCTGCAACAAACAAGGAGATCAGGATCAGGAGTCCGAAGCGGACAAAGTGATCCCCGTAACCATCGCACAGGCCAAAGAGATGACCTTTATGCCGAGCATTCGCTTCTCTGGTACAGCCGAAGCCTCCAAGAGTGCCAATCTAGGCACGGCACTACCCGGTAAGGTAGAGCGCATCCGCTACAGCAAGGGAAGCTTTGTTCCCAAGGGGGCAGTCATCGTCGAGATGTCGGACGAGATGCTCCTACAGGCAAAGGTTGAGAACGAGGCGATCAAGCGCGACTTCGACCGTGTCACACGTCTGAGAGAGAAGGAGAGCATCAGTCAGATGGACTACGACCATGTCAAGGCTAAGTACGATGCCTCTGTCGCTAAGGTCTCGATGCTCAAGAAGAATACCTCCATCGTGGCACCCTTTAGCGGTGTCATCACGGAGATCATGATCAACGAGGGTGAGACCTACGCTTTCACCCCCAGCCTTAGTAGTGATCTCAAGCTCGAGAGCGGGATCGTCGAGCTGCGCCAGATCAATCCACTCAAAGCAACCATCGAGGTCAATGAGAAGGATCTGAGCTATATAGAGAAGGGGCAGCAGGCCACGATCGTCTTCGACGCTTATCCCGATGAGCCCGCTACGGGTAAGATCTCTTACATCTCTCCCGTTCTCTCATCGATGACGCGTACCGCCTCTGTAGAGGTCAATATCCCCAACAGCAACAACCGGCTCAAGCCTGGCATGTACTGCAACGTATCTATTGCGCTACCCGAGCGGGAGGGACTATTCGTACCCCTCAATGCGATCTATCGTCTAGCGGGTACGGCTGAGGAGTTTGTCTTCAAGCTCAACGAAGATGGGACGACCGTGAGCCGCATCGCCGTGAAGCGTGGCGAGATCAAGGACGGCTGGGTCTACGTAGACAGCAATGAGGTCAAGAGCGGCGACACCATCATAGTAGATGGCAAGAACAAGCTCAGCGACGGCTCTAAGGTGAACGTTGTGAAGAAGTAAGCCTATGAAACTTCCTGAATTTGGTGTAAAACGACCCATTGCGGCGGCGATGATCTTCGTCGCCATACTGGTCATCGGTGTCTTCTCGCTGACGAAGCTACCGCTAGACCTGATGCCGAATATGGAGTTCCCCTCCCTGACGGTCATCACGGTCTACCCGGGAGCCTCTGCGATAGAGGTCGAGGAGCAGGTCTCCAAGCCTCTGGAGGCGGTGCTCTCCTCGGCGGAGAACCTCGTCGAGATCAAGTCTATCTCTAAGGAAAACGTCTCCTTCATACAGCTCCGCTACGAGTGGGAGGAGGACATTACGGCTGCGGCAAACAATGCTCGAGACCTCCTCGAGCTGGTCAAGTCGCGTATGCCGTCGCAGGCTTACACGCCAATCATCTACAAGATCAACTCCTCGATGATGCCTATCCTCGGCTACGCAGTCAATGCAGACGAGAACTACAACGGACTGGAGGACATCGTAGAGGATCAGATCGCCTCAGCTCTGAGGAAGGTCGACGGCGTCGGTACGGTCATCTATCTAGGACAGCCACAGCGTGAGATACGGGTTGAGATAGACCCTACGAGGATGCAGGCCTATGGCATGTCGGTGGCGCAGCTGTCGATGATGCTCAAAGCAAACAACATCAACGTTCCCTCGGGCTTTGTCACGGAGGGTGCTTACGACTTCTCCGTGCGTATGCCTGGCAAGTACGAGAGTGTCGAGGAGCTGGAGAACACAGTTATCAAGGCAGTCAATGGTAAGGTAGTACGTGTCAAAGATGTCGCTACCGTCCGAGACACTTTTAAGGAGACCGATGCCTCTGCCTTCAACCATGTAGGCAAGGGTATTGCCCTGCTCGTACAGAAGCAGTCTGGAGCAAATACCGTTGACGTAGTCAATGCGGTACGTGCTGAGATCTCCGAGATACAGAAGGATCTACCCTCAGATGTGCAGATCTTTGAGGTGATAGGCTCGGACGAGCTGGTCACTTCGTCGATCAATAACCTGAGCTCGTCGATCTGGTACGCTCTGATCTTCGTGACCCTAGTGGTCTTGCTCTTCCTACGAGAGTGGAAGTCCAGTCTCATCGTCTTCCTGACGATGCCCGTGTCGCTCATCTCGGCCTTTATCGTCATGGGACTGCTCGGCTACACGATCAACATCTTCTCGCTCGTAGCACTCGTGATCGCTATCGGTATGGTGGTGGACAACGCCATCGTCGTACTCGAAAACATCACGCAGCACATCGAGCGAGGCGCTATGCCAAAGCAAGCGGCTATGTTTGGAGCCTCGGAGATGGGTCTAGCTATTGCCGCCTCGACGCTGACCACAATCGTCGTCTTCCTCCCGCTCGTCTTCATGGGCGGTATCGTCGGTGTGATGTTTAAGCAGCTAGCCGTCCTGACGGTGACCTGTATGATCACCTCCCTCTTTACCGCACTGGCACTGACCCCGATGCTCTCGAGCGTCTTGCTCAAGCCCGCACCTCGCAATGGCGAAGGCAAGAAGCACGGCAAGCTCTACAACTGGAGCGAGCGTATGTTCCAAAGCATCGAGCGTGTTTACAGCAACTTCCTCGGGTGGGCAGTCTTTCACAAAGGCGTCACCCTCGTGTCAGCGCTCGTGATCTTTGCCATAGTACTTCTCTTAGGTAAGGCGGTCGGTACGGACTACATCCCCGACATCGATGCGGGCTCTATCTCCGTCCAGTTTGAGACTGAGCAGGGTACCTCACACAGCCTCACAGAGCAAGTCGGTAATCAGATCGTACAGCTACTGCAGGAGCAAGTGCCAGAGATTACTGAGGGCGGTATCGCCAGTATCTCGGGACAGACGGAAGATGGTGCCCTGACGGCTGTCGGCTTTAAGGAGGGTAAGAATATCGGAACCATCTTCTGCCACCTCAAGCCCGTCGATGAGCGTAAGCGTAGCAGTCAGCAGATAGCAGACGATATACGTCCGCTCATTGAGGCAATCCCTGAGATTGAGAAGGTGACCGTATCTGGTGGTAGTGCTATGGCGACCGCGCTGACCGGTAATAGAGCACCGATAGAGTTTGTCGTCTATGGCAAAGACATCGACCAGATGAACCAGGTTGCCTTTGAGATCGAGCGCAAAGCGAAGGAGCATCCTGAGTTTACCAATGTCGAGGCACTTGTCTCGGCAGGCAATCGTGAGGTACACATCCTCGTGGACAAGGACAAAGCCTCTCAGATGGCTCTCAACCCTGGTGTGATCGGTATACAGGTACGAGAGAATCTCTATGGAGCTAAGGCGGGCGCCTATACCGAGGATGGTACCGACTACGACATACGCATACAGTATGCGCCAGACTATCGTAACTCGATCAGCAAGCTGCGCGAGATGCAGGTGACCAACCTCCTGGGACAGCAGGTGCCACTGATTGCCGTGGCTGATATTCAGGAGAAGGAGGGACCCGTACAGATCGAGCGACTCACCCAGCAGCGCTATGTCAAGGTCACAAGCAACCTCAACGGCGTCTCGCTCGGGGATGGAGCTAAGATTGCCGAGCAGATCATCGCCGATCTCGATACGCCGCAAGGGGTAACAGTCTCGCTAGGTGGTCAGGTGGAGGATCAGGGTGATACCTTCTCTTCGCTCACACTCATCTTCATCATCGGACTGCTCCTAGTCTTCATGGTGATGGCTGCTCAGTTTGAGTCGCTACTGGATCCCTTTATCATCCTCTTTGCGATACCCTTTACCCTCGTAGGCGTTATCTTAGCCTTCCTCATTACCGGTACCACGCTCAGTGTCGTGACCTTCATCGGTCTCATCATGCTGGTCGGTATCGTGGTGAACAATGGTATCGTCCTAGTGGACTACAGCAACATGCTCGTGCGCCGTGGCTATACGATACGAGATGCGGTAATGGAGTCTGGTCGCTCACGTTTGCGCCCTGTCTTGATGACCTCTATGACCACCATACTCGGTATGCTCCCAATGGCACTCAGTAAAGGTATGGGCAAGGAGCTCTACGCCCCTCTAGGCATCACCATCATCGGAGGTCTCCTGATCTCTATGCTCGTGACGCTCATCTTGGTGCCCACAGCCTATGCCGCTGTACACCAGCGTAAGCTCAATAAGGAGCGTAGAATATCTAGATTGAGAAAACACATTAAGAATAACTAGTATGAGGTTTATATATATAACTTGCAATGTTAGTATGCAGGAGCAGATGGAGGCACTCCTACGGGAGCTGAATATAAGCGTCTACCAGGTCATTCCTAAGGCTCTTGCCGAGAGCAACTTCGACATCCCGCACAAGGATACCGCCGTATGGCCAGGCTTCAACGCTTGCCTACTGGTGCAGGAGGCAGACGTCGCTAAGAGTGATGCCCTCCTAGCACGTATCCGCGAGATGAACGCTCAGGCATACAACAACAGCGAGCTCATCGCTGCATACCTCTGGTCTATCGACTCCCACATAGCACCAGAGCCCATCACGCCCGTGCAGGAGCGTGACCCATTAAGTGGAGCGTAAGGCTACATTTAGTATGTGATTGGAGAGGATGCGTCAGAGTCGTTCGTACTTTGGCGCATCTTCGTTTTTATGCGCTTGGATGCCGTGAGGAGTTTCCTCCGCAGGAAAATCTAATTTCCTCGGGAGGAATTTTTTATTTCCTCGGGAGGAACGGGACAAAACTTCGGAAGAATGAAATCATAAGTCCGAAGTTTCATCTGTTTCTTCCGAAGAATTTTCCGTTTCTTCCGTGGAGATTTTTTATTTCTCAGCGAACTATTGGGAAATTCCTCGGGAGGAGTCGAAAATGTGTCAGCATTGACGAGTAGCCGTGACGAACGGGCAGAAGGCTTGTCCCTTGTCGGGCGCTTTTTGTATCTTTACGGAGTAATCGAAAAACAAGAAAACGTTACTATGGCAAATATCAAAGAGTATATAGCGGAGCATGAGGGCCGCTTTCACGAGGATCTATATGGTCTCGTACGTATCCCATCGATCAGCGCGCAGAGCGAGCACAAGGCTGATATGCAGCGTGCCGCCGAGTATCTGCGTGACCACCTGCTCTCATTAGGCGTACAGGAGGCGGAGGTGATGCCCTCGGAGGGTAATCCCATCGTATTCGGACACTATAAGCAGCCAGGAGCAACGAAGACCATTCTCGTCTACGGTCACTACGATGTGATGCCCGTAGAGCCTCTGGAGCTGTGGAAGAGCCAACCGTTCGAGCCTGAGATACGTGATGGACGCATCTACGCTCGTGGTGCTAATGACGACAAGGGGCAGATTATGATCCAGCTCAAAGGCTTTGAGACCGCTAAGGCACTAGGCTTGGTTGGGGTCAATGTGAAGTTTATCTTCGAGGGTGAGGAGGAGATTGGCTCAGGGAGCTTGTCGCCATTCTGCCGTGAGCACAAGGATCTGCTGGCAGCGGACGTGATCCTCGTCTCTGACACGACGATGCTGAGCGAGGAGACGCCGAGCATTACGGCGGGGCTGCGTGGTCTCGCCTACTGGCAGGTGGAGGTGACGGGTCCCAATAGAGATCTGCACTCAGGTCACTTCGGAGGTGCTGTCGCTAACCCGATCAATGAGCTGTGCAAGATCATTGCTCAGATCGTAGACGACAAGGGCCGCATCACGGTACCAGGCTTTTACGACAAGGTGCTACCACTCTCCGATGAGGAACGTGCTATGATCCGCAAGGCGCCTTTCTCTGAAGAGGCTTACTGCCGTGCACTCGACATTAGTGAGACGCAAGGCGAGGAGGGCTACATTACGCTAGAGCGCAATAGCTGTCGTCCCTCCTTTGACGTGTGCGGTATTTGGGGCGGTTATCAAGGCGAGGGTGCCAAGACGGTGCTCCCCTCGAAGGCTTACGCTAAGCTCTCGTGTCGTCTGGTGGCTAATCAGGATCATGAGGAGATTTCTCGCTTGATGAAAGAGTATATCGAGCAGATCGCACCTAAGTCTGTACATGTGGAGGTGACGCCGATGCATGGCGGTGCGGGTTACTACTGTCCGCTAGACCTACCCGCTTACCAGGCTGCGGCTCAGGCGGTCGAGAAGGCTTACGGGGTGGCTCCGCTAGCGATACGCAGTGGCGGTAGCATCCCGATTATTGCCGCTTTTGAGGAGATCCTCGGCCTCAAGACGGTGCTGATGGGCTTTGGGCTAGAGGAGGATGCGATCCACTCGCCCAACGAGAGCTTTTCGGTAGGCGTCTTCCGCAAGGGTATCGAGGCGGTAGCTGAGTTTTACCGACTATTCAACTAAGCCTGCATGAGTAGTATACTAATTAAGGAGTCGCTCATCGGAGGAGCGACGCAAGACCTCCTGATCGTGGACAACCGTATCGACAAGATCGGTACGGATCTGCTCCCGATCGATGAAGATACGATCATCCTCGACGGTCGCGACAAGGCGGTCGTGCCAGGACTCTGCAACGGACACACACACTGTGCCATGACGCTCTTCAGAGGGTATGGCGATGACCTGCCGTTGCAGACGTGGCTGGAGGATTACATCTGGCCAGTGGAGGCGCACATGACGGAGGAGGATATCTACGTCGGTGCTTTGCTCGGCTGTGTGGAGATGATCCAGAGCGGTACGACCTGCTTCCTCGACATGTATACAGCGCCTGAGGCGACCGCTCGTGCGGTGCTGGAGACGGGTATAAGAGCCAATCTGAGCTACACGCTCTTCGACCGTGGCGATGCGGAGCGGGCGCAGCTAGATCGGGACAACTGCTACCGCTATGAAGAGCTCTTTGCGGAGCTCCCCGAGCGGATCGGCTGGAGTGTGGGACCACACGCTATCTACACCGTTTCGGGCGAGCAGTTGCACTTTGCGAAGGAGTTTGCCGAGGAGCATGAGATCCCCATTCATCTGCACCTCTCCGAGACAGAGCGTGAGGTGAAGGATTGCATTGCCGAGCACGGCACGACACCTGTCCGCTACCTAGAGCAGATCGATGCGCTTTCGTCACGCTGCATTATGGCGCACAGCTTATGGCTAGACGATGAGGAGCTAGACATCCTAGCACGTCACGGCTGTACGCTAGTGCACAATCCTGCAAGCAATATGAAGCTGGCTAGTGGGGGACGCTTCCGCTACGAGGAGATGAAGGAGCGGGGCATCCCTGTGGCTATCGGTACGGACGGATGCTCCTCAAGCAACGACCTAGACATGTACATCGCCATGCGTATGGCTTCGCTCCTCGGTAAGGTGTGGCGCTACGACCCGACAGCGGTCTGTGCTCCCGACATCTACCGCTCGGCAACGGAGGTGGGCTACGCTATGCTGGGACTCAAGGGCGGACGCATCGAGGAGGGTTATCTGGCCGACCTTTGTCTCATAGACCTCAAGGCGCCGAGCATGGTGCCTTGTCACAATCTGACTTCGAATCTAGTCTACGCAGGCTCCTCAACGATCGTCTCGACGACCATCGTGGACGGAGCAATCCTCATGCGTGACCGGGAGATCGTCGGCATGGAGCGCATCATCGAGATGGCTCGTCGCACGGCTCACGACCTACTGCATCGTAAGGGGTAAAGACCTATTCACTATCAAACGAATACACTATGGACTTTCAAAAATATCAGCAAGCAGCCGACTACATCAAGAGCAAGATATCGGCGCAGCCCCGCGTGGGCATCATATTAGGTAGCGGACTAGGCGGACTAGCCGATGAGATCGCTAACCCAACCGTCATCCCATACAGCGAGATCCCCAACTTCGCTCACTCGACCGCTATCGGTCACAAGGGCAACTTCATCTCCGGTACGCTGGGCGGCGTCCCTGTGGTGGCGATGCAGGGACGCTTTCACTACTATGAGGGCTACCCGATGGAGGTGGTCACGCTGCCAGTGCGGGTGATGAAGCTTCTCGGCATCGAGATCCTGATCGTCTCCAACGCTGCTGGCGGAATCAATTCGAACTTCCACGTGGGTGATCTGATGATCATCAGGGATCATATTAATATGTTGCCGAACCCGCTCATTGGTCCTAACGATGAGAACTTTGGCGTCCGCTTCCCCGATATGACGCGTGCCTACGATCGCGAACTGATCGCACTCGCTGAGACCATCGCTCAGGAGCAAGAGTTGACACTCCAGAAGGGTGTCTACGTAAGCCTCACGGGACCCTCCTACGAGACACCCGCAGAGTATAAGTATTGGCAGACGGTCGGCGCTGATGCGGTCGGTATGAGCACGACGCCTGAGGTGATTGTGGCTCGCCATGCGGGCATTCGCGTCTTCGGAATGTCGGTCATCACCAACGAGGGGTGGCACTTTGAGGGTGACTACACGAACGATGGCGACGAGGTGGTCGCTGCCGCCAATGCTGCCTCCAAGCGTATGGGTGCCCTCATCGCAGAGCTCATAGCCCGTGCCTAACTCGATAGACGACGAGACGATTGCTTCACAGCTTGCTTCCATACGTGCTGCGCTCCGCACACGTATGGACGGCTCTGTGGCGCAGTCGATGCGGGAGTCGGGACTGGACTACCGCTACAACTGGGGCTGGACACGAGGCTATCTCCTAGAGCTTGCTGCGCAGTACCAGCCCTCCCAACAGCTCGCCGAGGCACTGCGGGACACCTCCGTGCGGGAGCTGCTGATCCTCTCCACGATGCTCTTCCCCCGTGAAGAGCTTACGGTGCAAGACCTAGCAGCTTTCCTCGAGAAGGCAACTAATGTGGAGCTACAAGAGCAACTAGCCTTTAACCTCCTATCGTACGCACCACTAGCCATTCGCTGGGCGGAGCAGGTCGTCACAAGCAGCGACACAGATGAAGCTAGGCTCTACGTGGCACTCCTCACCATCGCAAACTATACGAAGCGACAGTCTGACAAGCCTTTGCCAGAGAAGCTGACGGAGGCACTGGAGTCCTATGTCTCTGCCGAAGAGCTACCGATGCATTGTCGTCGTGTAGCGTATGATCTGCTGGTTACATTAGAAGAGCGCACAGCAAGCAATGATTGACGCATACTTTATTACAGAGGTGTCGTGGGAGGTCGCCAACAAGGTGGGCGGCATCTACACCGTCCTCTCGTCACGAGCGGGCGAGATGATGCATCGACATGGGGCGGAGCAAGTCCTTTTCGTGGGTCCTCGTCTTCGCCCGACGGAGGAGATGGTAGACTTTCGCGCGGAGACCTTTTGCATCACCCTGCCGGATCACATATCGCTACTGGGCGTGGAGCTCCCAATCACGCAGGGCTACTGGCTCACGCCTGGAGGCGAAGCGCAAACGATCCTCGTGGACTACAAGCCGCTCGCCACAGTCCGTGACCAGCTCTACTACCTCATGTGGCAGCGCTACGGCATCCAGTCCGACCTCGGTTATGGTGACTACGACGACTCCTGTCTCTTTGCCGTTGCGGCGGCTGCGACATTGCTCGCTGTGACACCTCAGCTCGCTCCGCCTAGTAGTCAGCCGATATCTATTTATAATGAGTGGATCACCGGCATGGGGCTGCTCTATCATCACCTGCAGCAGCCCGACTTGCGCTCGCTCTTTATTACCCACGCCACGACCGTGGGGCGCTCTATCTGTAGCAATGGCAAAGATCTCTACCGCTACTTCACAGGCTATCACGGAGACCAGATGGCGAGCGAACTGCATGTCGAGGCGAAGCACGCACTAGAGAAAGCGGCTGCCCATACCGCAACCATCTTTGCGACGGTCAGCGAGGTGACAGCTCTGGAGTGCACGCAGCTCCTGGAGCGTACACCCGTAGTCTTGCCCAATGGCTTCCATGCGTTGGCTACAAGCCGCTTTAAGTCAAAGGCTCGCCAGCGATTACTAGACGTTGCCAGCGCACTCTATGGCAAGAGCTTTGACCCTGAGAGCACGACGCTTGTCGCTACCTCAGGGCGTTACGAGTATCGCAACAAAGGGATCGATCTCATTGTCTCCTCCCTCGAGAGCCTCCTCCAGCAGCAGACGAAACTGTCGTCTGATCTCATCCTTTATTTCTTCATTCCAGCTTGGGTTGCTGAACCAAGAGCTGACCTAGCTTACCTGCTAAGCCATACCGACCCAGGGAGTGGCAAACTCTCGCTACAGTATCCTTACTTAACGCATTGGCTGCACAACCTGCGGGAGGACACCCTCGCAGGACGCCTAGGCGAGCTACTCCGAAGCGGAGGTGCTGCAGAGCAGCGCATCTATCCGATCTTCGTGCCCACCTACCTCGATGGTCACGATGGTATCCTAGACCTACCTTATTATGATCTGCTGAGCGCCCTCGATCTGACGCTTTTCCCCTCGTACTATGAGCCGTGGGGCTACACGCCACTGGAGAGCATCGCCTATGGTGTGCCGACGGTAACGACCGACTTGTCTGGCTTTGGTCAGGCGATCCTAGAGCTTTATGGCGAGCAAGCTACGGACAGCCTGCATCACGGCGTACAGGTTATCCCGCGTCGTGATCATGACGACACATCTGTGACAAAAGCACTGGCAACGATCCTAGAGCAAGCTACCGCAGGACTCCCGCGAGCGTGCTACAAGCAGGCACGGAAGACTGCCTCCCATGCGCTTTGGACGCACTATTACGACTATTATGTAGAGGCTTACCGTCAGATGACGACGCTAAGCTAGTTGATCAGCTGCGTGCGACTATCCTGATTGGTGATGGCAGACTCCATCTCGGAGCGAGGTACCATACTCTGGGCGAGATAGTCAGGACGATTGGCATAGATGTATAGGACGCTGCCCCCCTTGATCGCATCAATGATGGGACGAGCCAGCGCACGAGGCACTGCGGGGCAACCGTAGCTGCGCCCGAGACGACCCTGTCGGATGATCTGATCATTGACATAGGCCGCACCATGTACGACGATAGCACGAGCTCGCGCCTGATCGTTGTACCCACGCTCTAGTCCGTCGAGACGTAGCGAGTAGCCGTTGCTCCCGCTGTAAGTCTCATTGGTTAGGTAGAAGCCCAGAGAGCTCTGATGTGAGTTAGGTTGATTGGAAAAGGATGTAGCGTAGTTCTCCCCGCTACCACGTCCGTGTGCGCAAAGCGTAGCATAGAGGAGCTTACCCTGCTCCATGTCGAAGACAAACATACGCTCCTGAGTTGAAGGCTTGGAAAAGTCCACAATGGTGAGTCGTGAGCGATGCTTGTTTGAGATCTGATTATATCCCCGTACGCCTAGGCTAAAGGCTTCAAACGAGAGTCTCCCCTCTAGTCCCATCTGCTGGTAGAGCTGATTGATCTGCTGTCGCTCTGCAGAGGTGGGTACGACCGTCACACGGTGTCCCGTGGGCGGTATGTCCCACAGAGAGACGTCAGACCCAGCTACGTAGCTAGGCACGAGTATCATCAAGAGTATCAACCATCTAAGTGAAGAGCCGTGAAGCGTATGCATATCTAGTAAAAAGCTCATTGTCGGACCAAAGGTACAAAAGAAAAACGAGACAGCTTCCAACCACAGCACCTTCTAAGTTCTCTTAATGCCGACCGAATACTCTGATCTATTTGCTCCCTTCCGACAGTTTGAACAAAAAAACGAGCAGACTGCTAAGCTTAGCAATCTGCTCATCAATTGTGGATATAATAGTCTCTAGGACTAGTCTTAGAGAGCCTCTTGTCGGACTCGAACCAACGACCCCGAGATTACAAATCACGTGCTCTACCAACTGAGCTAAAGAGGCAAAGGGGCGAGCAATCCACATCGCGCCGCTACAACCCGCTACCCTTGCTGCGGTCAAGCCCTGGGGGATTCACGAGGAGCTGGCCGTGTGGCACTCGCCCGGATCACAAAGGTACGACAATTTTCTTAACTTGCAAGCTTTACGAGGAAAAACTTTTGTCTAGAGTGCTTGCGGATCCATCCAATTTGCTAGAAATCAAAAGAGTAAGTGTCTGCTTCGGGGAGGCGAATGACTTGTGTAGGTGCGGATGGATGTATGGCGATTAGCAAGAATGTTCAGACTTGATGTCCTTATAGGACGTCTCTTCGTGATGCTTCATCGTCTCCACGGAAGAATTTCCAAATAGCTCGCTGGGAAATAAAAAATCCCCACGGAGGAAAAAGAAAATTCTTCGGAGGAATCAAATAAAACTTCGGAGGAATCAAATGAAACTTCGGAGGAATCAATCCATAAGTCCGAAGAATTTTTTTATTTGCTCACTGGATAATCCTAGATCTCCACGGAGGCTTGTTCGTTTTCCTCCATTTCCCGAGATCCTTCATCAAGACGTAGGGAAACCTACCCCGTATAATGCGTCAGCCCTGGCTTTTCAAAAGTCCTAAAAATAATATACTGCATTTTTTCGTACCTTAGCTCCCAAATTAGTTTGTCTGGATATGGAAATATGGATTATTGTGGCGGCCGCTCGTGACAGATCTATAGGACGTGATGGCGCAATGCCATGGCGTCTAAGAGATGATTTGCGCCGATTTAAGGCGACAACCACAGGTCACGCGGTCATCATGGGGCGACACACCTGGGACTCCATAGGCGCTCGTCCACTGCCCAATCGCTACAACATAGTAGTCTCTCGCACTCTGACCGAGGGCGATGCCGAGACGCACTATGTCGCCTCCACTCTAGAGCAGGCTCTACAACATTGTCAGCAGGCGGGCTACGATCGGGTCTACATCATGGGGGGAGGGGCGCTCTACAAGAGTGGCTTACCATATGCTACGCACCTCAATCTGACAGAGGTGGACACGCTCGTGCCTGATGCCGATACACATTTCCCAGAGATCAACCTGGCGGAGTGGTCTAAGCTCGAGGAGACTCACTATCCAGCTGATGAACGCAATGACTACCCCGTGACACAAACGCTATACAAACGAATCGAAACGGCTAAACGCTATGAGTAAACCTTCGATACCTAAGGGGACTAGAGACTTCGGTGCTGAGGAGATGCGCCGACGCAACTATATATTTGAGACGATACGCTCCGTCTTCGCGCTTTACGGCTTTGAGCAGATCGAGACGCCCGCTATGGAGCAGCTGACTACGCTTACGGGCAAGTATGGTGTAGAGGGAGACAGACTACTCTTTAAGATCCTCAACTCGGGCGACTATAAGGCGGGAATTGACTCAGAGACCTTTACTGAAGAGTCTCCAGCAGCGTTGGCGGCTCGCCTCTGTGATCGTGGTTTGCGCTACGACCTGACCGTACCCTTCGCCCGCTATGTGGTGATGCACCGCAACGAACTAACCTTCCCCTTCAAGCGCTACCAAATGCAACCCGTGTGGCGTGCCGACAGACCGCAGAAGGGTCGCTATCGTGAGTTTTACCAGTGTGATGCCGATGTCATTGGCACCGACTCGCTGATGCCCGAGGTGGATTTTGTCTACATGATCGACGAAGTCTTCCGTCGGCTCGACTTGCGTACCACGCTACTGCTCAACAACCGCAAGATACTAGCGGGTATTGCTGAGGTGATCAAGGCTCCTGACCGCCTTGCCCAGTTGACCATCTGTATGGACAAGCTGGATAAGACTTCTGTGGAGTCTGTCTTAGCAGACCTCGTCGAGAGTGGCTTTGGCCCGGACTCGCTAGAGCCCGTTCGCAAGGTGCTAACCCTAGAGGGAAGCAATAGTGACAAGGTGACAACGCTCCGGCAGCTACTTGCTGACTCCGAGATAGGACTCAGGGGACTTGATGAACTGGAGTACGTCCTCGATCATGTCGATACGAGCGACTTGATGACGGAGCTAACCTTCTCGCCTTCGCTGGCTCGTGGTTTGGACTACTACACAGGGGCTATCCTAGAGGTCAAGTCACTCGATGCGCCGATGGGCTCTATCTCCGGTGGCGGGCGGTACGACAATCTGACGGGCATCTTCGGGCTCGACGGAGTCTCAGGAGTCGGTATCTCCTTTGGTGCAGAGCGCATCTATGACATCATGCTTTCGCTGGGTAAGTTTGACACAGCGATGGCCCCCGAAGAGCGTATCTTCATTGTCAACTTTGGCGAGGAGGAGCTGCAGAAGCTACTCCCCATAGCGCGTCAGCTGCGTCAAGCAGGACTCCCCACAGAGGTCTATCCCTCAGCTGACAAGATGAAGAAGCAACTCTCCTATGCCAATGCCCGTGGCTGTCGCCACGTCATCATTGCTGGAAGTCAGGAGCTGAGCGATGGCAAGGTCTCTATCAAGGATATGACCCTCGGCACGCAGCAGGAGTGTCCACTTGATGAGATCGTTTCTCGGCTGAAGGAGTCGCTCTCCGTTAGTCATTAGAATGCTCATCTCGTGGAGAATTGCTACCTTTGCAGGAGTATTTTTCATCTAAAGACAGAATATCCCCCATGCCACAAGACGAAGTAAGCTACGCACTAGGACTAAGCATTGGTCAGAACTTCAAAGCATCCGGAATCAAGGCGATTACCTCTGAGGACTTTATCGCAGGTCTCCAAGACGCTCTCGCTGAGCGTGAGCCACAGATGACCACCGAACGGGCTCGAGAGGTGATCAACCAACTGTTTATGCGCCTGCAGCAGGAGGAGTCAGAGCTCAACGCAGCTGCTGGCAAGGAGTACCAAGAGATCATGCGCCACAAGAGTGGTGTCGTGACGCTCCCTAACGGTCTACAATACGAAATTATCAAGGAGGGCTCAGGGGCTAAGCCTAAGGCTACTGACAAAGTACGCGTACACTACCACGGCACGCTCATCAATGGGGTTGTCTTCGACAGTTCCGTAGAGCGTGGCGAGCCAGCAGAGTTTCCCCTCAATGCGGTCATCCCAGGCTGGACGGAGATCCTACAGCTGATGCCCGTGGGCAGTAAGTGGCGCGTCGTGATACCCTCTGAGCTAGCCTACGGGAGTCGTGGCGCTGGCGACGTAATCCGACCCAATATGACGCTCATCTTCGAGATCGAGCTACTAGATATCGTATAGACACACTAAAGTTATGACACATCGCATTTTGACCATTGCGTTGACGCTCCTCGTAAGCGTAGGCGCACTTACAGCGGCTGAGCCTCCACGTCTCAGCTCATCTGCTGATACAGCAGCCTATGCACTAGGCGTGGCTAATGGTGTAGGCTTTGCCCAAAACCTATCCCAAATGCCTGGCGATCCTGTGAATAAGGAGTTGCTTCTAGCAGGCTTTTCGGCAGCTCTCTTAGAGCAACCTACGGTTATGTCCAATGAGGAGGCGCAGGCTTTCCTCTCCAAATACTTCCAGCAGCTCCAAGAGCTACAGATGCAGGAGACAAAGGAGAAGAACGAGGCTTTCCTCAAGAGCAATGGGGAGCGTCCCGAGGTCAAGACGACCCAAAGCGGACTACAGTATGAGATCATCAAGGAGGGCAAGGGTCCTCGTCCTACGGTCGAGGATACAGTTCGTGTACACTACACGGGTACGCTCATCGATGGCACGAAGTTCGATAGCTCCGTGGATCGTGGCGAGCCTACTAAGTTTGGACTCCTACAGGTGATCCCAGGCTGGACAGAGGGCTTATGCTTACTGCCTGAGGGTAGCAAGGCTAAGCTTTACATCCCCGCACGTCTTGCATACGGCGAGCGTGGAGCAGGTAATATGATCCCGCCTTATGCGACGCTGATCTTCGAGATCGAGCTGCTAGAGGTGATCAAGGGCGAGCCTATCCCTCTCGCCACCCCAACGGATAAGTAATCCACACGACATATTTGCAAACAAACATCTTAAATACAACTTACAATGAAGAAATCAATTCTCTCACTCCTCGCAGTGGTCGCAATGGTCTGTGCCTTTGCCAGCTGTAACAAGACAGCTCAGAAGAGTGACACAAACAACGAGCTATCTGCTATGACCGACAGTGTAGCGATGATCCAGGGCTATATGACTGGTCAGCAACTCGGTCAGCAGTTTATGATGATGGCTATGCAAGGCATGCCTGTAGATACCGTTGAGTTCCTCAAGGGTTTCAAGAAGGGTATCGCTGACACAACCAAGTTCTCTTACTACGCAGGACAGATCCAGGGTGTACAGACCGCTATGGGTCTTGCTAAGGAGGGGATCGACACTAAGATCTTTGCAGAGTATCTAGAGTATGCTCTCAAGGGTGACACGACCAAGATGACAATGGATCAGGAGGCTGCTTACAACTATATCCAGAATTACTATAGTAAGAAGCAGGAGATCGAGAATAAGGAGAAGTACGGCAAGAACATCGATGAGGGCAAGAAGGCTATCGAGGACTTTGCTAAGCAGAACGATGTCATCACGACAGAGTCTGGTCTCGCTTACCGCTACGCCACGAAGGGTACTGGCAAGTCTCCAGTAGATGGTGACAAGGTAAAGGTAACCTACCGCGGTACACTTGTCAACGGCACTGAGTTTGACAAGAGCGAGGAGCCTGTTGAGTTCGGAGTCAACCAGGTTATCCCCGGTTGGACGGAGCTTCTCAAGCTGATGAAGGAGGGCGACCAGGTGATCGCTTACATTCCTTACGACCTAGCTTACGGCGCTAATGGCAGTGGGTCTTCTATCGAGCCATTCTCTACGCTTATCTTCGACGTAACACTCCTAGAGGTTATCCCCGCAGAGAAGAAGTAATCAGCGCGACGCTCAGTCGCCACGCATGACGACTCGATAGGTTCATGCGTCTGACTAATCTGGACCTACACAGTATCTAGCGTTTGCACAGGTCGTGCTACTAGATCCTGTGTAGGTCCATTCTTAAGAAAAGGGGAGCTTATCAATAGGCTCTCACAAGTATTGCAACTCCGACGAAACGCACTACACAGCAACTAAGGGTATGTCTCACTTCGAGTCACATATAGAGCAGGTCATCGCCACGCTACGTGATGAGCAGGCTCTCCGCACGCTCACTCCTATTGAGCTTCTAGATAATGGTCGCTACACAGCGCTCGACGATGCGGACTCACGACCGCTCATCAATCTCAACAGCAATGACTACCTAGCTCTTCACGACGCTACCTGTCACTTTGTCGGTGAGACCGATCTGACCAACAGCTTACAGACGCTCTCTGCGAAGGATCTAGGCTCTACCTCTTCGCGTTTGCTCTCGGGAGATAGAGGAGTGATGCATCAGCTGGAGACCCTAATCGCTGAGTCATTGCAGCACGAAGCAGCATTGCTCTTCAACAGTGGCTACCACGCTAACGTCGGAATCCTGCCAGCGCTCAAGCTCCCAGGCATGGTGGTGATAGCAGACAAACTGATCCATGCCAGTATGATCGACGGGATACGTCTCTCAGGACTGCCCTTCGAGCGCTTTCGCCACAACGATGTGACGAGCCTCCAGCGTCTCATAGAGAAGCATCACAGCTCCGAGAGCTGCCAGCATATCATCGTCATGGCCGAGAGCATCTACAGCATGGATGGTGACCTCGCTCCGCTAGAAGAGTTCGTGGCCCTCAAGAAGCAATACCCCAAGGTAGCACTCTATATAGACGAAGCGCATGCCATCGGCGTTCGTGGAGCGCATGGCTATGGGCTGTGCGAAGAGCTGGGTCTACTGTCGGAGATCGACCTTCTTGTCGGAACCTTTGGCAAGGCTCTCGGATCTATGGGGGCTTACGTCGCTTGCTCTGAGGCAGTACGCACACTACTCGTCACACGTTCACGAAGCCTCATCTACTCGACCATGCTGCCCCCGCTCATCATCCAGTGGATACTAGCCGTCTGGCAAGCGCTCCCCACACTTACCCAGCGAAGAGCGCATCTAGCTAACCTACAACAGCTGCTAACCGACGAGCTAGCTTCACTCCCAGAGCAACTCCTGCCAACCCCTCACAGCCATATCATACCACTCCTCTGCGGGAGTCGTGAGCGAGCTAGAGCCGTGGCGCAAGCCCTGCACGAGGAGGGTTACTTCATCCGCCCCATCATGTCTCCGACCGTACCTGTCGGCTCCGAGCGCCTAAGGATCTCTCTCACCGCCGGGCTGACCTCGTCAGATGTCAAGCGGCTCAGCCAAGTCATCCTCGCACACC
Source organism: uncultured Porphyromonas sp. (assembly GCA_900538385.1). Lineage (GTDB taxonomy): Bacteria > Bacteroidota > Bacteroidia > Bacteroidales > Porphyromonadaceae > Porphyromonas. Next base: position 50,359 of record UWSO01000008.1, read on the forward strand.
TTGCCTAGAACTTATGCAGTACACCTTCCAGCGAAACAGTGACCAGGCTCCCGCCCGCCAACTCATCATATACTTCTGCGGATGGGGCATGACGCCTGCCACGGTTGCACACCTAACTTTACCACCCCAGTGTGACTTACTCGCACTGTACGACTATCGAATCCTCGAGTTGAGCGACGACCTCGCAGACTTACCTTGGGACTCTTACGAAGCGGTCACCATCGTAGCTTGGTCGCTAGGCGTCTGGGCTGCTGAGCAGGTAGTACCGCATTGGTCGATACTCCCCACTAAACAACGTCTGATAGCGGTCGCTGGTTCGCCCTATCCTATGCACGATCAGTGGGGTATCCCAAAGCAAATATTCGTAGGGACACTAGAGGGACTAACAGACGAAAACCGCCAGCGCTTCAACCGCCGGATGTGTGGAGGCAAGCGATACAAGCAGCTCTACGACATCCTATCCGAGCGACCTACCACAGAGCTTCGCGACGAACTGCAAGCGGTCTACGACAGCTTAGCTACTCCCGAAGCGTCCGAGTCAACGCCCCACACCCGTCTAGCATGGGATCTAGCGATCATCGGAGAGCGTGATCAAATCTTCCCAGCGAAAAATCTCTCCACGCTATGGAAGGCGGTAAATGTTCCAACGCTGCTACTCCCCGACGGCTACCACTACCTCTTTGACCTGTGGCAATCGTGGAGTGAGCTATGGGCACCCATCCAGTAAACCAGTGAGTCCTACCATTCATCCACCACAGCCAGCTTCTATGACCTCTCTCGCTCATCAGTTCGACCGTGCAGCAGCGCATTACAATGAGGCTGCCGAGCCTCAGCGACTAGTGATCGATCGTCTTGTTCAGTTGCTTGATGAGCATTTACCCAAGTCGGAGCGTCACTTTGCCCATGCCTTTGAGATGGGAACGGGCTCTGGACTACTGACGGAGCGTATAGATCAGCTCGTTAAGGTAGACCACTGGACCCTCGCCGACCTATCCCCAGCGCTCCTAGCGCAGGTACCCAGACTGAGAGACCCGCACCCCGAGCTACGTGTGGAAGATGCTTCCGAGCTCTCTCTAGAGAGGTTCGGAATCGATCTTTTTGTCTCCAGCAGTGCCATACAGTGGCTCGACGACCCATGCGCCTACTTAGAGCGCACCGTCCACGAGCTCTTAGCACGGGCTACCGTAGCTGTCAGCACCTTCGGCCCTGACAACCTCCTCGAGCTAAGACAGCTCACGGGACAAGGGCTACACTACCCCTCGCTAGCCACATGGCGCAGCACTCTGCAGGAGCTTGGCTATTCCTATGAAATTCATACGGAGCGGCTTGTCATCCCCTTTGCTGATCCTATGGCTGTACTACAGCATCTCCGCCACACCGGCACCGCACAGCTGCCCAATGCCCCTCAGCAAATACACACTCCAAGGCAGCTCAGAGACTTTACAAAAAAATATATTACTACCTTTGCAGACGAGACAGGTCGAGTGACCCTCACCTTCCAACCGATTTATATCATCATCAACAAACAACCTATAATATGAAACGAACTCTATCCCTCACCTCTCTGCTGATCGTACTAGGCTCGCTCTTAGTGTTTAGCAGCTGTAATCGCGACAAGAAGAATACGCTACGGCTCCACGGACTCGGAGACAACCTGTCAGGTCTGACCGCTTATCTCTACGACGAGGCTGATCCCAAGACGCCCATCGATAGCCTGGTCATCCAAGATACAGTCGCCACCCTCTCGCTAGATAACCTACAGAAAGGCTACCTCTACCTCCTCTCTTGCGAGGGGACACCGCTCAATGCTCAGTTTGTCTACGAGGAGACCTCTCTAGACTACAACCTCAGCGATGGACGTGTCAGCGGATCTCCCGCCAACGATGCGTGCAACGCCTTCGAGCAAGACATTATGGTCATCATGCAGGCCGACTCGATCGACCAGGCTGCGGGTCAGGAGATCGTCCGTAAGTATATCGCAGAGCAAAAAGACAACCCCCTCGTACTGCGTGCTATGCAGTATGCTATGTACCTCTTTGATGACCTCTCTGAGTTTCAGAAGCCTCTAGAGGAGATGGGCGAAAACGTCAAGCGACTCCCAAGCTATACAACCCTAGTAGAGCTAATCCAAGGAATGATCAACACCAAAGCTGGCAAGTCCTTTGTAGACTTTGCGGGCATCACCACAGAGGGTGAGCAGGTCAAGCTCTCTGACTACGTTGGTCAAGGACAATATGCGCTCGTTGACTTCTGGGCCTCTTGGTGTGGTCCTTGCCGTCGCGAGATCCCCACGCTCATCCAGATGCACAAAAAGTACAAGGACAAGGGTCTACTCGTCCTCGGTGTCGGTGTATGGGAGGATAGCCACGAGACCCACCTACAGGCTGTCAAGGAGCTACAGATCCCCTATCCACAGATCTACGATGAGCAAAACAATCACGCCACCTCACTGTACGGCATCATGGGCATCCCACAGATTATGCTCATAGGGCCTGACGGCGTCATCATGCAGCGTGACTTGCGTGGAGAGCAGATCGACGAGCTCCTCAGCAAGATATACAAGTAGTGCGTCACACGCTAGTAGCATAAGCCACTAGCGCAGCACAGTAATTATAGAGTCTCCACTTGGTCTATGCCAGGTGGAGACTTTTTTCTGACGACAACGACCAAGACCACTAAAAAAGTGTGTGCTAGTCACCGACCACTCGGCTCTCTCTGACCACTCCGAAGAAATTCTCAAATAGCTCGCTGGAGAATAATCATTTCCTTGGGAGGAAAGGAAAATTTCTTCGGAAGAATCAAATGAAACTTCGGAAGAATCAAATGATAAGTCCGAAGAATTTTCTAATACCTCCGTGGAAAATAAAAAATAGCCACGTAGGAATTTCAGATTTCCTCCGTGGCTATGCAAGAGTGAGGCGATGGAAACAAGCCGTTGTGTGATATGACCAGCTTGAGATTAGTTAGATAATTCTTGACGCTAGGTTTCTAGTAAGTACATCGGACTGCAGTGGTTGCGTTGCAGTGGGGTGACGTAGACATCCTTGCCGACACGGATCCCCTCAGAGAAGAGACGTATGTCGAAGGTCTTGCGGACTAGCTCGGGGTGGTTGTTTTCTTTGCTAAGGTGGCAGAGGAAGACATTGCGCATCGTGGGCCTCCAGATACGGCAGAGGAAGTCCACCGACTCAGCATTGCTCAGATGCCCGAGAGGACCACTGATCCGCTTCTTGAGGAAGGGCGGGTACTTGCCAATTCGGAGCATCTCAGTATCGTAATTAGACTCCAGCACTAGATGGTGCGCTAAGCTAGCGTAGTGCTCTATCGTCGGGGTCAGATGCCCTATATCTGTCGCTAGGGTAAAGGAAAAACCATCTGCCGAAAAAATATGGTACCCCACATTGTCTGCACTATCATGAGGTACGGAGAATGGGGTCACCACGAGTCCTATCAGCTCAAAGGGTACCTCTGGCTCGATCGCATAGCGCATATCGTGCTGTATGCGCTCCATGCCTCTCATATAGTCTAGCCCATGTTGCACTGGTTGAGTTGCATAGACGGGTAGTTGATAGCGATTGGCCAGCTTGCCCACGGTGCGCGCATGGTCGGCATGATTGTGCGTCAAGAGGATCGCCTGCACGTCGTGCTCGAGCGAGAGAGACTCTTGCTCTAGTCCTGTCTTGATATCATAGAGCGCTATACCCGCATCTATGAGGAGCCCCTGCCCGTTGTGCTCGAGGTAGTAGCAGTTGCCCGTGCTACCACTCGCTAGGCTCATAAATCGTATCATGCCGTCAGCTCGCCACGCAGAGAGACTTGCATCAGATGCGCCACCTCCTCTGGGGATAGATCCTGCGCTAGGAGGTACATAAGCTTCGTTGTGGCACTTTCGGTGGTCATGTCGCCTCCACCGATGACGCCTGTCTGGCTGAGCACATTGCCCGTTTCGTAGCGCCCCATGACGACCGATCCGGAGTAGCACTGCGTCACGTTGACGATTGTGATGCCACGTGACACAGCCTCTTTTATAGCAGAGAGAAAAGCCTCGCTGGTTGGGGCATTACCACTACCGAAGGTTTCTAATACCACTCCTCTGAGGTCTGGCGTGTGTAGGATATGATCTAGGAGTGAGGCTGATAGTCCGGGAAACAGCTTGAGCACCACCACGTGCCCATCGAAGGCAGGTCGCCATGCTTGTGATAAAACAGGCTCATCAAAGCCTATAGCGCTCGGGCTATACTTGATATCGATTCCAGCGAAAGCTAGGTGCGGATAGTTGGGCGAGGCAAATGCTTCAAAGTGCTCAGCACTATACTTGAGCGTGCGGTTCCCACGGTAGAGGTAGTCCTCAAAGTAAACGGCTACTTCGGGGATCATAGGTGAGCCATCTGCACGTCTAGCCAGCGCGATCTCAAAGGCTGTGATCAGATTTTCCTTACCATCCGTCCGCAGCCGACCTATGGGTAGCTGCGAACCGGTCAAGATGACGGGTCTATCTAGTCCCTGTAGCATAAAGCTCAGCGCAGAGGCGGTGTAAGCCATCGTGTCCGTGCCATGTAGTATGACGAAGCCATCATACTCATGCATCTCCCTCTGGATCATCTCTCCCAGCCAGACCCAGAGATCGGGCGTGATAGCCGAAGAGTCTATGGGCGGGTCGCACTGCTCTATGTCGAAGGTGCAGTGGAGCTGATCAAGCTCTGGTACATGCTCCCGTAGATAGTCAAATTGAAATGCTTTGAGCGCACCGGTCTCTATATCTTGTACCATCCCGATGGTTCCGCCTGTGTAGATAACCTTCAGGTGGGGTAGGGTGGTGGTATTTTTATCTGTAGTCATGGAGGAGGAAATAAGTCTTCAGTCAAGCCTATATGCAGTTTTTTCTGCGCTTACAAAGATACGGATATTTCCCTTTGCGGTAGATCGACCTAGATCCCACAAATCGGATAGTTCGCTGAGTCGAGTAACAATTCGCAGAATGAAGATAGGTAGAGTCATCTGCAACCATCTATACTTCAATGTATTGGTTGGGCTTGCGATAAAGTTTTCGAAATCTAGCGGTGTGATCACTTGCACGTGTTGAAGAAATGTATTACCTTTGCACTCACATTTGGAACGCTTCCTTAGCTCAGTTGGTTAGAGCATCTGACTGTTAATCAGGGGGTCCTTGGTTCAAGTCCAAGAGGGAGCGCAAAAGGTGGTCATTGGTGCGGCAGTTAAGTCTCGTACTGCTTCCTTAGCTCAGTTGGTTAGAGCATCTGACTGTTAATCAGGGGGTCCTTGGTTCAAGTCCAAGAGGGAGCGCGACGTTGCTACACGGAGTTGTTTTGTTTTTGGGGCTCGAAAGGGCGTGGTTGTCTTTTGAGCCTTCATATTTGTGGTTAACAGAAGAAATCTCCTTCCGAATATCCGTAGTAGCGGATTTCGAAAGGAGATTCTTTTGTTTTGCCCTTTGGATCTACTTCGATCTCTACGAGAAGATAAGGACTATGAGAGCGATGATGATCCCGATGGCGACGAGTAGTAGGAGGAGCATAGTGAGTCGCTTCTCCAGAGACCACTGAGCTGGGAGTGGTAGTCTGGTGACCCACTGCGTGAGACGGGTCGTAGGCTCGTCGCTCTGGTCGGGGAGGATGAGCTCGCCACTGTCGATGAGCTCTTGTACCTGTGGACGGGCGCTCTCTGGCACCTCGACGATGAAGCCGCCTACGTCAACGAATGCGCTGAGCATCCGTGCGCTGTAGCTATTGCGTATGGTGGCTGGGATGTCATGATCAGAGAGGAGATCGAGGAGCTCGAGAGCCTCCTCTTCGACCTGATAGGAGGCTAGTTGTACCATTCGGTCATCGTTCATAAGGAGTGGTTGCTTGAGAGAGTGTATGGTATAGTGCGGGCTGAGGAAGCCAGTGGCGCAGGTCTCGTCCCTCGTGGAGTGCCTGACGGATCGCAGTGGAGGAGATCTCTATCTGAGGAGCTTCGCTGAGCAATCGTATCTGAGCTGTGGGGTACTGATCGACTAGCTGAGAGAGGTCGTAGCCTTTTCGTGGATAGACCACGAGTGGTAGGCGATCTATGAGCTCGCCATGTCGATACCACTGGGAGAGAGAGGCTAAGCTGTCAGCACCGATGATGAGGCTGAAGGAACAGTGTGGGTAATGCTCCTCGAGAGCGGTGAGTGTCTCTAGCGTGTAGTGTGGCTCAGGCAGCATGGACTCGATCGTGCATAGCTCGTAGCGTGGATCAGACTGAATCGCTTGTTCGATCATGTGGCAGCGCAGCGTGTAGGGTAGCGTGGGGCCTTGCTCCTTAAGCGGGTTCTGCGGGGTGGGCATAAACCATATCTGAGTCAGTCCCGACAGCTCTGGATAAGCCAAGATGTAGTCGCAGAGAGCGAGGTGCCCGATGTGTAGCGGATCAAAACTTCCACCGAAGAGACCGACAGTCCCGCTAACGTCTGATGCAGCAGGACGCAGATGGGTCAGATCGAGAGCCTTTTCCCTAGAGTCTTTACCTTCAGTAGTCATAGTCTGATCGATAAATAGTAGGTAGCAGCCCTTACTACTCAACCCAAAGGGTATGCATGCGGGAGCGGTCTACCTGCTGTCTGATCTGCAGCTGATGGACGACACGCTTGATCGCTCTGATCCTCGTGCTACCACGATAAATGCAGTAAAGGCTCTGCTCTACGCTACTAGAGAGAAGATAAGCGGTCGGGTCCTCCATAAGCGCTGGTGGAGCGATAATCGTGAGCTGGTGTTGCGTCTGTAGCTGCTGTAGCTGCTGCTGGAAGGCGCTAGAACCTACCAGCCCAGGCGTGAGGGCAGTGTGGTAGACGGCATTAGTCGTCTCACTAAGCTTCTTTTGGCTTGGTAAGTCCAAGTACCACACAGCGCAGGAAACGCCTCTCTGCTGTAATGCTTTCTGTAGCTCCGAGATGAGTTGGTCGTGATACTTAGTCCTATTGGGCGTAGCGAGCTGTATAGTGCGTGGCTCGCCTTCTGGTGTGACGAGGGTACACAACTCCTCGAGATTGGGGTAGAGAGACTTCTTGCCCTTACGACCACGCTGCAGGTCTAGTGTGAGGTGACGACGTAGGAGACCTGGCAACTCACAGACATAGTAGATGACTCCTCGTATAGCCCAGTAAATGTACATGAGAAGTAGCGGCAGGAGTAGCCCCAAGAGTCCCATGCCAGCGATGATAAATAGGTCTGGCTCTAGATCTTTCGCTATGCGTGGCTCATCAATAAGCCTAAAAGGCGAAAGCCCCGCAGGTGGTATAGTCCCTGCGAACTGACCTAGCGAATCTATTGCGCCCTCATCGCTGAGCTGCTCGACCCATCCCAAGCTGTCCGTAACGAGATACATCTCGTAAAGCAGGTCTAAGCAGCGACGCTCGGAGCGATTGGATAGCATCTCGACGCGCATGACCGAGGAGAGCGGCAGATCCGCCTTTTTCATCGTCACTTGCATCTCCGTCTCATAGACGGCTCGTATGTCCTGAAGCGTAGAGTAGGAGAGTGCTATCTTCTTATGCTTCTGATCGATGTGATAAGGGAAGTGATGCTTGGGGTTATCCAGAGTTATGGTAACATGTCCCACAGGAGTCTCTTGAGTAGAGCCGACAGGGATGACGACATCGTACGGCTCGTTAATAGAGATCCCCTGCGCAGTACCCAAGAATCCGCTCAGCGTGACCTGCTGCGGATGGACTGGGTCATCTAGCATAGCGATACAGTCCACCTTGTCTGTCGGGAGTAGATCGTCAAAGTGCACGATGATAGGCGTTTGGTTGTAGTAGTCACGCATCCCCCAAGGAGTCTTGACAGCGTAGTCTACCTGAAAGTTGATACGCTTCCCCGCCTCTACGACCGCTGTCGTCGTATTGAGTAGCATGGCAATGTACTCAGGAGTCCACGGCGATGTCTTGAACGTCGAGTCGCTCAGAGGCATCATCGGGTTTGTCAGCTCGTGAGGCTCTCGTGAGGAGAGCTGCATGTAGTACGTCTGACGCCCTAGAGGACGATGGTCAGCAACGATCTTGCCTAGTACGACAAAGAGTACGAAGGAGAGGACAAACCAATACCACTGCTTCAAGATCAAATGAAAGATCTGTGAGAAAGTCGGTCGTGTGCCTTCGTTAGGGAAGGCGGGCTGATCGTTGATAGCGTTATTGGGAAGCGATGATTGGGTCATAATGTACGGCTATATGATGCAAAGATAAGAAAGTCCGTCCGATATCGCTAGGAAGGAAGCCAGCATCAGTGCGATCGGGGAAAGGAGGGACTAGAGATTGGGGTAAAAGCTAATGAGTCACCACTCGAGACGAAGAGTAGGTAGGAAATGTCAGACGAAAGTTGCTTGCGCATCGCCCTAGAGCCTTCGTATCCCAGAGCCATGAAAGCTGTCGCCAACGCGTCCGCCTCAGCGCAGGTAGGAGCGATCACAGAGGCACTCAGTATGTCTGTCTCAGCGGGGTAACCGCTCAGTGCAGAGATGGTGTGTCCATAGACTTTTCCATCGGCTGCGACTTTGTAGTTGTGGTAGTTGCCCGATGTGGCTAGTCCTCCCCGTTCGCCGGGCAAATCAATGACCTCTTGTAGCTCTTGATTGAGGCCAAGCGAGTCTAGGTCTGGCTTAGAGATCCCTACACGCCATGCAGCGCCCCGTGGGTTGCGCCCCGAGTAGGCGATCTCGCCGCCTATCTCCACAAGGTAATTGGTTACGCCCGCTCTGCGAAGCCTTTCACCGACAAGGTCAGAGGCGTACCCCTTGGCAACGGAGGCAAAGTCTAGCTCCATAGCGGGATCCGCCTTAGTCAGCTCAGTGGGGGTGCAGGAGACCTTGTTCATACCGACCAGCTCCAGCAAGCTATCCACCTGTGGCTGCGTGAGCGGATAGCCCTGTTCGAAGCCAAAGCCCCACGCATTGACCAGCGGAGCGATGGTCACATCGTAGGCTCCGCCCGACCGCTCGTAGACACTCCGTGCTACGCTGTAGATCGCATAGAAAGTGCTGTCCACCGTCATCGACAAGTTGTTATTGACCGCATAGATCATAGAGGTCGAGTCAAAGGGATTTGCCACATGGTTGACCTGCTGCAGTGCCTCATTGATCTGATCAGACAGATCCTCATCAGCCTGATAGGTAATCCGATAGAGCGTCCCGAAGATGAGCCCCTCGGCACTTCTATAAGGTGCTTCCTTGTGGCACCCGCTCAGCAGGATGAGCGTGAGCAGTAGTAAGGTGACGGTACGGCGCATAGCGGTGCGACTAGCTTAGATGAATGTGACCAGCTCCTCCATCGTCTTGCGACGTGGATTGCCCTCTTTGCCGGCAAAGGCTGGGTCGGGATGCCCCACCGCTAAGATCAGTATTGGCTCCTCATGCTCAGGTATCTGGAGTAACTCACGGCAGATCTCCTGATCGAAAGCTGCTACCGTCGTAGCCCCCAGTCCCATATCCTCAGCCTTGAGGAGCATGTGCGTCAGCGCTATCGAGGTGTCTACATAGGTAAGGTCACAGTGGGGACGCTGCCACGCCTTGTCGTGATCGCCGATGATGACGATATAGCTCGGAGCGTGATAAAACCAAGGCTGCTGACTTACAGCGTGAAGCTTCGTACGCTCCTCCTCGGAGAGTACGACGACGAAGCGGAGGGGCTGGAAGTTCTTTGCCGAGGGAGCTAGTCGCCCAGCCTCTAGTATCGGCATAAGCTCAGCACGTGTCATCGGCTTGGTCGCGTCAAAGTGGCGTACCGTGCGCCGTGTAGAGATGATTTGGTCTAAAGTCTTAGTCATAGTTCTGCTGCTATATTGTAATTGTCACGATTGGGATCGCGGCGCGAGATCATCTCTCCGATGAAGCCTGCACAGAAGAGCTGCACACCGATGATCATTGCTGCGAGGGAGATGTAGAAGTAGACCCGATCAGTCACGAGCGGTGCAGGAGTGCCACTGATAAGAGCGGAGAGCTTGAACGAGAGGACCACGATGAGCGCAATGAACCCAACGAGAAACATGAGCGACCCCCAGAAACCGAAGAAGTGCATAGGCTTACGTCCGAAGCGGTGGGTGAACCAGAGCGTCAGAAGGTCGAGGTATCCGTTGAAGAAGCGATCCAGCCCAAACTTCGAGTGCCCATACTTGCGAGGTGCGTGGTGCACCACCTGCTCGCCAATCTTGGCGAAGCCAGCATTCTTCGCCAGATAAGGGATGTAGCGGTGCATATCGTTGTACAGCTCGATGCTATGCACCACCTCTGCACGATACGCCTTGAGTCCGCAGTTGAAGTCGTGCAGGTTCTTAATCCCCGAGACCCGCCTAGCCGTTGCATTAAAGAGCTTCGTGGGGATCGTCTTGGAGAGCGGATCGTAGCGCTTCTTTTTCCATCCGCTCACGAGGTCGTACCCCTCATCGACGATCATATTGTACATTCCGCCTATCTCCTCGGGAGCGTCTTGCAGGTCGGCATCCATCGTGATGACCACTCGTCCCTGAGCCCGAGCGAAGCCACATTGCAGCGCAGGCGACTTCCCATAATTACGGCGAAACTTGATACCGTGCACTGCTTCATCCTTGGTCGCCAGCTGCTCGATCACCTGCCACGAGCCGTCGCTACTACCATCATCGACGAAAATGATCTCGTAGCTCAGCCCCACCTCAGCGGTGTGAGCCACGATACGCTCGTAGAGCTCCTGGAGGCTCTCAGCCTCGTTAAGCAAGGGGATGACCACCGAGATGTCGGGACACTCCGTGGCGATAGATTCGAGAGAGTTGTGATCAGTCATGAGGTCTACTTGTAGTACTATTGCACAAAGATACTAATTTGCCACCTACGAGAGCGCGCTATACGAAAGTCTTCTCACTCCGCACATTCCAATGTCAAGTGCAGCACAGCTACATCACCTCCGACATTTCTGATCCACTCCGATCACTCCAATAGAGTTTAGCAGGAGAGCCTCCGTTGTGTCAAAGCAAAACGTCACCCCGTATGGACGCACGGGTAGTGTCCAGTGAAGGGCGTCCGTCTCCAGCAAAGCAATACGACTCCTGTAGGGACGCACGGTCTGTGCGTCCGTTGTAGTACAGCAAGACGAGTAGCGAAATATAGGGACACTAGCCATACGTTCCTACAGCTCCGATCCACTCCGATCACTCCGATTACTCCGATACGCTCCGACACCTCTGATCACTCCGATCCACTCCGATCACTCTGATACCTCTGATCCTCTCCTCTTTGATTCAGGCACAAAAAGAGAGAGTCCCCAGACAGGTGTCATACCTATCTGAGGACTCTCCAATGGGAAAGGCGGTTACCTACTCTCCCGATTTTACTCAGTACCATCGGCGCTATTGGGCTTAACTGCTCTGTTCGGAATGGGAAGAGGTGGATCCCCAACGCTATAACCACCTTAATGGGTGACATACGTAGACTTATATAGTTAACTCTAGAAAGCAACTGAGTCTGCGAGACTCTCAAACTCACGAATACGCTGCTTCGTTTTTAGGCGTACACTCTATTCAAGTCGTATAACTCAACTCTCTTAGCGAATCGTTCGGGTAATTAGTACTACTCGGCTTTGACATTACTGTCTTTACACCTATAGCCTATCAAGGTCATCGTCTTTGACCACCCTCAATGAGATCTTATCTTAGGGTCGGCTTCGTGCTTAGATGCTTTCAGCACTTATCCTAGCCCGACTTAGCTACTCGGCATTACACCTGGCGGCATAACCGATAGACCAGCGGTCGGTCCAACACGGTCCTCTCGTACTAGTGTCAGAGCCCTGCAAATCTCTACGCCCACAACAGATAGAGACCGAACTGTCTCACGACGTTCTGAACCCAGCTCGCGTGCCACTTTAATGGGCGAACAGCCCAACCCTTGGGACCTTCTCCAGCCCCAGGATGTGACGAGCCGACATCGAGGTGCCAAACCGCTCCGTCGATATGAGCTCTTGGGAGCGATCAGCCTGTTATCCCCGGAGTACCTTTTATCCTTTGAGCGATGGCCCTTCCATACGGAACCACCGGATCACTATGCTCTAGTTTCCTACCTGTGCGACTTGTTTGTCTCCCAGTCAAGCACCCTTGTGCCATTACACTCTGCGACCGGTTACCAATCGGCCTGAGGGTACCTTTAGAAGCCTCCGTTACGCTTTTGGAGGCGACCACCCCAGTCAAACTACCCACCATACAGTGTCCTTGCTCTTAGCAAGTTAGTACCCAAACATCAAAAGGGCCGTATTTCAACAGCGACTCCTGAAGCACTGGCGTGCCCCAATCTCAGTCTCCGGCCTATCCTACACATCTGATACCCAAGTACAATGTAAAGCTATAGTAAAGGTTCACGGGGTCTTTTCGTCCCGTTGCGGGTAATCGGCATCTTCACCGATACTACAATTTCACCGAGATCGCGGTTGAGACAGTGCCCACATCGTTACACCATTCGTGCAGGTCGGAACTTACCCGACAAGGAATTTCGCTACCTTAGGACCGTTATAGTTACGGCCGCCGTTTACTGGGGCTTCAATTCAATGCTTCTCTTGCGATGACATCTCCTCTTAACCTTCCAGCACCGGGCAGGTGTCAGGCTGTATACGTGATATTTCTATTTTGCACAGCCATATGTTTTTGTTAAACAGTCGCATGGGCCTATGCTCTGCGGCCAGTGTCGCCACTGGCGTCCTTTCTCCCGAAGTTACAGGACCATTTTGCCTAGTTCCTTAACCGCGAATCTCTCGAGCGCCTTAGTATACTCAACCCAACCACCTGTGTCGGTTTGTGGTACGGGTAATATATCAATTGTTTAGCGGGTTTTCTTGGGAGCTGGCTTACCTACATTATCACCTTGTGCACGCACGCAGTGTACTTTCAGGTTCGACTCGGTCTGCGGATTTGCCTACAAACCAATTATCTACACCCTTTAACCAACTATTCCGTCAGTCGGCAGTAGTGTCACTTCTCCGTCTCCACATCACTCAATATATTAGTACTGGAATATTAACCAGTTCTTCCATCGGAATCGCCGTTAGGCTTATCCTTAGGCCCCGACTAACCCTGATCCGATTAGCGTTGATCAGGAAACCTTAGTCTTTCGGCGAGGGGGTTTCTCGCCCCCTTTATCGTTACTTATACCTACATTTGCTTTTCCTATCGATCCAACACAGGTCGCCCCTGTATCTTCTGCTCAATAGGAATGCTCCCCTACCGATGTATTCACATCCCACAGCTTCGGTACACCACTTATGCCCGATTATTATCCACGCCAAAATCCTCGACTAGTGAGCTGTTACGCACTCTTTAAATGAATGGCTGCTTCCAAGCCAACATCCTAGCTGTCTTCGCATCTTGACTTCGTTTGTCCAACTTAGTGGTGATTTCGGGACCTTAGCCGATGGTCCGGATTGTTCTCCTTTAGGACATGGACCTTAGCACCCATGCCCTCACTCCTTGGCTTTGACTTGTACGCATTCGGAGTTTGTCTGGACTTGATAGCCGGTGAAAGCCTCGCATCCAATCAGTCGCTCTACCTCATACAAGAAACACCAAAGGCTGCACCTAAATGCATTTCGGGGAGTACGAGCTATCTCCAAGTTTGATTAGCCTTTCACCCCTACCCTCAGTTCATCCGAAAGCTTTTCAACGCTTACCGGTTGGGTCCTCCAGATAGTGTTACCTATCCTTCAACCTGACCAAGGGTAGATCACTTGGTTTCGCGTCTACCTCTACCGACTCGTCGCCCTATTCAGACTCGCTTTCGCTCCGGTTCCGTACTTACATGTACTTAACCTCGCCGGCAACGGTAACTCGTAGGTTCATTATGCAAAAGGCACGCAGTCACCCCACATGGGGGCTCCTACCGCTTGTAAGCAGATGGTTTCAGGGTCTATTGCACTCCTCTTATCGAGGTTCTTTTCACCTTTCCCTCACGGTACTTGTTCACTATCGGTCTCTTGGAAGTATTTAGCCTTACGGGATGGGCCCCGCAGATTCACACAGGATTTCTCGTGTCCCGCGCTACTCAGGTGGTAACTCTGTCTACAAACATATTTCAAATACGGGACTGTCACCCTCTATGGTCGGACTTTCCAATCCGTTCTTCTACACGTTTACAGTACATTAGTGCTACTCCTACAACCCCGTAGATGCCGAAACATCTGCGGTTTGGGCTAATCCCCGTTCGCTCGCCACTACTAAGGGAATCACTTTTGTTTTCTTTTCCTGAGGGTACTGAGATGTTTCAGTTCCCCTCGTTGACCTCTCTTGCGAGATACTAAACCTCCAGTCTAGTGGGTTGCCCCATTCGGATATCTGCGGATCAATTCGTATGTGCCAATCCCCGCAGCTTTTCGCAGCTTATCACGTCCTTCATCGCCTCCAAGAGCCTAGGCATCCGCCATCTGCCCTTATAACTTTTCGCCTTGAGCCTCGCATCAACTTACGTCGATACAAGCTCTGTTGAGTTATACTACTTAGCGCACGATCTAAAATCGTTACTCGCTTTGTATTCTTTGTTTGTTCGTACTTATTCCTAAGTACGCTCGTTACTCGTTTCTATTGTTTCTATTGCTACGTATGTCAAAGATCACTCGATGCCTCGCTTCGCTTGCGCTCCGTCTTAGCATCCGTGTGGAGAATATCGGATTCGAACCGATGACCCCCTGCTTGCAAAGCAGGTGCTCTAGCCAGCTGAGCTAATCCCCCGTCCATCTTATTTATAAGATATACAAGATGCCGTCCCTTGTAGTCCCAGGCAGAGTTGAACTGCCGACCTCTACATTATCAGTGTAGCGCTCTAACCAACTGAGCTATAGGACTCTCTAGTCTGTCATACCTCAGCATGACCTAGGGCGTATATCCTATTCATGGGTTTATCGCTCTACACGTGGACGACGTCTCGAGACCGCTCTCTATTCCTGCCTGCTTATCCAGCCGACAGCCTCTGAGCGTTGCCTCAGGGTCGCTCTCGCTTCATCGATTCTCCATGTTATATGGATTTCATAACTAATACTCTATCATCGTGTATGCATTCATCGCGCATGCCTTCATCGTGTCTACTTGTAGCCCCGCGTTACCTACTTGACGATCTCCTATCCATGTCTCACTGCGTCTGATAGACTTGTAAGAAGAAATAGCACCAATCTTAGAGATAGGTCTTGATGAGATCTCGATACTGAGGAATCGCTCCCTCTTATATCTCAACCTCTCAAAGCCTCGTGTCTCCAGAAAGGAGGTGTTCCAGCCGCACCTTCCGGTACGGCTACCTTGTTACG
>UWSO01000009.1 GCA_900538385.1 uncultured Porphyromonas sp.
AGGGACGGTGAGCGCATCGTCCCTTTTTTCGTCTCGGCAGCTCGCTACCTGCTCCACTCCAAATTGCATTTTGGAGTGGAAAATACGTGGTTGATATTGCACGGGAATACCTGAGGCAGATGGGTTACTCAGATACTCAGTACCTAATTGTTAGACACGTGGATAGGGAGCATCCGCATCTTCACATTTGCATCAATCGGGTAGACAATTACGGCAATACAATCTCGGACAGCAATGAGAAGTTTCGCTCCACTAAGATATGCAGAGAGCTTACAGACAAGTATCAGCTGAAGCTAGGAGAAGGCAAGACGGAAGTTAAAAGAAATAGACTGCGTGGCAGTGACAAAGTTCGCTACACTATCTACGATGCTATTACAGAGGTATTGCCCAAGAGCAAGAATTGGGAACAGCTTGTTTCTGCTTTGCAAAAGCAGAGTATTGACGTGCAGTTCAAGACCAAGGGCAAAACAGATATCATTGAGGGCGTAGTCTTTAGCAAGGATGGAGTTAGCTTCAGTGGCTCACACATTGACCGCTCTTGTAGCTACTCAAAGTTATCTACACTCCTCCAGCAGAATGCAAATGTTCTCAGCTCTCAAAAAGCACCAGAGATTTCCGAAGAAAGAGAGTCTGAGAGTTCATCTGAAAACTTCATTGAAGAACTCTTTGACAGGAATGTCCCAGCAGTTGACGTTGCTGAACTCGTATTCCAACGTAAACTAAGAAATCAAACTAATAAGAAACTAAAACGCAGAAGATTATGAACGAACAAATGAATATTCTCCTTGAAGTACTAGAGGAGATCAAACAACAGAACAGAGACCTCAAAGCAAGTATCACCAACCTTGTATCTCAACCTAACCCCGCAACCAGTTCCTCAGAAGATGACGCTATTTCTCTTATGGATGTAGCACGCCTTATTGGGCAAAAGATTGAGGTAGATGGCAAACTCAAGAGTGAACTGACAGATGTCGCTATCGTCCTAGGCAAACGAATCCGAGAAATCAAAGATAGCATAGCAAAGGACCAAGAGCGACAAGCTAAAAGCATAGCCTCTCTATCCGAGAAAATTCAAGAAACTCAATCTCCTCCAGAGATCAAGAAGTACTACCTCTTTGATGTCAAACGTTGGATAGAATGGCTGATCTGGGGAATATCTATCGTACTCATCGCCTGCACTATCGGTTGGGCGGTCTATCTACACAATGCCAATCAAACCCTCGAAAGCTACGCCCTACGATATCGCATCCTACGTATGGAGCATTCAGTCAGCAACCCCGCCTTCGCCCAACTCGATAGCATCTTTGAAACTCACCGCTCTAACGAAGCCATTGCCACTCTAGAGCAACGTGTCATTAACCACGAAAAGGCAGTTCAACGACAGGCAGAACTCCTTCTCCGCCAGCAAGAGCTCTCAGCCGAACAAGAGAAAGTCCAACACCAACTAAACCGATAAACAACAGAGCGACCTAAAACCCAGACCACTCTATTTGAAAATATCTATGATTTCAAAACAGCATTAGTTATTGGCAATGCCGAATGGTATATGTACAACTGGAATTCTATCTATATGTTCAAGATGCACTTTTTGATCATCAAAGAAAAGATGAGGCTGTAAAATATTTAAGATTCTTGATTTATCAATGCCCCCAAGGAAAAAGGCTTCATCAACTTCTACGCCCCACTCGTTTAATGAAGTAACAACTCTTTCGTGTGCAGGAGAGTTTCTAGCAGTAACAATAGATGTTTTTATTATTTTTTGATATGAGTCATCCTGTTTGAATTTTTCGTTTTCCAGCCTTTGAAATAAAGATATCTTCTGTAAGAGAGATCCTAGAGGTCCAAGGGGCAATGCTTCGGTTGCATGTCTTTGCTCATGTTGAAAATACTCTCCAATATTTTCAGCCTGCTTATAGACCCTCTCAGATTCATCACTTGCTAAAACTCCATCAAAGTCAAATGCAATTCTTAGTTCATGGTCATCATCATTATCTTCAATATAATATTTATTCAGTACTTGACCTGCGGGACTTCCTATTTCCAATGCTGCTTTTACATCATCTGGATTCGCAGAGAGAAACAATGAGGCGTTAAACCCTGGGAGATATTGAAAATTTGACTGCCCATTTGTAAAGCATGCTCTACTGATGTCTAAGTTATAATATTGAATTGATCTAAAAGCTCGAAGCCCTGTCTCTGGACTGTTTTTTGACATTAAAAT
This sequence comes from uncultured Porphyromonas sp., assembly GCA_900538385.1. Lineage (GTDB taxonomy): Bacteria > Bacteroidota > Bacteroidia > Bacteroidales > Porphyromonadaceae > Porphyromonas. Next base: position 2,222 of record UWSO01000009.1, read on the forward strand.
AACTTCTACCGGATGTTCTTCTGCAAAAGAATTGTTTAGGCTTAGAAGTCTTTTAATGAAAGGATATGCTACTCCCTTTTCAAAAGGTTTGTCGATATTTTTATTTTGATAAACCCTATACATAGCTTCTCCCCGCTGTCTAAATACACTATCAGACTCTGTCAAATCAAATAATGCACTCGACGCAACTGCAACTACAAACTTCTCTTCTATAGGATATGCCATATTGCTATAATAAGATATATTCTTTTTGCGAAAATCCGAATGAGTAAAAATATGAAATCCCGAATATTAAAGACGAGAATTAAAAAGTTTTAAACTCTCCTACAAGATTGCTATACCTTAATCTTAAATACTCGCAGCTCTCATCGTTTAATACACTTTTTGAAAGAGTCCTCAAAGGTGTTATATTAGAAATAAACTGAACTTGAGCATCCTCAAGACGGTTTGAAACTAGCAATGTTCTATCACTATTAATTTTAAGCAAATGAGCGTCAAATAGCCTATGATGATTACTACATAGCCACAAGCCATTATCTTTACAAGTGGCATGGTTGTATTTTTCTTCAAAGGAAAGAGATGGAGATCTTGATATATCAGAAACTGACCATAAATGAGCCCCTTGTATTATTTCTGGAATTGCACAATTGCAAAAGGCACATTTCTTTTCTCCAAACTTATCTAATAAGTTGTAGATGTATATTGGTGAACGAAGTGTTGGCTCTTCTAGGATAGTTTCTTGGAATTTTTTTCGGTCAAGGAACAAGCTAGTATTAATAACCTCAATATTATTGTATCGACTTAGGGAGGTTAGAGAGGCTTTAGGAAGTTCCTTTAATTCTTGCTCACATATCGAATATAGTTGGATAGACCCATCCCAAATAGTTGCAGCGGCTAGAGCGAGAAGAGTAGACTCGTATTTACTAGCACCATAAACTTTTGCATAAAGCTGAACGCTCTCATCGTTTATCGTAATAAACGATGAGTTATTGCTTTTGTTAGAGCCTCTATTCTTCTCTCTCTCGCTGATAATCTCATCTATTGTAAGGTATGGATGAATCCCGCTAACATATGTTTTAGCATTTAGAAAATCAACACCAATTGTAGCCATCATCCTGTAATACATCATATGGTAGTCTGTAAAAGCATTTCCAGAGTGCTTAATAAAATAATAATGTAGTTCTTTGTGTGGATGATCATCTGCAAAAAATATATTAATTGCGGTGGGCACACTTTGCACACTTGAGTTACGACCTTTTATAGCAGACTCTGACAATGTAATAAAATGGCAAACACCATCATACTCAAGAGTCAAAAGACGCCCCTTGTTATAACCAGTATCAATAATCTGAAGGTCGTAATCATATTGCTTCGTTATTCTATAACAAATGTCTTTCAAGACACTTTCTGAAAGAAGATCTGAGAAACTGTATGATCCTTTCTGAGATTTATCCCTATACGAAATTTTAGCTCGCATATTTAGTAGTTTGTAATTAGTATTTCTTCTCGATCACCATACTTCCCTTGGGGTTTATTTACGGAGATGGCGTTAAAGTTGTGAGCCTTTGCCCATTCTTCTATCTCTCGTGTTTTAATGTATGAGAGGATAAATAGAGCATCAGATTTGTCTATCTTTTCAAGAAACTCAAACATGCAGGATTCTTGATGCTGAGACCACCCTAAAAAGCCTCTTTTTCCATCATTGTAAACACCTGTAGTTCCATTATATGGTGGGTCAAAGTAGAAAAGACTTCCTCGATTAGCATAGCGATCCAAGGTCAAATAGGAGCCAATCTCAAAAACAATATCTTTTGTTTTTACAACTCTAGCAAATGAAATGAATTTTGCAAGCAGTCTATCATTAAACCTCCTGCTTCCATAAGGATTATTAAATTCATGCTTACTATTAAATCTAATTTGTTGTTGAAATCCATATAGCGTTAGAGTGTAAAGCATTTCTACAGGTCTGTCCCTATTGCTGTTATATGCATTTCTCAGAGATAAATATCCCTTCTTGCTACCTTCATTGAGATTGTACTGCTCAATGAGGTTGAAAATCTTTTGTAAATACTGATAAGTATCTAATTCAGAAAATGATTTAATGAGTTCAACAACAAAGTGGTTTATCTCGTTGTATATAATATGGCTGGACTCAACATTAATGCCAACATTAAAACCTCCTCCGAAAGCATCAATAAAGGTGTTGTATTCATTAGGTGAAGTGTTCTTGATTTGGTTCACCATTTTTGCCTTACTTCCAGGGTAATTCAATGGCGATTCAATAACTATATCTTTCTTGTCTTTCTTTTGAATATAGAAAAGATACTCTTCGTGATCATTTGATTTTCGAGATTTGCTATTTGTATACTTTTTATAGCTAATCACTCTACAATCATAAGACTCTTCATTTCCATAACGCTTCAGGACAGCTTCAATGTAGTCTTTCGACATAAAGCCATCTTTGCTGTAGCTCATGATGATATATTTTGCTTTTGTATTCGCAATCACATAGTCAAAAAGTATATGGGAATGATATGCATAGGACCATTTAGACCTAAGAGGTGTAGTTGGTCTAGAGCCAGTAATTTTGCTCAAACTTGGACTATCATTTAATACTAATGTTTCCAACAAATGATATTGGGTTCCATATTGATTCTGGGTATATGGAGGGTCTAAGTACAAAATGTCACATTCTATGTCTGCAATGATATCTTCAACCTTTTCCGTATACACAATGGGAGATTCCTTACTAGGAAATAAGGTGCGAGAAATCGGTGTGAATTCTATTGGCTGTAGGGCTCGTTTATCCCAATGCTTAAGAAAAGCCCCGTAAACTCCAGCAACATTAGCTACTTTTGAAACAGAGAGAAGAAGCGAGCCGAGTAAATAATCATATTCATCTACTGTGATGAGAGATTTTTCATACCAATCTTCTATCTGAGCACGAAAAAAGTCTATTCTTCCTGCATTCTCCTCTGAAAAATACATCCGATTTGAATTGCCAGGAGAGTAATTGTCAAAGAAGAATCCTTTTTTTGAATCGGTCGACCTGTTTAAAAAAGTAATAGGATCAAATCCCAACTTTCTAAAATCACAATGTTCTGCAATTACTCGGGCTTTGGCATATGTGGCACTACTCTTAAGTATGTCATTAAGAATGATTTGATATGTATTTTTGAGACTGGCTGAAACAGCTCCAGTACCACAAAAGCAATCGAAGAAAACATAGTCTTCTTTCAGAAGTCCTTTTTCTCCTAAAAGACTAAAAATATCATTGAGTAAGCTCTCCTTATTTCCCAAATATCTCATTAGAATAACTCATTTTCTTGCGACATCAATTATGATCTACAAAGATACGAATAAAGGGCGTAAATGGATGTGGTACATTCCTGCACGTACATTCCACTCTCGAATGCATTATTAGGGTATATCCTATCAAAAAAAACAATGCAATTGAAATCTCACTTACCAACTAAAACATAATAAAGAGTTGCTGTTATTCGTCCTTTGAAGCGCTCATTTTTTTGGGTGCGAAAAAGGGTGTAAACCACGTAACACGTTGATTTACACCCTTTACTGCGGAAGCGGGGGGATTCGAACCCCCGGTACGGTTACCCGTACGACAGTTTAGCAAACTGTTGGTTTCAGCCACTCACCCACACTTCCTTTTTGGGCTTTGCTGGCACAAAGGTACTACTTTTATTTGACTTGGCAAACTCTAGACGAAAAAGAAAATTCCGCGAGTCTTACGCATAGGATTGCGGAATTTAGCAGTCTCTTAGAAGCGGTAGGCGAGGTAGTTGTCGGCGCGCCAGCGGGGCACGCCGTCGTCTAGGTTGCGGTCGTAGCGCACGGAGGCTGCTAGGGTCCAGTGCGGTGCTAGCTGCCACTGCAGGAGCAGTGCTGTGGCAAAGCCTTGACCCGTGGCGCTGTACAATCCGAAGGCGTAGCGAGTGGTGGGCAGGTAAGCGTAGCTCGCCACCCGCACGTGGTCTGCATGGTAGTAATGCCCCGAGAGCGCGATGCTCAGCGGACGGCGCACACCCGTACGATAGCGACCGACGACAGTGAGTGACCTACCCCACTGCGCTTCATCTTGCCCCTCTAGGCGACGCTGCTGTATAGTGCCAACAAGTTGCAGGGAGATGGGCTCTAGGCTATAACGTAGCGTACTGCTGAGTCGCCAGCGAAGAGCCTCTTCATTGGAGCGTCCCAACTGCCCGTACCAGAGTTGCTCGAGCTGATTGTTGTAGCGGGTGGTTAGGTAGAGACGTGTCACGAGTCCACGACTGCGCTCTAGCTTGCGGTAGCGCGGCTCGACGCTTTCGTATAGCTCCAGCATAGCACGTAGGGTGGAGCGCTTCATCAGGCGCGTAGTGCCATAGAGTCGTAACCCCATATCGTTGCCCAGACGAGCGTAGTGGCTTTCGCTACGACCATAATAGGAGGCGAAGCGTGGAGACATATAATATAGTGTCACCCCGAGGTCTCGCTGCCGAGGGGTGTGGTAGCGCAGGTGCTGTATGAAGCCCAGATGCTCTAGCCGCTCAGTGGCTAGCTCGCCATGCAGCTCCAAGCGACGCGACTGGCTCTGCCACTGGTAGGCAAGCGATGTGAGCCAATGCGACTGCAGCGGAGTGTTGCTCTCTAGAGCTTTGTAACCAGGCATAAAAGCTAAGTCATACCCCATCCAGTCGGCATAGAGCGTCTGTAGCGAAAGAGAGGCTCGTGGCATGGTGTAGGCGAGCTGCGCACCCACCGTCTGCATCGGTATGAGCGCTCGCTGGGCTCGTCGCTCAGGGATGTCGTAGTGCATGTTAGGTCTGATAGACAGGATCAAGCCTTGTCGCTCATCGATCGTGCCGTCGAGCCGACTGTAAGAGTAAAAAGCGGAGTAACGCCACGCTCCCCAATGCCCCTCACTCGCAACGCCCCGCAAAGTACGCTCACGCATCGCACTGAGCGAAGGGGAGATCATCGACTTATGACGCGTGAACTGTGGCAGCGCACTCGCACTTGCCCAGACAGAGCGAGCGGCAAGGAGACCAGCGCCCCACCCCACCTTAAAGTGTCCAAGTACCACCTTGTCGAGGTAAGCCAGACGAGGCTCATACATAGCGAAGTAACGCCAGGTGCCATCTTTCGCCAATTCCTGTGGGTATCTCTGATACTGAGCTGCCACCTGCCACTGCCCCTTCTGCCTGAGCGATATAGCTGAGCGCAGCTTGAGCGGATCGTACCACGCATCAGAGATAGCTTCGGAAGCTTTAGGGTAACTCATCGCTACGTAAGCCTCACCCGTGACGGGTGTAGCGGGCTTTGCATAAGGCTCCCCAGCGAAGGGGCGCACCGTCACATAGGGTGCCACACGAGCTATCGTCTCACGATCCCACCCCGTGACCCACTTGAGGTCATAGACCGATTGTAGCTCGCCTCCGCGCTCATCACGGTAGCGTCTGAGCTGATAGATCTGGTAACTGGTGAGAAAGGGGAAACACTCCTGAAGCTCCTGCTGGGTGGCACGGTTCAGGTCAAGTAGCTCCTTTGACTCTTGCTGCGACAGCTCGAGCAAGTCGTCCTCCTCTAGCTCGGAGAGATCGTCACTCGGCAAGCGCTCCACGAGCCACTCGAGGGGCAGTTCGCCCGTCACGAGCGAGTCCGTTTGCGCCCACCCCGCTAGCGGTAGGAGGAGCAAGAGAGCTAAATAGAGAAGCCCCCTACCCCTGCAGATGAACGATCGTAATACCTGCACCACCAAAGCGCACATCTTCATCATGATAGTGGCTCACCCCGGGGTAGTGATCGAGCAGTTCACGGATAGAGACCCGCAGCGCGCCCGTCCCCGTGCCGTGCAGTATCTCCACACGATTGAAGCTTAGACTGATCGCATCGTCGAGGAAGTATTGGACTGCTTGGATCGCCTCTGCGGCACGCATGCCCCGCACGTCTAGTCGATCGGAGAAGTCCAACCGACGCTCATGCAGATGCTCCACCACATTGGTCGTACGTGCTGGTTTCGGAGTGGCCTGCACCTGCTCTTCCTTACGCTCACTGCCGAGTCGCACGATTTCATTAGGCTTGCAAGTGATACGTATGCGACCATTCACCACCACCGTGGCACTATTGGCCGAGAGCTCAGATAGGACGCCCACCACATTCATCGTTGTGACTCGCACCTCATCTCCTTCCTTAGGCGGCTTCGGCTTGGTTAGCTTCACAGGCGAGTCGTTGATGTCAATAGGTCCTTTACCCTGCTTGCGCTTACGTTCCTTACGCTCTTTGCGGCGTTTGAGCCGCTCCAGCTCACGCTCCACACTGCCCGACTGCTCTACCGTCTCAGCCTGCGCCAGCTGCTCGCTGTATTCGCTGAGCGCTTGACGAGCCTCCTTGGTCTGCTGACGCTCCGCTTGGCTCTCCTTGATCTCACGGATGGTGCGCTCGATCTGAGCGCGGCTCTGATCCAGTAGTTGAGCCGCTTCCTGCTGTGCTTGCGTCAAGAGATCCTGACGCTGCTCCTTGAGTTTAGACAGACGCGCTTCGTAGTCTGCGAGGAGACGCTCGAGCTTCTGCTCACGATGCTCTATCTCAGTGCGCTTGCGCTGCCAATACTGTTTGTCGCGTACAATGTCCTGCACGTAGCGCTCGCTTTGGATTACCTCCTGGCCGACCAACTCGGTGGCGTACTCCAGCACCTTGCGCGGCAGCCCTTGCTGACGTGCTATCTCAAGGGCAAAGGAGCTACCCGGCTGACCGATAGAGAGTTCGTAGAGCGGCTTCATCTCCTTCTGGTCATAGAGCATTGCACCATTGACAATTCCCTTGTGCGTGGTTGCGTACTCCTTGAGATTGCGGTAGTGCGTCGTGATGACGCCCCACGCCCGCTGCTCATTAAAGAGTGCCAAAAGCCCCTCCGCTATGGCTCCACCAAGCTCAGGCTCCGTACCTGCTCCAAACTCATCGATTAGAAGCAAACTGTTAGCTCCGCAAGCGGCCGACATCGCCCGCATGTGCTTCAAATGCGAGGAGTAGGTACTCAGATCGTCCTCCATAGACTGGTTGTCTCCAATTTCTATCGCTAGGTGGTTGAAGACGCCCGCCTCCGAATCGGGGTGTACGGGGATCGGGATGCCACTCTGTAGCATGTACTGGAGGAGTCCGACCGTCTTGAGACAGACCGACTTACCGCCAGCATTAGGCCCCGAAATGACGAGGATACGTTCGTTGGGGTAGCGTAGCAATATGTCTTGTGGCACGACACTCTTGCCCTCTTGGCTAAGGGTGTGCTGGAGTATCGGGTTGATCGCTTGGTACCACTGAATGGTTGGCTTGTTGCGCACCTCAGGGATAGAGCAGTGCATCACATCGGCAAAGCGTGCTATCGCACAAACAGCATCGATGCGCCCCATCGAGAGGTAAAGCTGGGACAACGTCTCACGACGCTCCCGAATAGGTGCCGTAAGCTGACGCAAGATCTCGATCACCTCACGATGCTCCTCGCTCTCCAGTTCACGGATACGGTTGTTTGCCTCGACCACCTCGAGAGGCTCTATATATAATGTCTTACCCGTAGCGCTCTCATCGTGAACGATACCCGGTATCTGACGCTTGTGCATAGCGGTCACTGGCAGTACGGGACGCCCCGAGCGCATCGTCGCCTGCGCATCCTCCTCGACATAGCCAGCAGCCTGCGCCGCCGTGAGAAGGCCTCGCATCAACTTCGCAATGGCACGCTCCTCACGCTGGAGGTCTAGGCGTAGCTCAGCTAGACGTGGCGAAGCGTTGTCCACCAGTCGTCCATGCGGGTCGAGCTTGCGCAAGATCGTTTGCGCTATCTCCTGCAGTCCCTCACTGCCCACCACAAGGCGAGACAGACTGGGATAGAGCGGTGATACGTCGCCCGTCCCATTGTCCTGCACTTTCGTCAGGAGCCTCGACCACGCCTCATAGCTCACGATCGCCTGAGCCACCTGCGCCAGTTCCTCTTCTGTTAGGTAGCTACCCTCAGCACGTAGCGTGCCAAGCGTAGCCCGCAGATCGACGACACGTCGTGTGGGTAGCTCCATCGTGACGCTCAGCAGATGGCTCATCTCCCGCACACGCTCCAGACGGTGGCGGATAGCATCTGGACGAGTCGAGGCGGTCAGCGCACCGACCATCTCCCGCCCCATAGAGCTGTGACACTCCGAGGCGATCAGATCTAGCAAGTCGTAATAGCCTACTTTGTCTAGATAGTCCGAGGGATAGGTTATATCGCTAGGCATCGTTTCAGAAGAGCTTAAAGAGGTCATTGCCATTGGCATAGATCACCAGTGCTATCAGGAGCAGCATCCCCACCATCTGCGCTCGTATCAGCACTTCGTCCTTTACCTTGCGCCCGGTGATCATCTCCCAGAGTACGAAGAGTAGGTGTCCTCCGTCCAGACCTGGTATAGGGATGATATTCATAAAGGCAAAGATGATCGAAAGGAGAGCGCATATTTGCCAGAATGTGAACCAGTCCCACTGTGCGGGAAAAAGCTTGCCCATCGAGACTAAGCCTCCTAATGAAGAGGCACCCTCTGGGGTGAAGACATACTTCATATCCTGCGCATAGCCCGAGAGGGTGCCGATACCCTTGTGCCACCCCACGACAAAGCTCTGCGGCAGTGAGTAGCGCACCTGCTGCACCTCGTAAATACTTTGCAGCGGACGGAGCATCACCCCGATCACGCCCGTCGTGTCGGGACGTATCGCAAGCTGCACCGTATCACTGCCACGGAGCCACTCAGAGCTAATCCACTCGCCCGCATGGGTGTAGAAGTATCGACGCCCACTCGGCAGGTGAGGCATCGGAATGCTGTCCAGTGCGAGCAGTTTGTCGCCACGCAGCACTCCCGCCATAGCAGCCGCGCTACCTGGCACGATACTATCTGCAATAAAAGGCACCTGCATCGTCATCAGCCCCTCGTTGCCCCGCAAGATACGCTGCATCATATCGTCCGGGATCGCTATATCGATTAGCGCACCATCACGCTGCACGGTCACCACCTTCGCCTCGATCACCGCACGCATGAAGTCAGCATGCAGCACGTCACGCTCCTTGCCGTCGATAGACCATATAATGTCTCCATCGTGGAAGCCCACCTCCTGAGCCGCTGGACTAAAAACCATGCCCGCCGTAACCGACCGTGAAGACATCTCCACATCGCCCCAGTGGTACGATATGCCCGCATAGATGAGAAGGGCTAGGACAAAGTTAAAGAGCACCCCACCGATCAGGATGAAAAAGCGTTGCCATGCCGGCTTACTGCGAAATTCGTTGCCACGCATCGGCTCCTTGATCTGCTTCGTGTCGAGACTCTCATCGATCATGCCGTGGATCTTGCAGTAGCCCCCGAGCGGGAGCCAGCCGATACCATACTCCGTCTCGCTACCCTTAGGACGATAACGCCAGAGCGCCTTACCCTTGACATCAAAGAAGAGGTAAAACTTATCCACCCGCACGCCAAAGAGCCGAGCGAAGAGGAAGTGCCCCAGCTCATGTATAAAGACCAAGAGACTCAATGCCAAGAGCAACTGCCCGATCCGCATCAGAGTACTCATGAGTGCTACCGTATCTATACCCATCTAGTTTGTCGTAATTATAGCTAGCCACAAAGGTACAATAATATTAGAGGCTAGCCTGTGGATCTAAGATTGATACAGTCTAAATCCTGCGTACATGCGGTGATTAACTCTCGATTTCTTGCACACTCATTAAGGTGGTAAATCACTCTCCGTAGAAATGATCAAATACCTCCGTGGAGAATATATATTTTCCAGCGAGGAAATAGGAAATACTTCGGACTTATGATTTCATTCTTCCGAAGTTTCAGTTCTTTCTTCCGAAGAATTTTTCTTTTCCTCCGAGGAAATAGCAGTTTTCCTCGGAACTATTCTGGTAATTCCTCCGTAGGAATTTATTTCTTCTCATAGGATTCTCACAGAATAAGCAGCTAAATCACTAAGTATCAACAATCTGGAATTACAACCATCTATGACTTCACAAGAAATCCCCAAACAAACTACATGAATTACACTTTCGTATTGGAAAAAGTGTATCTTTGCACCAGAAATAAGACGTAAATATTTTAATTGCAAACGACATCGTCTTAAATATAGACCGTATGAATACAAATAGCCGCAAGGATAAATATGTAGCTAAAGCGATCAGCATACTCAAGCAAGAAGGCTTCAGATTATCGCTCGATGAGATGGCTACCAAGATGGGGATCACGAAGAAGACCCTCTACAATAACTTCAGCTCCAAGGAGGAGCTACTCAAGGAGTGCGTACACGCTATCTCGAGAGACTTCCAGCGTGTACTCTCGATACTCGATGACGAGGATGTGAGTGCCATAGAGAGCTTGACGAGGTGCTTCGCACAGCTAGACGAGCTCTTCGTAACGCTGAACCCCGTCTTCTTCTCCGACCTGATGCGTAGCAATCCTGATCAGGCGATGCTGGAGCATGTCATGGGGTCTAGCTACTTCAGCGAGAAGATGACGGCCAATCTGCAGCGGGGCGTCCAGGCAGGCTTATATAGGGCCGATCTAGACATCCCCTTCGTATGCGAGTATATGTCTTACTCGATATTTGGCTTTTACATACAGGCGGTGATTCGCAGTAAGCCGTTACCCTCGGGGAGCTACTTTGCCTCCATACTACAGTATCACTTACGGGCCATCGTCTCGACACAAGGTAATTAGTTTATACACCACAATCATGATAAGATCTAATCGTCGTACCGGGCTGCTCTCCATCAGCCTGCTCCTGCTCGTAGCCTCAGGCTATGCTCAGGAGAGCTACTCGCTACAGCAATGCCTCAACTATGCTGTACAGCACAATAGTAATGTCAAGAAGTCATCCTATGATCAGGAAAAAGCGAAGCAGGCTCGCAAAGAGGTGATCGGAGCTTTAATGCCTCAGATCAGCGGGTCAGCTGCGCTAAATGACAACGTAAAGAAGGCTAAGTTCATCATGCCAAACTTTATGAACAATATGCTCCCCGAGAAGATGCGCGACCCCAACGCTTCGCAGTACATGACTATCGAGATGGGGACGCAGTACAGTGCCAATGCTGGAGTCGCTGTCAATCAGCAGATACTCAACATGTCGCTCTTTAACACGCTCGACATTGCCAAGGTCTCTGAGCGTATGGCGACACTAGCAGCCACCTCGACCGAGGAGGATGTGATCGCCCAGACAGCGACACTATATTACGGAGCTCAGGTTACACAGTATGCAGCGGAGCAGATGGGGCATAGTGTAGAGCTAGTAGACAAGATGCTCCGCACGATGGAGGCTAGCTACTCCAGTGGTCTGATCAAGAAGGTAGACGTAGATCGTCTCAAGGTCAACCTGACCAACCTCAAGACACAGCAAGCAGCTATCGAGAGCGGTCTGGAAGTGCAGAAGAACCTTCTCAAGCTACAGATGGGACTAGAGATTACAGAGCCGATCGTGATCGCTCCGCTAGACCTAGATCTGCTAGCTCAACAGGAGATAGCCGAGAGCGGCGCAGCAGCCTTTGATCCAGTGCAGCACATCGCCTACCAGCAGCTACAAGAGCGTGAGAAGATGGCTCATCTACAGGAGCGCTCTAAGCGGTATGACTACATCCCTACCCTATCTCTCGCCTTCAATGCTCAGTACAACTACATGAGCGACAAGCTCTTTGGCGGTGGCAATACGCAGTACAGTTACCCGACAGCGATGCTGGGGCTGAGCCTGCGGGTGCCTATCTTTAGCGGTCTCTCTCGTCTCTCCAAGGTGCGCGAGAGCCATATGGATCTGCTCAAGGCGCAGGAGGATCTGCGCTCTCTCGATCAGTCGCTTCGCATGGCGCATCTCAACGCTTCGCTTAAGCTACAAGACACTCAACGGACGATCTCACTGCAAAAGGAAAACCAAACTCTCGCAGCACAAGTCTTCGACCTAGCACAGCAAAACTTCACCCTCGGTGTGGCTTCACTCTCTGATGTACTCAATGCGAGTCAGTCGCTCGTGCAGGCGCAGATGTCTTACGCCAACGCCCTCGGTGACTATATCAAAGCCTACATAGATCTCAAGAAGAGCAAAGGCGAGATCAGAGACCTTATGAAATAACAGAACAACTCAATAGCATCACACTTATCTAGTTATGAAACGAAAAGTCTATCTACCGATAACCATCGTACTAGCTATCGGACTCATCGTACTAATCCTAGTACTGAACAAGAAATCCACCACCGCCAAGACACAAGCCCTCCTCGCTGAGGATTCGGCCGTGGCTGTACGCACAGAGGTAGTCAGTGAGAGTGACTATACCGCAGATTTCAGCGCCAATGGACTGGTGGAGGGTGTACAAGATCTATCCTTCGTCTCCAGCCTAGGCGGACGCGTCGTCTCGCTCTATGCCGATGAGGGCGACCATGTATCCAAGGGCAAGCTCCTCATACAGCTCGATGCCGAGACACTTCGAGCCGATGCCGAGGCTAGTTGTGTGGCTTACGAAGCTGCCAAGAAGGACTACGAGCGCTTCCAGCAGGCGCACGATCAGGGCGGTGTGACCGACCAGCAGCTCTCGACAATGCACACGCAGATGGTTGCAGCCCAAGGGCGATACATATCTAGCCGCAGTCGCCTTACTGACGCCTCTATCAAGGCTCCTATCTCAGGGCAGATCTACAAGCGCTATGTAGAGGTCGGTAGCTATGTCAATCCTGGCACGAAGCTCTTTGACATTGTAGATGACTCACAGCTCAAGGCTAGCTGCTTCGTGACCGAGCGCCAGCGTTTGCAGCTCACCAAGGGACAGACAGTCTCCGTGGAGAGTGAGCTTTATCCTGGTCAGACGATCACGGGTAAGATTTCAATGGTAGGTGACAAGGCGAACCATGCACTCGCCTTTCCTGTGGATGTAACGCTAGACAAGCAGAGCGCCGAGGGCCTGCGACCAGGGATGTATGTCTCCGTATCCTTCGGCAGTCAGCAGGAGACGCACGGTATCTTAATACCCCGCCGCGCTATCGTCGGCAGCGTCAAGGATGCTCACGTCTATGTCGTAAAGCAGGGCGTGGCTAAGCAGAAAGCGATCACCGCTGGTTCTCTCATCGGTGACCGCATCGAGGTACTGAGCGGGCTACAAGCTGGCGACAGCGTCATCGTAGCCGGACTCATCAACGTATCGGACGGACTTCCCGTCAATACTATCAACGAGTGACTTAGCGGACGACAGCATGAAAATCGTAAAGTTATCTATCCAACGACCCATCTACGTCACAGTACTCTTCATACTGCTGACCGTGCTGGGGTACTTGAGCTTCAAGAGCTTGAGTGCAGAGCTGATGCCTAAGTTTACACCGCCTTTGCTCAACGTACAGATCATCTACCCAGGCGCCTCGCCTAGCGAGGTGGAGAACTCGCTAACGCAAAAGGCCGAGGAGGTACTCTCCAGCATGGAGGGTATCGACCAGATGCAGTCCTACTCCTTTGAGGGGATGTCGATGATCATGGTCTCCTTTGACTTTGGCACTGACATAGACAAGGCTATGACCGAGGCGCAAAACCGTCTTGCCGCCAAGCGTGCCGAGCTGCCTCGCGAAGTCTTTGCCCCTCGTATTTCTAAGGTCTCAGTAGACGAGAAGCCGATCCTGATCCTCTCCGCCAGAGCCGACATCGGCTCCACAGAGCTTTATGACCTTGTGGACAAGCGCATCGTCCCCGAGCTATCGCACATCAAGGGTGTCGCCAATGTAGACTTCGTCGGTGGCGTAGAGCGTGAGATACAGATCAACCTAGACAAGGGTCGCATGCAGGACTTCGGCATCACACCGATGATGGTGCAGGGTGCCATCAGAGCGTCGAACCTGGACTTCCCGACAGGTTACCTGCAGAGCGACCAAACGCAGATGGCCGTACGTCTCTCGGGCAAGATAACCTCTATCGAGGAGCTACGCCGACTCATCCTGCGCAATGTCTCTGGGACACCTATACGTCTAGAGGATGTCGCTGAGGTAGTAGACGGCGTCAAAGATCCTGTCAAGATGGGACGTGTCAATGGTCAAGAGGCGATCCTACTCAACATACTCAAGCAGTCCGATGCCAATGCGCTCCAGGTGAGCGAAGCTGTCGGTAAGCAGATCCAAAACCTTGAGGAGCAGTACGCCTCTGAGGGACTCAAAGTGGAGGTAGCGCAAGATACAACGACCTTCACACGCAACGCCATCAGCTCCGTGCTGACGGACCTTCTCCTAGCGATCCTACTCGTTTCGCTCGTGATACTGCTCTTCCTGCACAACGTGCGCAATGCGCTCATCGTGATGGTCGTGGTGCCTGTCTCGCTCATCTCCTCCTTCATCGGTATGCGCATCTTCGGCTTCACGCTCAATATGATGTCGCTCCTAGCCCTCTCACTGGTCATCGGTGTCCTTGTCGATGATGCTATCGTGGTCATCGAGAATGTCTACCGTCACATGGAGATTGGCAAGAACCGTGTCCGAGCCACGTGGGACGCACTCAACGAGATCGGTCTCACCGTCATCTCTGTGACCCTCGTCCTCGTCGTGGTCTTCCTACCGATCATCTTCACCAATTCACTGGTCTCTGACATCTTGCGTCAGTTCTGCGGAGTCATCGTCATCTCCATCCTCTTCAGCCTGCTCGCTGCCCTCACCTTGGTGCCTTTGCTCACCTCTAGGCTGGGCAACATACAGCCGCTACGTGGCGATCGCCCACTGGGACGTATGCTCACGAGCTTCGAGCGGGGCATCAGTCGCTTTGCCGATGGCATTTCGTCACTCACACGCTGGGGTCTAAGCCATCGCTGGGCTTTGGCAGGCATCGTTGTCGTGCTGATGGTTGCAGTGCTGGTGCTCTTCCCCTTGGGCTTTATCAACTTTGAGTTCCAGCCCTATATGGACCGTCAAGAGTGTATCATACAGCTCGAGATGCCTAAGGACATCTCTATGGCTGAGTCGAACCAGCTCGTGCGTAAAGCTGAGAACTGGCTCATGCAGCGCCCCGAGGTGGAGAAAGTGGTGACCATGGTCGGACTAACGAGTGACAACAGCCAGAGCAGCAAAGGGACCCCTTACCTCGCCGAGCTAGATGTCAAGCTCCGGAAGACGCCCGAAGGTACCGAGTCCTACGTGGCTCGTATCCGCAAGCCTCTGACCGACTACCTCGTTGATGCGCGTGTCAATGTCTATAGTGTGAGCATGACTGGTACCGTCTCCAAGGCGGCTGTCGAGTACATCATATCAGGTGCGGACAAGGACTCCGTGGCTCGCTATGCGGACAAGGCTTTGGCACTCCTCAGCTCCGTCCCTGGGGTCATACAGCCTACCCTTTCGGTCGAAAACGCTACCCCCGAGATCCTCGTCAAGGTGGATCGCGACAAGATGTCCAATCTGGGGCTAACGCTAGACAACGTGGGGGGGATGATGCAGACCAACTTCCAGGGCAATGACCAGCTCCGCTACACGCAAGGAGACTACGAGTATGCGATAAACATACGTGCCGACAAGGCTTCTCGTCGCTCTATCGAAGATGTGGCAAGTCTGACCGTCGCCAATCCACAAGGCGACCTGATACAGTTGTCGCAGTTTGCCGATGTCACGCTCGGCATCGGGCCTAGTCGCTTGGAACGCTTCAACCGCAACAGCTCGGTGACTCTGCGCGCACAAGCCTACGGCGTGCCAGCAGGCGCTATCGCCAAGCAGTTTATGAGCCAGCTCAGCGAGGAGCAGATGCCCCAAGGCGTACAGATACAGACCGCTGGAGATATGAAGAAGATGTCAGACTCGATGAGCGTCCTCACTACCGCTATCCTGCTCTCCCTACTCTTCATCTACCTAGCTCTCGTCCTGCTGTACAACAACTGGACAGACCCGCTCGTCGTCATGATCGCCATCCCGCTATCTATCGTGGGGGCGCTCCTAGCCTTGGCTATGAGCAATACCGCCATGAGCATCTACGCTATGCTCGGCATGGTGATGCTGATTGGTCTCGTTGCTAAGAATGCGATCCTACTAGTGGACTTTGCCAACGAAGCTCGTGGCGAGGGCTTGCCCGTAAACGAAGCGCTCATTCAGGCGGTCAAGCTCCGTACACGACCGATCCTCATGACGGCACTATCGACCATCATCGGTATGCTCCCCGTAGCGCTCTCACGAGGCTCGGGTACTGAGCTTCGCACCGGCATGGCGTGGGTCATCATCGGCGGTATGGCGCTCTCCACGTTGCTTACGCTGATTGTCGTACCCGCCCTTTACAAAGCCTTCCACTCAAGGCAGCGTACCAGCGCCAAGCCAATGGTGGATATAGAGGCACTGATGCAGGAGTAGCCCGCACGGGTAGCAGCCCGCATCAAGTTTACTTTGTTTTAGTCACGCTTAGGATCAATACTCTCCTGGGCGTGACTTTTTCTGTTTCCGTTGCCAAACTGTTTTCATCCGGTGAAGCTATTGACTCATACAGCACGTTTCAAAAGAATATAGGAGAAGCTACAAAATGCCTCTTCAAACACGCCGAAAAGGTCTAAGATCCTATAAGAGAATTGATAGGATTTTGCCACCAGCTCCGCATTAAAATCAGAAGCTGGTATAACTTTAAAACAACAATGAGGGACTATATAGCGACCCCGATCGTAACTTATTAGTACCCCCCTAGATAGCACATATTCTTAACTGTCTATTACTCTATATACACCTCAAAGAAACATCCTTAACAGACTAACAATCAAACGACTATAGCAAATCACTTAATTGTCAACAACTCTACATCCTAACTCTTTGACAACAATAGAGATAGGCGGGAGGAGAGGTGCTTTTGTCGTTTTGTCCTGTTGCATGGCATCGACAAAGTTAGGATCTTTGCAAGTGAAAAGTGACCCCTTCCAGAGGAGCCTCCTCATAGGTCACTTGACTATCCTACTGTTGCAAAGATAACAGTCTCATTTTACATCGACTACTATCATAGAATTGACTACTTAATATGACTGACAGAGAAGCTGCCCTGCGGGCGTGGTCTGAGTGTACAGTCCTCCTTCAAGCGATGATCCAACCAGAGGTCTACAACGCTTGGTTCCCACACATAAAGCCGGTCTCACTCATCGGAGTGGAGATGACGCTCGGTGTGCCTAGTCAGTTCTTCTGTGAGTACATCGAGACGCACTTCATCAACGAGCTCAAGCAGGTACTCCAGCGTATCGTCGGTCCCAACGTAGTCCTCAAGTACAAGGCGCTTGTAGACAGTGCAGCCTCTCACCGCAAGAACTCGTCTGTGACGCTGCCCACGCAGAGCTATGCCAACAATGCTTATGGTGCTGCTAGTGCCTATACAATCAATGCCAACGGAGCTGCAGCTGCACTTAAGACGGAGCCACGTCAGCTACCAGACTTTGACTCGCAGCTCAAGCCTCAGCTGAGCTTTGATACCTACTATCAGGGGGAGTCCAATCGTACCGCCAGCTCTATCGCACGCTCTATCGCTGAGAAGCCTGGACAAGGTGCCCTCAACCCTTGCTTTATCTATGGTCCTTCTGGAGTTGGTAAGACGCACCTTTGTCACGCCATCGGACTGCGAATCAGAGAGCTTTACCCTGAGCTCAAGGTGCTCTACGTCTCCTCTCACATGTTTGAGATGCAGTACGTCGCCGCCACAAGAGCCAACACGACCAACGACTTTATCAACTTTTACCAGCAGATAGATGTGCTGCTCATCGACGACATACAGGGTCTGATCGCCAAAAAGAAGACACAGCTCACCTTCTTCCAAGTCTTCAACCACCTCTACATGCTGGGCAAGCAGATCGTCTTGACGAGCGATACGGCACCCGTCAACCTCGCTGGACTTGAGGAACGCCTCATCTCCCGCATAGCAGGTAGCCTGACAATAGAGGTAGAGCGCCCTGACTACGACCTCCGCAGAGAGTACCTCCGCCACAAGAGCGAGGAGAGCGGAAGCATACTACCCCAAGAGATGATCGACTACATAGCCCGCACGGTGACCAGCAGCATCCGTGGCTTGCAGGGAGTATTCTTTTCGCTTATCACACGTGCAGCCGTCGAGGGTTGCGACATCACCTCCTCTTTTGTCAAGAAGATCGTCAGCCAGACGGTCAAGCAAGAGAAGAAAGAGATCACTGTCTCTATGATTGAGAAGACGGTGTGCGACTACTTTCACGTACCGATAGAGCTGGTGCGCAGTCGCTCGAGAAAGGCTGACGTAGCTCAGGCGAGACAGATGATTATGTACTTTGCGAAGCGCTACACGGATCAGTCGCTCAGTGCTATCGGGGAACTGCTTGGTGGTCGCTCACATGCCACTGTGCTACACAGTTGCAAGGTAGTGGAGGATCAGGCGGAGGTCTCCGCGGCTTACCGCTCAGACCTCAACGCCATCGAGTCGCTGATCAGGTAATCACCCAACGCACCACCGCTATGCCCCACCCATCCCGTGCTACCGAGACTGGCTACATAGACCCCACAACGATCATTGACGAGGGTGCTCACATTGGTACTGGCACAACCATTTGGCACTTCTGCCACATCATGCACGATGCCGTCATCGGAGAGCAGTGTCATCTAGGACAAAACGTAGTCGTCCAGCCACGTGTTCATCTAGGCGACCGCTGCCGTGTTCTGAACAATGTCACGCTCTTCACAGGAGTTCACTGCGAAGAGGAGGTTTTTCTGGGGCCTTCGTGCGTTTTCACCAATGTGATCAACCCACGTGCAGCGGTCTCACGGAAGCACGAGTTTCGCCCCACACATATAAGCCGAGGAGCCTCTATCGGGGCCAATGCGACGATCCTTTGCGGGGTTAAGATTGGTGCTTACGCCATGATTGGTGCAGGCACAGTAGTGATTCGTGATGTGGCTCCCTACGCCCTGGTCGTGGGCAACCCCGCTCGCCAGATCGGTTGGGTGAGCCAGGATGGGCACAAGCTAGACTTCTCTGAGGGGCCTTCCTGCTATGTAGCGGAGGAGCAGCGCACCTACCACCTAAGCCCCGACGGCAACACTATAACTTGTGACAACCAGTAATCGATATATGACTATGGATAATAAAGCAACCTCCCTAACCAAACAATACACCATCGAGACTAAGCATAGTGCCGCTGAGATGGGCTCGGGCGACATGCCAGTCCTCGCCACGCCTGCACTGATCGCCTTTATGGAGAACGCAGCTATGCTCCTCGCTCGCAACTATACCGAAGAGGGCTCGACAACCGTCGGCACGATGATCACGACCGACCACCAGCATGCGACACCCATCGGAGAGACGATCACGGTCACAGCGCAACTCTCCTCCATAGAGGGACGCAAACTCATCTTTGCCATCGAGGCAACCGATCAAGCTGGCGTCGTAGCTCAGGCTACTCATGAGCGTTTTATCGTATCTCGTCAACGATTCCTAGAGCGTTTAGGTATCAAGGAGTAGTTTGGCTAAATCCTATTTCGCGGTGCTGGGAGCAGAGCACTCTAGGGATAGGATGTCTTAGTCAAACGAGATAAAACTCGATAGCCACGTGGAGATTTACGAATTCCCACGTGGCTATTTTTTATTTTCCACGTAGGCGAGAAACATTTCCTCCGAAGTTTCATTTCATTCCTCCGAAGTTTCATTTGATTCCTCCGAAGAATTTTTCCACGCCTACGTGGCTATTTTTTATTTTTCACGTGGAGATTTGAGATTTCCCACGTGGAGATTTGAGATTTCCCACGTGGAGATCAGATTTTTCTACAGCAAAAACGTATTGATCCCCAGAGATCCTATTTTATATAATGTAGCTGCTATAAACTTCCCAGCAGTTCAGAATAGAAATTAGCCTGATATTTTCAGTACCTTTGTACCGAATATCACGACAGACTATAAGCAATGCAAGACGATTCTATCACTTCTCAGATAACTAGTGTCTACGATCCTGCGGGTGTCGAGACTAAGTGGTACCAGTATTGGCTGGCCCACAAGCTCTTTGAGGCACATGTGGATCACAGCAAGAAGCCCTACACGATAATTATGCCCCCGCCTAATGTGACGGGCGTACTGCACATGGGTCACATGCTCAATAACACGATCCAGGACATACTCATCCGTCGTGCTCGCATTTCGGGTTACAACGCTTGCTGGGTGCCAGGCACCGACCACGCCTCGATCGCCACGGAGGCTAAGGTGGTAGAGCAGCTTGCTAAGCAAGGTATTCAGAAGAATCAGCTCACGCGAGAGGACTTCCTCAAGCATGCCTGGGAGTGGACCGACAAGTATGGCGGCATCATCCTCAGCCAGCTACGCAGACTAGGCGTATCGTGCGACTGGAGTCGTACAGCCTTTACCCTGGATGAGGAGCGCTCGGAGTCGGTCATCAATGTCTTCTGCAAGCTCTACGAGGAGGGACTCATCTACCGTGGCGTACGCGTGGTCAACTGGGACCCCAAGGCACAGACAGCACTCTCGGACGAGGAGGTTATCTTCAAGGAGCATCAGGGCAAGCTCTACTACCTTCGCTACTTCATTGAGGGTACAGAGGATTACATCATCGTAGCGACGACGCGCCCCGAGACGATCATGGGTGACACGGCCGTCTGTATCAACCCGACAGATCCTCGTTACCATCATCTGCGTGGCAAGCGGGTCATCGTGCCGCTCGTGGGTCGCTCTGTCCCGATCATCGAGGATGAGTACGTAGATCTAGAGTTCGGTACGGGCTGCCTGAAGGTCACTCCCGCCCACGACATCAACGACTACCAGCTCGGCATCACGCATCAGCTGGAGACGATCGACATATTCAACAACGACGGCACGCTCAATGAGCACGGCGGCAAGTATGCGGGTAAAGATCGCTTCGTAGTCCGCAAAGAGATCGTCGCAGACCTCAAGGAGGCTGGCTTGCTTGATCACGAGGAGGACTACACCAACCGTGTTGGTTACAGCGAGCGCACCGATGTAGCTATCGAGCCAAAGCTATCGATGCAGTGGTTCCTCAAGATGTCCGAGCTGGCCAAGCCCGCTCTACAAGCTGTCCTCGAGGATACCGTACAACTCGTACCCAAGAAATTTGTCAACACCTACCGCTACTGGCTAGAAAACATCAAGGATTGGTGCATCAGCCGTCAGCTCTGGTGGGGACATCGCATACCAGCCTACTACCTGCCCAACGGTCAGTTCGTCGTAGCGGCTACCGCTGAAGAGGCTTTGGCAAAAGCAAAGCAAGAGACAGGCGACAACAGCCTAACCCTCGAACAGCTCAACCAGGAGTCAGACTGTCTCGACACATGGTTCTCCTCCTGGCTATGGCCTATCAGCCTATTTGGCAAGATCGATGATTCCGAGCCTACAGAAGACCTCAAATACTTCTACCCCACCTCAGTCCTAGTCACAGGACCTGACATCCTCTTCTTCTGGGTAGCCCGTATGATTATGGCGGGGTACCACTTTATGGGTGATCGACCCTTTGACAAGGTCTACCTAACGGGTATCGTTCGTGACGACAAGGGGCGCAAGATGTCTAAGTCGCTCGGCAACTCTCCTGACCCCATCGACCTAATGGACAAGTACGGAGCCGACGGCGTGCGCCTAGGACTTATGATGGCCACCTCTGCCGGCAATGACCTCCTCTACGACGAGAGCCTTGTGGAGCAGGGACGCAACTTCTGCAATAAGATCTGGAATAGCTACCGCTTCCTCAAGACGCAGAGTGTTTCCGACGAGATCGAGCCTGACGCAGCTAGTCTGGTAGCTATGGAGTGGTTCGAGTCGCTACTCGCCTCGACTATGAGCGAACTGGACGACCTCTTCGACAAGTACCGCATCAGCGATGCCGTCACGCTCCTCTACAAGCTAGTCCGAGACGACTTCTCCGGCCTTTACCTAGAGGCTATCAAGCCCGCCTACGGCACCAGCATGAGCCGTAAGGTCTACGAGCGCACTATCCACTACTTCGAGCAAATCTTCATCTTGCTACACCCCTTCATGCCGTTCATCACGGAGGAGCTCTGGCAGGACGTAGCACCTCGCCAGGAGGGTGAGTCAATTATGTACGCTCATCTAGACGATGCGCTGCAAGCTGACAAGCAGCTACTCGCGGACATGGAGCATGCCGTAGAGCTGATCACCAAGATACGTAGCATACGCAGTGCGCATCAGATCGCGACGAAGCAATCGCTCGCGCTCACCACTAGTGGCGAGCATCCTGAGCGTATGAGCGAGCTAGTCATCAAGTTGGCCAATCTCTCAGCCTTTACAAAGGCGGAGGCGCATCAGTCGGAAGAGCATACGGCCGAGCACTTCATCATCGGCACAGTCCCCTACTCCGTCGAGCTGGCGGGCGCCATCGATATCGAGAAGACCGTAGAGCGTCTGCGTGGCGAGCTAGCGCATCAGGAGAAGTTCCTCGCAGGAGTTCGCAAGAAGCTTTCCAACGAGAAATTTGTCGCCAATGCCAAGCCCGAAGTTGTCGCCCTCGAGCGCAAGAAAGAGAGCGACGCTCTGCTACGCATCGACGAGGTCCAGCAGCAGCTCAAGCAGCTCGGTGCCACCCTCTAAGCTAATAGCTTTGCCACACCTACTTACTAACTCGAGAAGCGTTACCTATCTGAATTAACCATTTAAGAATAGAATAGCTCTACTCAAGGGGCTGACAGATTATAATCAGCTGATTCGTCTAAATCCTTATGGAGGAAATTCTAAATTCCTCCGTGAGGATTTTTCATTTTCCACGTGAGAAAGGAAAAATTCTTCGGACTTATCATTTGATTCTTCCGAAGTTTCAATCCATTCTTCCGAAGAAATATTTCTCACCTCCGTAGAAGATTCTTATTTTCCAACGAGCTGTTTGGAAATTTCTCGGCTAAAACGACCAAACGGCACTTGTCGCAATGCTTAATCTCGAAAAGTCAGATTATAATGCGTTAGCCCTAGTCAGTCCCTTACGTAAAATATCCTATGTCGTGGATTTGTCGTAATTTTGGGAAGCCGATGAAATTAGAAACCTTCATAGGCTTTGTCCCAATGAATTGCTAGCTAATGACAATGCACGAACATACCCCAAAGTCTATCCTTCTCACAGGTGGCTGTGGATACATAGCCTCCCATACTGCTGTTGTCCTGCAAGAGGCGGGCTATGGAGTCATTCTCGTAGACAACTTATCGAACTCACGTCGTGAGGTAGTTGATGCGATTGCGCAGATCACCTCGATACGACCAACCTTCTACGAGGTGGACTGTACCGATGAGGCTGCTATGGGGGAGGTCTTCGAGCATCACAAGGACGAGATGGGGGGTGTCATCCACTTTGCAGCACACAAGGCAGTCGGTGAGTCGGTCGAGCAGCCACTACGCTACTACGACAACAATATCAATTCGCTCATCACGCTCCTACGCTGTATGGAGCGGTATGGTGTGCAGCACTTGGTCTTCTCCTCCTCCTGTACGGTCTACGGACAGCCGACGGCTGAGCATCTACCGATTACCGAGTCGGCACCGCGTCAAGATGCGACCTCGCCTTATGGCAATACAAAGCGCATCAACGAGGATATCATCATAGACTCCGTACGTAGTGGCATGCCGCTACAAGCGGTCATACTACGATACTTTAACCCTATCGGGGCGCACCCCTCGGCACTCATTGGCGAGGAGCCTGTGGGTACACCGCAAAACCTCATTCCCTTCCTGACCCAGACGGTAGCAGGGCTTCGCAAGGAGCTCGTCGTCTTCGGCAATGACTACAACACGCCTGACGGCACCTGCATACGTGACTACATTGATGTGATGGACCTAGCACAGGCTCATCTAGCAGCACTACGTCGGCTGCATCGCAGCGATGTGCAGACTGCTCCAGCACACTATATATATAATGTAGGCATGGGGCGTGGGCTGAGCGTCTTGGAACTGATACAAGCCTTCGAGCGAGCCACAGGTCGCAAGGTGCCATACCGCATGGGCGACCGCAGAGCGGGCGACATAGAGCAAATATGGGCCGACACGAGCTACGGTGAGCAAGAGCTACAGTGGCACGCTGAGATACCTATCGAGGAGAGCCTGCGACGTGCTTGGCACTGGCAGGAGGCTCTGGACAAGCGAGACAACAACTAAAGAGAATACAATCCTAACTATTTAACGAATAAACAACTATGAACTTCCCAAACGAACTAAAGTACACGGCTGACCACGAGTGGGTACGCATCAATGGCAACGAGGCTGTCATCGGCATCACCGACTTTGCTCAGAGCGAGCTAGGCGAGATCGTCTACGTAGACGTCGACACCGAGGGTGAGAAGATCGATCGCAACGAGGTCTTTGGCTCTATCGAGGCTGTCAAGACTGTTTCTGACCTGATGATGCCTATGACGGGCGAGGTCCTAGAGGTCAACGCAGAGCTTGAGGATGCTCCTGAGCTGGTCAACGAGGATCCATATGGCAAGGGCTGGATCATCAAGATAGCTATCGAAAACCCCGCAGAGGCTGACGAGCTACTGGACGCAGCTGGCTATCAAGAGAAGATCGGTAAGTAAGACCTAGAGCAGATGCAACCTCTCGTTAGTGTCATCATGGGTAGCACTAGTGATCTACCCATCATGCAGCGTGCCGCCAAGCAACTGGAGGCACTGGAGATACCCTTCGAGCTACTCGCACTCTCTGCCCATCGTACACCTGATGAGGTAGCTGAGTTCGCACGAGGAGCCGAGGAGCGTGGCGTACGTGTCATCATAGCTGCCGCTGGTATGGCCGCACACCTATGTGGTGTCATCGCATCGATGACTACCCTGCCTGTGATCGGAGTGCCTATTGATGCCTCACTAGAGGGACTAGACGCTCTGCTGGCTATCGTACAGATGCCTCCGGGCATCCCCGTAGCAACGGTCGGAGTCAACGCTGCTCAAAACGCAGCTCTCCTAGCTGCTCAGATGCTAGCTCTGGGCGATCCTGAGATAGCACAGAGAGTGAGAGCTCAGAAGGCTTCGCTCAAGGAGAAGATCGTCAAGGCTAACAAAGAGCTAGCTCAGATCTCTGACTATAAGTACAAAACGAACTAACGATCTGACGATGTAGCGGCGGAGGACGATATATCTTTTTGTCCTCCTCCCCTACTCGTTTATCTATCTTTTATACTCACCCACCACACGCTCTATTCGTTATGTCTCTCTGTAGATACCAGCGTCGTCATAGCTACACCGTACCTGTCGGTGAGGCTCGTCTAGGAGGCGAGTCTCCACTACTCTTACAGAGCATGGCGAACGTGAGTACGATGGAGACCGATCTCTGTGTGTCACAAGCCTTACGCTGTGCCAGCGAGGGGTGTCAACTCTTTAGATACACCGCTCAGGGCGTGCGAGAGGCTACCAATCTAGGCGTGATCGCTGAGCGACTACACGCCGAGGGGTGTCGTATGCCTCTCGTGGCAGACATACACTTTAGGAGCGACCCCGCCTTTGAGGCGCTCAAGCATGTGGACAAGGTGCGTATCAACCCGGGCAACTTCATTCATCAGAAGGCTTCGCTAGACGATGAGACGGCACGGGCGGAGATCGCTGAGGTCTTCGGACGCTTCGTTCGCGAAGCACAGGCTCGTCACCGAGCCATACGCATTGGGGTCAATCACGGATCCCTCTCTGAGCGCATCCTCGCTCAGTATGGCAACACGCCCGAGGGGATGGTCGCCTCCTGTATGGAGTACCTAGAGGTGTGCGACAGTCTAGGGATGCGTGATGTGGTTATCTCGATGAAAGCCTCCAACGTCCTAGTCATGACGCAAGCGGTGCGGCTACTGGTAGAGCGTATGGATGCGCTAGACTGGCACTACCCGCTGCACCTCGGAGTCACCGAGGCGGGAGCTGGTGAGGACGGGCGTGTCAAGAGCTGCATCGGCATTGCTAGTCTACTCGTTGACGGACTGGGCGACACGCTGAGAGTCTCTCTGAGCGAGGAACCTGAGGCGGAGCTTCGCTTTGGCAAGAAGCTCATCGCTTACATTGATCAGTTGGCCGCCTTTGACCAGACAAGATCGATCTACGCTAGCCACACTTATCGCTCCGTAACTCGTGGCCAAGCGCAGGGAGCTACGGAACTAGCTAAATACCCCGCTGTGCTAACGCTAGACAGTGACGGGACAGCTCTCGACGAGGGCTTTGATGCTCGACTGGAGGAGACACAATTGGCTTTTTCCGATGAGCGACAGACATTACAGGTCATCGACCTAGACACACCTCTGGATCGGCTCTTGCAGCATCTAGAGGACTTTGCAGCTCACTGGGACGGACACTCTTGGCTAGAGCTACGAGGTGCAGAGCTGGACTATATATATAAGGTACGCTATGCCGTGGAGCAGCTCTCGGGAAGAGGCACGATGCCCCGCATCTTGCTGCACTATGCATCCCATGCGAGAGGATATGACGACATATTGATCGACTGCGCTACGCAGCTCGGCTCCCTGCTGCTAGAGGGGATCGGTAATGCGGTCGCTTTCTCAGCAGTGGCTATGAGTCCTAAAGCTCGCCTAGCCCTGCTCAATGGTATCCTGCAGGCGGTGCGTATCAAGATGACCCACACGGAGTTCATCAGCTGTCCAGGCTGTGGGCGTACGCTCTTCGACCTGCAGCAGACGGTGACGCAAGTCAAGCAACGACTAGCGCATCTGCCTAATCTCAAGATTGGCGTGATGGGCTGCATCGTCAATGGTCCTGGCGAAATGGCCGATGCTGACTACGGCTACGTGGGCGGAGGCGTCGGCAAGGTCGACCTATACCGAGGACAGGAGCGACTCGTGCATGGCATCCCTTCGGCAGAAGCCGTGGATCGTCTCATTGAGCTCATCAAGAGTGACGGCAAGTGGTGCGACCCGCCACAGCAATAACCTTTATACCAACGCTACTCATGCTTTCTATTCGGATTATCAACCGTTCTTCCTATCCCCTGCCCCAATACGCTACGGCACTCTCTGCAGGGCTAGACCTACGCGCCAACCTAGAGCAAAGCGTCTCGCTAGCGCCCCTAGAGCGTCGACTGATACCCACAGGTCTATTTATGGAGATCCCCGCCGGCTACGAGGGGCAGGTGCGTCCACGCAGTGGGCTAGCACTCAAGCAGGGTCTGACCGTACTCAATGCGCCTGGCACGATTGATGCAGACTACCGTGGTGAGCTACAGGTGATCCTGATCAATCTATCTCAGGAGACGGTAGAGATAGCTCCTGGCGATCGGATAGCTCAGCTCGTCTTCGCTCGCCACGAGCAGTGCGAGTGGATCGAGGTCGAGAGCCTCTCGGACACCCAGCGAGGCGATGGCGGTTTTGGACATACGGGCGTATGAAAAGCATCGGTCGTCAGACACTCTTGCTCTTTCTCTTAGCTCTGCTAGGGCTAAGCTCTACTAAACTCTCTGCACAGTCTACAGAGACGGAGAGAACAGCCTATGCGCAGATTGAAGACTACGCTAACATACTCTTCTTCGCAGGAGCGCAAGAGCCAGCTATCGGTTATCTCTACTATCTCTACGAAGCTTATCCCGACCAGCAGGTCCGGACGGCAGTACCGCTAGCCAGCTGGCTTGACCTGGCGGATCGCCAAAGCGAAGCGAGAGAGCTACTCCAGACACTTTTCACCAAGAAAAGCGACCAAGCTCAAGACAATCAAGAGCTCGTACGCTACTACCTCACGCTCCTCTACAGTTACGGAGACATTAATGAGGCGGACTCGCTCTTTGCTTTGCTTCCAAGAGAGGTATCGAGCCACCCCGACATACTGCTAGTCCATCTGACGAGCCTAGCAATGCTAGACAAAAACCAAGAGTTACTAGATCAGATAGCACTACTCGACACGACACAGCTCACAAACCCTCAGCAGCGAGTGACCTATTACCGACTTATCGCTCAGTCCGCCTCCAAGCAGGGAGACTACCAGCGTATGCTCCAAGCCGCTGAGCGACTGGTCGAGCTTGATCCGAGTAGTCTTGGCAATCATCGCACACTTCTAGAAGCGCTCAACACACTGAGGCTAGACGACCAAATAGACGAGAGCCTGGTGCAACTTCAGCAGACGCTCTCTCTACCTGATGCTTACATCGAGATGACGCGTGCCGAACTGATCGCCTCGCGCAGAGATACCAAGCAATCGGCCGAATACCTCCACAGCTACCTAGAGCGTCAAGACAGCATCTCTCCCGCCTCGGCACGCATTATCTCTATGATGCTGCCTGACTTCTCAGACATTAGCCAGATCCCGTCAGAGTTTATTCCCGCCCTAACACGCCTCGCAGAGCTAGAGCCGAGTGATCCGAAACTCTTTGCCGACCTTTACCTAATCGTCTCGACACAACAAGGGAAAGCGCAGGCGGAGCAACTGGTCAAGCAGTTTTACGACAACCCCAAGACCGCTTACAGTGCCGTCTTCGTACAGGCTTCGCAAATGCAAGAGCAGGAGCGACTAACCTACCTCACCTCAGCGCAAAAGCGTTACCCCGCAGACCTTCAAATACTGGCACTCTACGCTGGCGAACTCGTCGCTAGGGATCGGCTAGACGAAGCTAAGCAAGCAATCAATAGCCAGTTAGACTTGACCAAACTCAAGACAGCCAAAAACGTTGAACCAACCGAGGGTCTACGCCTGCTACTCCTTTACTCTTCGCTGATCTATCAAAAGCAGGAACAGTCGGCACAGGCACTCGAAGTCTTTGAGATTGCCGAGCGGCTCTTTCCCCGAGATGCTATCCTGCTTAACAACTACGCTTACTACCTCTACACCCTGTCACCACAAGACAGTAGCTATCTAGCAAAAGCCGAGCAACTAGCCGCGACAGCCTACGGACTAGCCCCCGAAGAGGCCAACATCCTCGACACCTACGGTACGATCCTTCTAGCTCAGGGACAAACGACTATGGCGCAGCTCATGCTCTCGCAAGCGGTAGAGCGAGCCAAGCAAATAGGCAAGCCCAATGCGGGCTACATCGAGCGACTAGGCGACGCCTATCTGCAGGGTGGTGATCGACAGGCTGCGCTCCAGCAGTGGCAGAGAGCTTACAAGTTGACCCCAACGGAGTCACTCCAGCAAAAGATCGATTCGCTGACCCCTTAGATGCGACATACTATAATTACAGACCTATCATGAGACACCAACTACCATATATTCTCCTTCTGATCGATAGCATGCTACTGCTTCTAGCTTGTGGCACACGATCTCCTCAATCAGGCTCAACGACAGCTCCCGTAGTTGCAGACACAGGAGGTTGCGCTCTAGGCGACTCGTGGCTTTCTGAGCAAATTCTCCAGATCCGTCACACGCCCGAGCATCGTATCGCCAGCGCCGATCTATCTCTAGGCGACTCGCAGCTATCGACACGCATGGATCTCTTTGTAGGTCAGAGTGAGGGGCTGATGCTTTCGGCTCGTCCACTCCCCTTTGTGGAGGCTCTCCGCATCTACATACTCCCCGACCACATCGCTCTCTACGATATGATGCACGATGCCAAGGTCACCATCAGCTACTACGAGCTGAGCGAGCGACTGGATGCCGAGGTCTCATACACGCTCCTGCGTGACCTACTCCTGGGCCAGCCCACCTACCTAGCCGATCGTGAGTACGTGGTCGGGAGAGGTTCTCTAGAGGCCTCACTGCGTAGCCTCAAGGGCAAGCCCTGGGTCGCCGACTATATGGTCAATCCACAATGCCAGCTAGGCACCATCCGCATCGCCTCCACCGACCAGAGCAAGGGAGGCTATCTGCAAGGACGGTACAGCTACCAGAGTGGTACCAGCAAGTCTGACGCAACCCAACTTCTCGTTTCGACACCGCGCAAGCGTCTCTCCATACAACTAAAGTATAGCAAGAGCAAAGAGCTCACTCCAGCCCAACTGCAAGATCGTCTCACCGAGCCTCAGGGCGGCTACACAACCATGACCCTAGACGAATTGCTTCGGCTCCTTTAGTTTATCGCAAACTCCACTTCCCCATTGATCTATGTCACACCTCCGACGGTTACTCTATACCCTCTGCCTACTCATGCTCACAGGCACCCTCCTCTTGGCTCAGCAACCCAAGAAGTCTGCTGCCGTACGCAAGCTCGAGCGACAGCGCACCGAGCTACTCAATGCGATCAAGAAGACAGACAAAGAGATTAAGTCCCTCGGTCAGAGTCTTTCGGAAAAAGCCAAGCAAGATAAACTCGTTCGCCAGCAAATTCAAGATCGCACCCAGGTCATCGCCCTTCTAGACCAAGAGGTGTCTCTGCTCAACGTCTCTATCGACTCGCTAGCCAAACAGATAGGCAAGCTACAGCAAGAGGAGGAAGTGAGCCGGGAGCGGTACGCCAAGACGCTGCAAGCACTCCAGCAGCGCCCCCGCTTTGAGGATCGACTACTCTTCATCCTCTCCGCCTCCAGCTTTGACGAGGGCATACGCCGTGTGCGATACCTCTCGGCTTACGCGAGAGCCCACAAGGAGGTCGCCGCACAGCTACACGCCACCCGTGAAGAGCTGCAAGCGAGCCAAAACCAACTCATAGCGACGAAACAGCAAAAAGGCACCCTCCTACAGCTACGTGCCGAGGAGCGTGTCAAGCTAGAGCAGCAACAGAAGAGCATCGCTTCCGAGGTCAAGGAGCTCTCTACTGAGCGTCAGTCACTCCAGAAGAAGCTCAAGCAGCAGCAACGCAAGGCGGAGCAGCTCAACCAAGCTATCCAAGATCAGATAGCCCGTGAGATAGCCGAGGCTGAGCGCAAGGCTCGTGAAGAGCGTGAGCGTCTCGAGCGTGAAGCTCGTAAGAAGGGCAAGAAGGTATCCAAGCAGGCGGAGCGTCGTGCCGAGACTAAGGACGGCTATGCGATGAATGCTGCCGAGCGTAAGCTGGCCAGCTCTTTTGCGGCCAACAAGGGACGGCTCCCTGCCCCTGTCAAGGGTCGCTACCGTGTCATCAGACGCTTTGGCCTCCAGCAGCACGACGATCTAGCTATGGTGCAGACACGCAATGGCGGTATCGACATACAGGTATCACGTGGCACCGAGGCGGTCGCCATCTTTGACGGAGTCGTCAGCAAAGTCTTCGTCGTGCCAGGTTACCACAACTCTATCATCATACGTCACGGTAACTATCTGACCGTCTATGCCAACCTGCAGAATGTCTCTGTACGAGCAGGGCAAAAGGTCAAGACGGGTCAAGTGCTAGGCACCGTGGCGAGTGACGATGAGGGACAGTATGGAGTCATGCAGTTCCAAGTGTGGCACGAGCGCAACAAACTCAATCCTCAAGCTTGGATACGCTAATCCTCGACACACCATTTAGAGCAGTTCATTCATGCAGAGAGCAGAGTCTATGGGGCATCTAGTCGTTGCCATGGGAGCCTTCGATGGCGTACATCTAGGGCATCAAGCACTGATCCGCCAGGTCCTCACAATAGCCGAGCGAGACCACTTGACCTCAGGAGTCGTCACCTTCGAGCCTCACCCGCAGCTAGTGCTGCATCCCGAGCGCCCTTTCCGCCTCATCACGCTAGAGCGAGAGAAGGAGCTACTTCTGCACCAGATGGGCGTAGAGCGAGTCGCCGTCATTCCCTTTACAGCAGCACTCTCGCAGATGAGTGCCGAGGAGTTTCTCCGCACCTACCTCGACGAGCAGCTACATATCCACACGCTCGTCGTGGGCTTCGACCACCACTTCGGACATGACAAGGGGCTAGACTTTGCGGACTACCAGGCGATAGCGCACCGCTACGGCATACGCTGCATACGTGGGGAGGCGTACGCACTGGGGGAGAGCACGAGCCAAGACCCCATCAGCTCGACCGCTATACGCCGGTGGATAGACACCGGAGCTGTGACCGAGGCAGAGAGACAGCTAGGACACCCCTACACCATCTTGGGCAAGGTCAAGACGGGGCTCCAGATCGGGCGCAAACTGGGCTACCCGACAGCCAATATAGAGGTACCTTCGCACCACAAAGCTCTTCCCCCTGCAGGAGTCTATATGGCACGTACGACGATCGCCCCCTTTGGAGCGGGCCAGCAACGAGATATACCGAGCATGCTCTACATAGGGACACGCCCCACGCTCGAGCTAGACGAGGAGGAGACGATGATCGAGGTCTTTCTGATGGGTGGCGAGGAGTACCAGCTGTACGGTCAAGAGCTGCTGATCTCCCTCTGCGATAGACTTCGCCAAGAGCTACACTTCGAGAGCTTAGACGCACTGCGCAAGCAGATAACTCGCGACGAGGAGGCGGTGCGGCGCTACTTCCACCTCTCCGACTAGTCACAACCAATACAAATGAAGGGGCTATATCGCTACGCTGCGGTATAGCCCTTTCATTTTTCCCGCTAAGCCTTCTTTGAGACTGTTGCAACAGTCTCTATTTGTGGGTCACCTCCGAGCAGAGGTTGTCATCTACACCAGTCGTATCGTTCTGAAATCGTTATACATACGAGTTCCAAAAACAGTTCCCCTCTTGGAACTTTTTAGTTCCAAGGCAGGAACTTTTCAGTTCCAACGGAGGAACTCTTCGGTTCCAACGGAGGAACTTTCATTTTCCCAGGGAGGAAACTAGAGTTTCATAGGTAGGAAACAACAGATCCACGTACATTCTAGTGTCAAGTAGACCACGAAACGACGTTTTGGATTGCGCTTGATCCTAAAATCTGCCAAATATTGGAGAAACCATATCGGATTCTGCTGTATTTGGACAAATCCCGAGAAGTGCCCTTTTTGCTCTTGATTGGTAGCCCTTAAGGCTTGTAACTTTGTGTTGTCTATAAGCCTCTTCTTTAGTATCCCCTAGAGGGTATTTATGCACTCTCTAGGGGCATTTAGAATCGCTAGATCCCAGCCAACAACTACACTAATCAAAACCAAATCAATCCTCAATCATATATGAACTCTCTACAAATCCGTTGGCGACATTTGCTTGCCCTCTCGCTCATACTACTCTGTAGTGTGAGTGCGCTCTTTGCTCGGCCTCTGAGCGAGCGTGAAGCTCGACACCTCGCCGAGCAATTTTTCCATCAAGTTGCCTATGCACATAAGGTGTTGGCTCCTGCGCAACAACCGCTCAGTCTCGTATCAGCTCCGATACGTCAGAGTGCTGGTGTAGAGCTACGCACCCTATCGGGCGACAAGGCTCGCTACTACTATATTTATAATAGAGGTAGCAATGCTGGCTTCGTCATCATCGCTGGTGATGATGAGCTGACACCCTATATCGGCTACGCTACGACTGGACAAGTCCTTGAGCAGGATATGCCCGAACAGCTCCGAGCCTTTCTCAAGGCTTGTCAGGAGCGTATCGATGAGCTTACCACTAGTGTAGGTTTGCGTAGCTCTCTCAGACCTACACCCCGAACCGCTACAGAGCCAGCACAGATTGCTCCTTTGTTGGGAAACATACAGTGGAATCAGAGTGCCCCGTGGAATAATCAGACTCCTACCGACAATCAAGGAGAGCATATGCCAGTCGGTTGTGTCGCAACCGCCTATACGCAGGTGATGCGTTATTATCAGTGGCCTACGCAAGGTGAGGGAACCTTCTCCTATACAGAAGAAAGAAGTAACCGCCAGCATAGTGTAGACTACGGGGCTACTACGTATGACTGGGCGCATATGCCTGAGCAGTATAACGACCCATCGTCTGCGACCTCTGAGGAGACCCAAGCACTCTCTACGCTTGCTTACCATGCAGGTGTCGCTGTCGAGATGATGTACGCATCCAGTGGTAGTGGTTCCTATACGCCCCTTGTAGCACGAGCTTTGGCAGATCACTTCCGCTATGACAAGAGGGTGAGCTTCAAGAGTCGAAGCAATTATACTCAGTCCTCTTGGGAGCAGATGCTACGTGCCGAGCTGATAGCCGCTCGTCCTGTAGTCTATAGTGGTTCTGGTAGTGGCGGTGGTCACGCTTTTGTCTGTGATGGTTACGATATGGAGGGACTCTTTCATATCAATTGGGGCTGGGGAGGCATGAGCGATGGCTACTTCAACCTCAACTACCTCGTCCCCTCAGATCTCGGTATAGGTGGCGGTGCTGGAGGAGGCTTCAGTCTCGCCCAAGGAGCAGTTGTAGGCATCAAGCCCGACAAGACTGGCTCATCTCAGAGACAAGAGTCTTCGCTGGTGACCACGTGGCGATTTGGGATGACCTTCACAGAGGGTACACTTGATGCTAGTGCAGAGTACTCCGTTGTATTAACAACTGATGCGACTCCATACGATGGGTCCGTAACCTATGGCGTGACCAAGGTTGGAACGACAGATACGCTGTACCTAGATCAATACGCACGCAATGCTCGTATCGATGGACTTTATCAAGGCTTTAGCATCGACCCCGAAGAGCTACAACTGAGTAATCACATCGGTGTCGGCACTTGGGACATCTTCCTCGCATATCGTCATACTGATGCCACGGGTCAGACTGCGTGGAGACCTTGCGGTCAGCACGAACGTGCCAAAGAGCAGTATCGTCACACCTACACGATTACGCAGGAGAGCGATGGCTCCTATGTCGTAACAGAGGAGGCTAGTAGCAACCTCTCTATGCTAGAGCTGGTCGCAGGATCTGTTCAGAGCTCTATCGTAGGCTATGAAAAGAGCAAAGTTTCTCTCCAGCTACGCAATACAGGGCGAGTAGAGTTCTTCAACCAACTATACCTATACGCTAGAAAGGTCGGTGAACGGATATTTGAACCAGTAGTCAATATACTCCCAGCGATAGATGCTGGAGCGGTCAAAGAGGTTACCTTCGAGATAGACCGATTCCCCTATGGATCTGGAGATGTGGAGCTAGAAGTAGGGTATTTCATCGGAGATCGCTTTAACCAGTTATCGACGACGACTGTCTCCATACAGTCTGCGACCGACATACGTACAGCTTACGTCCTCTCCTCAGATCAGCCTGTCACGGTAAATGTGAACAGTGGCAACCTCTCACAGATACGTATACGCAATATAGGTACGAAGACACCAACAAATCGTGTCTTCTATCGCTGGGAGCTACAGAAGGAGAAGCAGACGGCTAGCACCCGTTGGACGCAGATTCACATTCCTGCTGGAGGTGAGCAGCTTGTTGCCCCAAACCTAGCAGACGAACTTAGTCAGATAGGCGCAAAGCGTGGCGATAATATTACGCTCACAGCCACCTTTGTCGAGGCAAGTGATGAGGGACGTATCATCAGTGTAATACCTCTTATGGAGGAGGCTAAGCTCTCCGTATACTGTGATGGTGAGCTAGTGGTCGGTGATGGAGTCATCACGATGACCACGGCACGGGCAGTCGGAGAAAATATCTCCTTCTCCTACTTAGCGGAAGGTGATGTCGTAATAGAAGGAGCGACAGGGACTCCCAAAGAAAAAGAAAGGATCGACTATACCCTTACAAGCCAACAAGTATCCCTACGAGGAGACATCACTGCGCTCATCTGTTTAGTAAATGAGTTGACAAATCTTGATGTCTCCCAATGTAGCTCCTTAGAGTATCTATCGTGCTTTCTTAATCAGATTAAGGGAGAGGCGATGACACAATTGGTCAATAGCCTCCCCGACCGCACAGGTAAGGAGGCTGGGATCTTTGCCGTTTATTCTCTCTTTCAAGAGGAGAGTAATATATGTCTCAAGAGCGATGTTGCTATAGCTAAAGCTAAGAACTGGCAAGTCGCTCTAGCGACTTTAGAAAACGGAGAGGTTAAACTGTACCTCTATGAGGGAGAGGACGACTCTCAGCCCTCTGTCGGTGACGGTGTCATCACGATGACCACCGCCAAAGCGGTTGGGGAGACGGTAATGCTCAAGATGATTTATACGGGCGATGCGCCTACGCTGAGCGGTCTGACCGGTACACCCGAGAGCGGGAAAACGATCATCTATACGCTCACATCGCAAACCGTAACCATAACCGGTGATGTAACCTACTTTGATTGCGGTAACAATCAGCTGACCGCATTAGACGTATCAAAAAACACTGCGTTGACAGAACTTTACTGCAACGACAGTCAGCTGACCGCGTTGGATGTTTCCCAAAACACTGCGTTGACAAGACTTTCCTGCTACAACAATCAGCTGACCGAATTGGATGTTTCCCAAAACACTGCGTTGACAGGACTTTCCTGCTACGACAATCTGCTGACCGCATTGGATGTATCCAAGAACACCGCGTTGATATGGCTTAACTGCGAGCGAAATCAACTGACCGCATTGGATGTATCCCAGAACACCGCGTTGACAGGGCTTGACTGCTCTGACAATCTGCTGACCGCGTTGGATGTATCCCAAAACATCGCATTGTCAGGGCTCTACTGCTCCAACAATCAGCTGACCGCATTGGATGTATCCCAAAACACCGCACTAGAAAATCTTTACTGCTACAACAATCAGCTGACTGCGTTGGATGTTTCCCAAAACACTGCGTTGACAGATCTTGTCTGCGAGCGAAATCAACTGACTGCATTGGATGTATCCAAGAACACCGCGTTGATATGGCTTGACTGCCCTAACAATCAGCTGACCGCATTGGATGTATCCCAAAACACCGCACTAGAAATTCTTTCCTGCTACGGCAATCAAATCAAAGGCGAAGAGATGACCCGCTTGGTGAACAGCCTGCCCGACCGTACTGGAAAGAAAGCTGGCAGATTTACTGTGGTGCAAGAACCTGACCTTGAGGGCAATATTTGTCTTAAATCCGATGTCGCTATCGCCAAGGGTAAGAACTGGAATACGCTAAAGTACGAATCCGATACCCAAAACTCTGTTCCCTACGAGGGCGCAGAGGACGCACAACCCTTAAAGGTAACGCTGACGAAAGAGGGCGAAGGTACGCTCACAGCTATGGGTGCAGATGATCTCAACGCAGTCCCCTACGGCACGGAGCTCACAGTCGAGGCTGCACCAGCCGAAGGTTACGAGCTGACCGCTCTAACGGCCAATGGCAAAGACATCCTAGCGACGAAGATGCTGAGCGTCAGGGAAGACACCGAGATCAAGGCAACCTTTACGAAGGTTGGCGACGGTGTCATCACGATGACCACGGCGAAATCTGTCGGAGAGAGCATCCGTCTTGGTTACCTTGCAGATGGAGGTGTCTCTATCGAGGGAGCAGAGGGCACTCCTAGACCAAACTATTATGTAGACTACACACTCACCAATCAGCAAGTGACTATGCGTGGAGATATCACAGTATTGAGTTGCTATGACAATAGATTGACTGATATAGATGTTTCCCAGTGTAGCTCTTTAAGAACTCTTGTCTGCCATACCAACGAGATCAAAGGGAAGTCAATGCTACAACTAGTCAACAGCTTGCCTGATCGCACAGGTCTAGAAAGTGGCGAATTCGTTGTCTACTCAGACGGCTCTCTGGGGCAAGAAGGCAATGTGTGTCTGAAAAGCGATGTCGCCATAGCTAGGGCTAAGAATTGGGAAGTATATCTGGCAAGAGAGGAAAACGGAGATCTGTATCTATCCCCCTACGATGGCGAGGACCCGACAAAGACCTTTGCCGTCACGCTCACGAAGGAAGGAGAGGGTACCCTCACAGTCACAGGAGCAGACGACCTCGATGCAGTACCCTACGATACGGAGCTTACCGTCATTGCTACTCCAGCTGAGGGGTACGAGCTTACAGCACTTACTGCCAATGGCACGGATATCCTCGCTACGAAGAAGATCGTTGTCACGGATAATGTGACCGTCAAGGCGACCTTTGCGAAGAAGAACTTCGCTGTCACCTTCGACAAGGAGGGTGAGGGTACGATCACCGCTACGGGTGCGAGCGACCTCAACGCAGTCGCTTACGGCACAGAGTTGACGATCAACGCTACACCTGCTACGGGCTACGAGCTAACAGCGCTTACTGCCAACGGCACGGACATCCTCGCTACGAAGAAGATCGTTGTCACGGATAATGTGACCGTCAAGGCGACGTTTGCGAAGAAGACGTTTGCAGTGAAGCTCACGAAGGAGGGCGAAGGAACGCTCGTAGCTACAGGTGCTGACGACCTCAACGCAGTCGCTTACGGCACAGAGCTAACGATTGCCGCTACTCCAGCCGAGGGGTATGAGCTTACTGCACTTACTGCCAATGGCACGGACATCCTCGCTACGAAAAAGTTCGTCGTCAAAGGTGCTACTGAAGTAAAGGCAACCTTTACGAAGATGGCGTTTGCCGTGACCCTAACGAGCAACGAGCATGGTACGATTTCGATTGTCGAGAACGTAGATCTCAAGGCTGTACCCTATGGGACTACCTTGACAGTTCAAGCTACGGGTAAGAACGACAAGTGCGAGCTTACCGCCCTCACAGCCAACGGAGAGGATATCCTTGCCACGAAGAAGTTTGTCGTCAAGGGTGCTACCGAAGTGAAGGCAACGTTTGTGGATCACACAGGCGTGGAGACGACCGTCACGCAGCAGGTGAAGCTCTACCCGAACCCAGCAACTGACTATGTCATCGTGGAGGGTATAGCACCTGCTAGCGAAGTGATGCTGCACAGCATGACTGGCGAGTTACTGTGCGCTATGCAAGCAGATGCAGAGGGGCATCTACAGATTGACCTGACAGCTCTCAGCGATGGTGTCTACCTCCTCGTAGGCACTGGGTGGCAGGAGCGACTAGTGGTCAAGAAGTAGGGCTACCCCCTTTTCTATAGTAGAGACTGCTGCATGATGGCAAGCGATTAAGCTCACCATCGTGTGGCAGTCTCTTTTAGTTTCTCCCATATGAAACTGGAGGTCCTCCCGTATGAAACTAAACATCTCTCCCTTCAAAAAATGATTCCACAAATCTTACACGTAGTGACCAGTAGGAACGCTAGGCTTAAGTGTCCGCCCCTACAGATCGGGGATACAGCGTTTGATGAGTGGAATTGTCGTGCTGACGTAGCTTGTGTAGGGGCGGACCTACGTGTCCGCCCGCAGAATAGACTGCGCTCAGTGAGGACGGGCGGACACATAGGTCCGCCCCTACGGTGGGAGCTTCCACCCCGCCGAGCGGTTCACCCGAAGAGAAGTCGACCAAGCTTCCGAAACGAGAAAAAACTTCGCTTTTTACTTGCATATGAACTTAGAAAGCTTTAAGAGAAGACTGGGGCTACTCATAGGGAAGAGTCTAGTCTCTAAATTGTATCTTTGCGAAAGAATGAAGCCAAATAGCCGATACGTACTCAGTCGGATTATAATGAGTGTCTCCCTATTGTTACTGCTCTCTCTTCAGGCTCATTGCCAAGAGAAGGGGGTGCAGAGCATACGCTACTCCAAGGAGCAGGGATTGCCACAGTGTCAGGTGACTAAGTTGATGCAAGATAGTCGCGGGTATATATGGGCTGGGACGAAGGCTGGTGTGGGTCGATTTGATGGCGTGCGGTTTCACCCCTTTACGGCATCTAGGGAGGGGTTGTCAGCTGGAGAGGTCGTCCATCTTGAGGAGGATGAAGATGGCTTTGTATGGATC
The DNA here is from genome assembly GCA_900538385.1 of uncultured Porphyromonas sp. Taxonomy (GTDB): domain Bacteria; phylum Bacteroidota; class Bacteroidia; order Bacteroidales; family Porphyromonadaceae; genus Porphyromonas. The sequence continues at coordinate 41,637 of UWSO01000009.1, forward strand.
ATTACGACGCAAGGTGTCTCAAGGATCAGTGGCGATAGTGTACAGACACTCCCTGTACCTCTGACGGGACTATATGCCGCAACCTTAGGTGGAGAGCGTACCCTGTGGTATGCCAAGCGGAATGCATCGTCTCGCTTTGTAGTCGGTCACTATGCAGAGGGGAGGCTGCAAGAGACGCCTCTCTCTCCAGGGGTCACCTCGGTACACTCTCCGATGCGCTATGATAAGCTACACCACGACCTCTACCTCGTAGGTTCGTATGATGATGACTCTGAGAGGCTATTGCGGGTGACGAGAGAGGGGCGTATCACAACCGTTGACCTCCCTAAGCAACTACAGCAACAGTCTAAGCGTCTGCTCTATGGGCCTCGGGGCGAGGTCTGTATAGCCTTTAGCCGAGAGGTGGGGACGGTGGAGCTTTATGCTCTCTCTGCTAAGGGGCTTAGTCGTATAGCTTCTTCTGTAGGAGGGCGTTGGGTAGAGCCACTCCCGATAGCTTGGTATGGGGTAAGCAATGTCATACTGCCGGGCTTACATTTAGGAGAGTTACAGTTCCTAAATTATGGCGAGCTGATAAATCTTAGTAAGTATATATCGCAGTGGGGGTATATCACAGATATGGTCGTTAACCATCAGGGGGGCATCTATCTTGGTACAGAGCGCGGTATGCTACAGGTATTGCCTGATGCGATTCAGCTCTACGATGCGAAGCTACTGCCTGAGGTGTGGGGCTGTGTCGCTGGCGATGATGGCACGATATACGCTAGCTCCTTTACGCACGAGATCAAGCGCATCCGTGGCGATCAGGTAGAGTCGCTCTCACTTACTAGCGAGCTAGATCAAGGGTACTACTTTCATCCTGTACGAGATAGCCGTGGGGTGCTTTACTTTCCACACTCTAAAGGAGTGATACGTTATAATCCGAAGAGTGGTAAGGTCTCAGAGCTAGAGCGTACAGGGGTGCATGAGCAGCTCTGCTTCTATACCTATTACGATGCTCAGCGTCGGCTTATATGGGGAGGAGGTATGGGTAGCTTTGCTATATGGGACGAAGAGGGTAAAGTACAGCGTACAGTCACACAATATAAGAGTGTCACAATACAGGGTAATATACTCTCCATCACACGGGACTCTGTCGGGAGCTACTGGCTGGGTGGTCGAGAGATTTACCGCTATGACTACGACACAGGAGCGTTAGTTAGGTATGCTAACGAGCGAGGCGCCTCATACTTCTGTATGGAGATGGCGACAGATGCGTATGGCACGACTTGGTTTGCCACTGATATGGGACTATGCTACTACGATGCTAAGCAAGATCAAATCTGCGTGGTAGATGATCCCGAGTTCCAAGAGGTGACCGCCCTCGTCCTACCGATAGATAGCGAGCGACTACTGGTGTCGCAGGGCGATCGGCTCTGTATCATCGATCTCAAAGCATTTCATCATACGAGACGAGTGAAGCTGTGGGGCTATATCGATGCGTCCAATGGTTTTCGTGTAGAGGAGCCTGGGCAGGCTGGCGCCTATATGGACTCTCAGGGCAACATTTGGGTGGCTAGTAGTTCGCATCTAGCGTCTATTCGCCCCAAACTATTAAGACCGACAGCTACGCACGGAGCCAAGCTCTTCTTCTCCTATTATAATAACACGCCTATACTATATAATCAGCGACGAGTGAGCCTCCCGACCAATAGATCGTCTGTGACCATTTCGCTTACGACGCTTGCCTATAGTCGTCCCTATCCGCTGGTGTATCGCTATCGTACGAGTGGCACAGCACCTTGGAGCAAGCCTCAGGATGAGGATTATATCGTCTTGACCGACTTGCCTCATGGCACGACGACACTGCAGGTGCAGGTGCTATACAAAGGGACTGATAAGGTCTGCTCGGAGCAGGAGCTATATGAACTAGAGATATCGGTAAGGCGAGCCTTCTATAATCAAGGGTGGTTTGTCCCGAGCATTGTCCTCTTACTGCTACTAGCCATCGTGGGGAGTGTGCTCCTCCTGCTACGTACTAAGCGACGCCTCTCTGAGACTATTACGCAAGCTCAGGTCGCTGAGATGGATACGATACAAGCTCAACTCAATCCACACTTTGTCTACAATGTCCTGACCTCGGTACAGGCTAAGGTACACTTACAGAAAACCGAAGAGGCCGAGCAGCAGTTGATCAGTCTGAGTCGGCTCATACGAGCATTCCTCCATAGTTCGATACAAAGCTCTGTAAGTGCGCTAGACTCTACACTAGCACAGCACTGGACTACGCTACCGCGGGAGCTAGAGCTGACGGAGCAGTTTGTGAGCTTTCAGCAGGAGCTACACCCAGATGCTTTTGCCTTTCAGATTACCATTGACGAGGCTATATCTTCCGATCAGGTTTGTATACCTCCGATGCTCCTGCAGCCCTTTGTGGAGAATGCTATAAGTCACGGACTACTGCCTCTCAATGATGCCCGTAGAGCGATGCTACAAGTCTCCATCTCTCTAGACCAACAGAGTGGAGCCATATCCATCCAGATAGCTGACAATGGTATCGGCATACAGCAAGCCCAAAAGCTACAACACAAGTCCAAGCTCAGCTATCACTCCTATGGTCTGGAGCTAACGAAGAAGCGTATCCACCTCCTCAATCGACTAGGCTATGCGATAGACCTCGGTGTAGACTCTTCGGAGCAAGGAACCACCATCACACTACGCTTACCACCCCATTATCGCCTATAAATCTATGTTTACAACTATCCCACCACTACGGACCATAATCGCTGACGACTCTCCCGAGATCTTGGCTCTGATGCGTTCTCTAGTCGAGGAGGTAGCCCCAACGCTAGAGATTGTTGCGACTTGTACCTCGCTGGCAGAGGTAGATCTAGCCATCAAGAAGTTTGCCCCCCAGCTACTCATCTTGGACATACAGTTTGCTCCTGAGGGGCGGACCGCCTTTGACCTACTAGAGGAGTGGCAAAACTTCCGACAGTTTCAGCTCATCATCTTCTCTGGGCACTGTGAGTTTAAGTATGCGCAGCAAGCAATCTATGAGGGAGCCGTTGCCTTTCTCGACAAGCCTATAGACAAGGCGTCGCTACGCTCAGCTATCGAAAAGGCTGCTCAGCGTATCTATCAGTCGCAAGAGACGAGTACTGCATCTACCCCAAGCGACCAGACTGGTAAGTGGCTACAAGTCTCCACAGCGGTAGACACGCGCATCTTCCATAGTAATCAGATCGTATACATACAGTCTAGTGACGGGGGGTGTAAGATCTATCTGTCTGATGGTGAGGAGATCTACAGCACTAAGAACATAGGTGTCTACGATAGAGAGCTACAAGGACTACACATCTTCGTTAGGACGCATCAGAGCTATATCGTCAATCTTAACTACATCCAGGGCTACACAAATCGCACCGAACGCAAGCTCATACTGCGCTCTCCTTTTCCTCAGTTACCCAGCTCCAAGACTGGCTTCAAGAACCTCAATCATTTCTTCTCCCCAAACCGAGAAGACTAGCGATAAGTCGTAAGCTCCTTTTTGCCGTGAAGCTCTAGTCCCCTACCCCAACACATTCGTCCAGGTGGCGACAACTTCTTACAGAGGAGCGGTCGCCACTTTTCTTTTGCCTCATCCCCATTTCAGCCAGGTTCATACGGGTGAAACTGGAGTTTCATACGGAAGAAACTCCAGTGCCAACACCTATTGGCACTACAGTTTCATAGGTAGGAAACTCTAGTTTCATAGGTAGGGAACTCCAGTGCCATAGGTAGGAAACTCCAGTGCCATAGGTAGGAAACTGTCGTGCCATACGTAGGGAACTATTGGCGTCTCTGCACTTTTTTGTATCTTCGTTGCTACAAATGAGGTGATTCGTCTCTTGATGCCGAGTCACCCTCATGGTAATGCTGACAAACCGACACCCTACAAACATTCAGAATCGCTATGAAAAAACGCAATATATTCCTCTCTCAGTTCACCTCTAAGCTCTCTGACATACCAATCCCCAAGGGTGTGCGCAGATGGCGACAAGGAGCTATCGCTGGTGGCACCCTCGCCTCGGGTGTTGCTGTAACCGCTCTGGCTCTCGTCTACTGGCAGCGTCACAAGCGTAGCAAGAGTTACAGCTATGCGACAAGGACCTTTGACACGCTAGAAGTGGGAGCGGGAGTTCAGATACAGATCAACTTTGCCACTGTATCACACGCCTCGCTCAGAGTCTCCTATCCCAATGCTTTGAGACGTCGGGTGAAGGTGCGCATGAGCAATAAGACGCTATCGATCAGCCGTCTGCCCTATCACAATCGTTGGGTGCAGGGAGATGTTTTTGCAGAGCTCACGTTACCATCGATCAGCCAGCTGCGCGTGGTCGGTGATGCCAAGGTGGTGGCGACGGGATGCAACAAGCTCGAGACACCTTTCGACCTGCTACAGATTGGTGGTCAGGTAGAGGGCTTGACCATCGATGCGCACTATGCAGAGGTCCAGTTGCGTGGCAATGCAAAGGCAGATCTTTACCTCTCGTGCGACCAGTCCTTCATAGGCTACAGTGGCTCGCCAGAGATACGCACAGTGCTACAATCCGAGGGGCACACGCACATCACAGCGACTGGATCGGGACGTGCCACACTCCTCGGACAGACCAAGGAACTCTCCCTGACAGCTTCCGATCGCTCTGTCGTCGAGGCTGACTCACTGACTGTCGAGGGGGCTGATGCGCTACTCTCTGACAGCGCAGAGTGCCACCTACATGTGACGGACCGACTCTCCTACACACTCTGCAACGATTCAAAGCTAGGACTCACACAGCAGCCTAAGCGGATAGTGAAAGCTGAGGTTCTTGACTCGGCAACATTGGAGACGCTAGACGGGAAGCGTTAAACTTCTCTCTCACTCCCCTATCTGATACAGACAAGACTATGAAACACATTAATATCATAATGCTATGACAACACCCCCTCCCTACAACCCCTCTGACTATACGACACCACAAAGGCAAACTTATATGGTCACTCCTATGGTGAGCAAGGTGATGCGCAAGACTTTCGGCTGGATGACTATGTGTCTGCTGATTACTGCGCTGACCGCTATGGGCGTCGTAAACTCAGGACTCTTCTACCAGATAGCTTCATCAGGAGCTATGTGGCTACTCATCATCGCTGAGCTAGTACTGGTCTTCGTCCTCTCGGCGCGCATCAACAAGATGAGCGTGACGACTGCTACCATCATGCTAATCGCCTACTCGGCACTCAACGGCGTGACGCTCTCTGTCATCTTTGTAGTATATAGTCTCGGGTCTATTGCGAAGACCTTCTTCATAACCACCGGAATGTTTGGCGTGATGGCTCTTGTGGGGGCTACTACCAAGCGGGATCTATCTAAGATGGGCTCTATCCTATTCATGGCACTGATAGGTCTCATCATCGCTTCGCTGGTCAATATCTTCCTTCACTCGAGCGGTCTAGACTGGATCATTAGCCTCATCGGTGTGGTCCTCTTTACCGCTCTGACCGCTTATGACGTGCAGCGTGTGAAGCGTCTAGCTACTGAGAGCGACCTCTATGACGATACGCAGGTGGGACGGCTGGCGGTGATTAGCGCACTGTCGCTCTATCTAGACTTTATCAACCTATTCCTATACCTCTTGAGGTTCTTCGGACGTAACGACTGATAGCTCTCTACTGCACACCTATGCCTCGAGCATCTCTCTGGAGTCCAATACTCCTACTACTTTTCGGCCTCCTCCCCTATACTACGGTACGGGGGCAGGAGGCTCATACTTTTGGCTTCCTGCTACAGCCCCCCTCGGCACAGTCGCTCGCTATGGGCGGTAAAGTGATCTCCTATATAGATGCGAACCCGGGGCTAGCTTTGGACAACCCCGCACTCTATGGGCACGAGGTGGCGGGACGAATGTTTCTCTCCTACTTCAAATACATGCGTGGTACGCACAGTGCCAATGCGCTCTACGGGCTACCGGTCGGTGAGCGTGGTGCCTGGGCAGTCGCTCTGCGGAGTACGTACTATGGCAAGATGCAGGGATACGATACGCAGGGGGTGGCGACGGCTCCTTTTCAGGCGATGGAGATGGCACTCTCGGGGCTTTACAGCTACGACTTGACCGACCGACTACGTGGAGGATTGGCACTGAAAATGCTTTACGGACAGATCGAGCGCTACTCTGCCTTTGCCCTTGTAGCCGACGCTGGGCTGAGTTACTACCGCTCCGACTGGGGCACCTCGCTAGGTATGACGATCTCTAATGTGGGCGGTATGCTCAAGAGCTACGGCCTCTCACGTCGTATGCCGCAGTGGGATATACGTCTCGGTATGTCACAACGGCTAGCGCACGCTCCGATACGCTTTCACCTCACACTGCATGGTCTGACTCCTTATAACATACAGACGTGGGGAGCTGGGCGGTCGACTGGCATACGTATAGCGAGTCACTTTGCTGGTGGCGTGGAGTTTGTCCCATCTGAGCAGTTTTGGGTCGGTATTGGCTACAATGCGAAACAAGCAGTGGACCTCTCGGAGCGAGGAGCCAAAAGCCTGAGTGGACTGTCGGCTGGCGTGGGCTTTAACCAGAGACACTACCGCCTAGCTCTCGGCGCGACCTATTATCACCCACAGATGTTGGGGCTGATGTTTTCATTCTCCACAACCTTTGGCAATGACAAGTATGTCTACTAAGAAGATACAGATAGCGATCGATGGTTACAGCGCCTGTGGTAAGAGTACGCTAGCACGTGCGCTCGCCAAGGATTTAGGCTACACATACGTGGATAGTGGTGCGATGTACCGTGCCGTGGCTCTCTTTGCTATGCGACGTGAGCTATGGGATGGCGAGCAGTTTGACCTAGATAAGCTACGTCAGGAGCTGGAGGGTATGCAGGTGACCTTTGACCCTAAGACGGGACACACGCTCCTCAATGGTGAGGATGTGGAGTCTGAGATCCGCACACTAGAGGTATCTCGTCCCGCTAGTGTCATAGCGAGCTATGACTTCGTACGTACGATGCTCGTGGCTCAGCAGCGTCGTCTAGGCGAGGCAGGCGGTATCGTGATGGATGGTCGAGATATTGGGACGGTGGTCTTCCCAGAGGCTGAGCTCAAGATCTTTCTCACAGCAACACCAGAGGTGCGTGCGCAGCGTCGCTACGATGAGCTGCGTGGCAAAGGCGACCAGACGACAACGATCGATATGGTGTCTGCTGACCTAGAAGACCGTGACTACAGGGACTCACACAGAGCGATCAATCCGCTTCGCCAAGCTGAGGATGCGGTCGTCATAGATAATAGTGTACTCTCTATAGATGAGCAGGCTGCCATGGCTCTAGCTCTAGCACGACAGAGAGAACAGAAGTAGTTAAGAGTGAAGGCAAACAGTCAGATAGGACGTGTCGAGATAGACCCCGAGTCGGGCTTCTGCTTTGGTGTTATCAAGGCGGTCTCTCGTGCGGAGGAGATCTTGCGCCAGGAGCGTGACGAGCCTCTCTACTGTCTAGGAGACATCGTTCACAATCGTGCTCAGGTAGATCGCTTGGAGTCTCTCGGCATGCGAACGATAGACCACGAGCAGTTTAGCCGTCTGAGCAATGCACGGGTACTATACCGAGCTCATGGTGAGCCTCCCGCCTCTTACACTTACGCTGCAGAGCATGGCATAGAGGTGGTCGATGCGACTTGCCCTGTCGTGCTGAGACTACAACAGAAAGTGAGACAAGCGTATCTCCAGCATGCGGAAGATGATACGCAGATTGTCATCTTCGGCAAGCCTGGTCATGCAGAGGTCAATGGGCTAGTCGGGCAGACCGATGGGAAGGCGATTGTGGTGCGAGAGCCTAAGGACTTAGATTTGATTGACTTCTCTCGCTCTGTCGAGCTCTTTTCGCAGACTACTATGCAGGAGGATCAGCTCGAGGAGATGCTTTCGCTCATTAAGAGCCGTCTGAGTGGTACTGCAACGCTTATTTATCACAACACGATCTGCCAGCAGGTAGCGCGCCGCATTCCCAATATTAGAGCCTTTGCCAAGAGCCACGATCGCATCTTTTTCGTTTCCGATCAGAAGAGCTCCAACGGGCGTGTTCTCTATCAGAACTGCCTCGAGGTCAATCCTAATACGACCTTTATTACCTACCCCTCCGAACTGACCTACGACCTAGTCCCCTCTCACGAGGAGTCTATCGGTGTATGCGGAGCCACGAGCACCTCGCGAGAGCAACTGCAAGAGATCGCCAAGATCATCGAGCATTGGATGCGACAGCGACAAAATGCTGCTTTAACTATCTAAATTACCCCCCTATGAGACAACCGATTCCTCCCTTTAGCACGCTACTATCACTACTCACCTGCTTGCTCCTACTCGTATCTTGTGGTAGTGGAGAGGTGCAAATAAAGATCGACAGCAACAAGGCGGATAACACGGGCTACACAGCACTCCTCTACACGCTACAGAGTGGCGGCGCACAGATTGACACACTCGCCTTTACCAAGGTCGGGGAAGCTTTTTCCTACTCCTTCGACCGGGACTCTATCTATGAGGCTTACATCGTTGTGGGGGCTTTCGAGCAGTACTATCCGCTAGACTTCCAGAGCCGGAGTAAGGTACGCTTTCACCTAGAGGTCGCTTCACCGCACAACTGCTACGACCTGGATGAAGCTAAGAAGACGGGCTACAAAGCTTTCCTAAAGGATGCCACACCACTCCTACGCTCTTATGACAAAGCGGTCGCTGACAACGATTTCGACAATGCCAATAAAGAGGCAAAGCTGGTGATGCAGCAGTTCATCGCCTTCGCCTCAAACCTTAAGAAAAAGGAGCAGAAACGCTATGCGGGACAGATGGACTGGGCGCTGGAGATCATGTCTCTCTACGAGGACGGTTTGTCGCAGTTTCGTCAAGCACTCATCGATGGCACTATAGACTCTGCGCTCTTCACGCCTGAGATCTATCAGTTTGTCGTCACACCTCCATCAGCTACGCAAAAGGAGTACCCCAGCCTACGAGCTATCAATAAGCAGGACACCATCACATGGCAAGCCTCCAGCTATCCACAGGGGCGCATACTCTTTGGCACAGATATTGAGTGGCGAAAGGTGCGCGTACCGCAAGGCTCCAAGCAGTCAATCACGTTACTCCTGCCTCTCGGGAGCGTAGATTCGCTAGCTCAAATAGCCAATCGCCTGAGCGCTTACAACTACATCGTTGATGCGCCCGAGCCTCTTCGCGTGCAGCTCTACAGATCTTTAGCTCCAGACAGACAGGCTGGAGTGATGCACTACAGTACTGACAGTAACCACACGCTGGTTGTGGACTCCACCTCTTACTTCCAGTACAATGAGTAAGCTCGTCAAGACCTATTCCTCAGCCCTCGTCAGTCTCGATGCGCTCCTCGTCACTGTCGAGCTCAGCGTCTCCAAGGGGTTTAACATTAGCATGGTAGGACTGCCCGATGCCGCTGTGCGGGAGTCGCTCTCGCGTGTCTACACCGCCTGCGATTCCAGTGGCGCACACCCTAAGAGCTACAATACAGTCATCAACCTAAGCCCAGGCGATGTACGCAAGGAGGGGACGGTCTTTGACCTCCCCATCGCTGTGGCGCTCCTTGCCGCTAATGAGGTCATCCCAGAGGAACCTCTGGCAAACTTTGTGATGGCTGGCGAACTATCTCTCGATGGCACCTTGCAGCCTGTCAAAGGAATACTCCCGATGGCCATCATGGCACGAGAGCAGAAGTTCAAAGGGGTCATCGTGCCGAAAGAAAACGCCCGCGAGGCAGCCGTCGTCAATGACCTAGAGGTCTACGGCGTCGAGTCGCTCAGGGAGGTGATAGACTTCCTCGCAGGCAGAGCTAAGGTAGAGCCGACGGTGGTCAACACCCGCGAGGAGTTTGCCCAGCAGCAGTGCGTCTCTTCGGTAGACTTCAGCGAGGTCAAGGGGCAGCCCGCCCTCGTCCGAGCTATGGAGGTCGCAGCCGCAGGGGGACACAACATTATTATGATCGGTTCGCCAGGATCGGGCAAGTCAATGGTCGCCAAGCGTCTCCCCACGATCCTACCACCGCTCACCCTCCACGAAGCACTCGAAACCACTAAAATATACTCCGTAGCGGGCGCACTCAAGGGTAACGTATCCCTGATGAAGAGTCGTCCCTTTCGTGCGCCCCACCACACCATCTCCAATGTAGCGCTCGTCGGTGGCGGTACGACACCACGTCCAGGCGAGGTAAGCTTGGCACACAACGGGGTTCTCTTCCTCGACGAGCTGGCCGAGTTCAATCGTGTAGCCCTCGAGCTACTACGTCAGCCACTCGAAGACCGCACTATTACTATCTCTCGTGCTAAGGCGACCTTCAGCTACCCCGCTTCCTTTATGCTAGTGGCTGCGATGAACCCTTGTCCTTGTGGTTACTACAACGATCCCAACCGTGAGTGTACCTGCCCTCCTGGTGCGCCCGCTAAGTATTTGCAAAAGCTCTCCGGACCTCTCTTAGACCGCATAGACATACAGATAGAGACCCGTCCCGTAGACTTTGACTCGCTCTCCGACCGTCGCCCCTCCGAGAGCAGTGCTGCGATCCGCGAGCGGGTCATCAAGGCTCGAGAGATACAGCTCCGACGCTTTGCCCCCTACCCAGGCATCCATTGCAATGCACAGATGACCCCATGCTTGATGAAGCAGTTCGCCTATGTCGAGGGCGATGCTATGAAGATACTGCGTCAAGCAATGATACAGCGCGACCTCTCTGCGAGAGCTTACGATCGCATCCTCAAGGTGGCCCGCACCATTGCCGACCTCGACGGATCTGAGCAGATTTCGCTCAAGCATATCAGCGAGGCGATCAACTACCGTAACCTCGATCGCTCCTCGTGGGGCATCGTATCGGTCTAACAACAAGTAATACAATAAACAGCCTTCCTCCGCCGTTAGTTCAGTAAAACAATAGACTCTATGAAACTTCGCAATCTACCCATAACCGTACTCCTGCTCCTAAGCATGGGATCTCTAGCGTCTCACCTCACAGCACAAGAGGTGAGCCAAGACAGGCGCTTCAATCCAGTACTCACCTCAGTACCCTCGCTCAATATCAACCCGAGTGCTCGTGGTGCAGGTCTAGCCGATATGGGTGTCTCGACCACGCCTGACGTACAGTCTCAGTACTTCAATCCCGCTAAGTACGCTTTTCTCAGTAGCAAGGCGGGTATCAGTATGTCCTACACTCCTTGGCTCGCTAAGCTGGTCAAGGACATCAAGCTTATGGAGCTAGTCGGCTACTATAAGATAGGTCGTGAGAGCAACCAAGCACTGAGTGCCTCGATACGTTACTTCTCCTTTGGTGCTATTGAGCAGTTTGGACCTATGTCCGAGTCCCTCGGTGAGGCGCACCCCAATGAGTTTGCCGTAGACTTTGGCTACGGGCTACAGCTCTCTGACAGCTACTCTATGGCGGTCGCTCTGCGCTACATACGTGCCGACAACAACCTCGCGACGGGTGAGAAGAGCGCAGGCAATGCCTTTGCAGCAGACATTGCGGGTTTCTACAATCGTTACTTTGACCTAGGCTCTGCCGAGAGCTTGTGGACCTTTGGCTTCAACATTAAGAACATCGGTACCAAGATCTCTTACGACAACGGTGCCACCAGTATGTTTATCCCGACCAATCTCTCGCTCGGTACAGGACTTCTCTACCCCTTTGATGAGTACAATGCACTGGCCTTCAATGTGGAGGCAAGCAAGCTCCTCGTTCCTACTCCTCCCATCAAGGATCAAGCTAACCCCGAGGCGTACGACGCTGCCCGTGAGAAGTACCTCAACACCTCCTCCATCGCAGGCATCTTCACCTCGTGGGCAGATGCTCCTGGCGGCTTCAAGGAGGAGCTACAGGAGGTCTCCCTCCGACTCGGTGCTGAGTACAGCTACAACAACCGCTTCTTCTTACGTGCGGGCTACCACTACCTACACCCAGACAAAGGTAACCTCCAGTACTTCACCGCTGGTGCGGGCTTCAAGATGAACGTATTTAGCATCGATGCTTCTTACCTAGTCTCCACCGTCCAGAGCAACCCGCTCGACCAGACCCTCCGCTTCACCATCGCCTTCGACTTTGATGGCATTCGTGAGCTACTCAAGTAAGCTACCACGAGCATGACCTGTAGCTACCGCATAGGCTCTGGCTACGACATACATCGCACCACGCCAGACCGACCGCTCATCCTCTGTGGCATACGCATACCCAGTCCACTGGGACTGCTCGGACACTCCGACGCGGACGTGGCGCTACACGCTCTGATGGATGCGCTCCTCGGGGCAATCGGGCAGCGAGACATCGGCTATCACTTCCCCGATACCGATGAGCGGTACCGTGGTGCCGACAGCACTCAGCTCCTCGCCACCGTCATGCAGATGGTGCGCGAGGCGGGCTATCAAGTGGTCAATGCCGACCTCACCATCATCGCTCAGCAACCTAAGCTCTCGCCTCATATACCTCAGATGATAGCGCGTCTCGAGGAGCTGCTCGACACCCCTTGCGTCAATGTCAAGGCAACGACCCATGAGCATCTCGGACCGCTAGGCAATAGCGAGGGCATCGCAGCGCAAGCCGTCGTACTGCTTACTCGCTGATCTCCAAAGCATACTAGAACCCAATAGCCACGAAGGATACACTGACATCCTTCGTGGCTATTCTTATTTCCACAAAGCTTCCCACGAAGGCGCTGTTCGTCTCTTCGGAGATACGCTGTTAGATGCCAACCATCTTGATCGATGGTTGCAACCCTAAACTCCTGTCTCCAAGATTATACTTGATTATGCGGTCTTCTTTTTTCTCTTTCTACTCTGAGAGACGAGCACCCCTATAATGAGAAGGGCATAAATGGCCATTCCTCCTGTGGTAAGCCAAAAGAGAAGCATATCTCTATCAAAGGAGAGGTAGACAGAGATCAAAAAGAACATCAGAAAGAGGATACTCCTGACAGCTACGAGAAGAAAAGGCTCCTCCTCCAGCATATTAGATAAAACAGTTTTGACAATGCTCATTGAATCGTATTTTCCCAATAGTTAAAGCTGTGTGCTGCAGCAGAAAGACTTCGCGCATCGCAATGTCAAGTGCAACACGACTACAAATGTAAGGAAAAACTTCGTAGGGAGTTTGATCACCGACGCCAGGGCTGACGTCGCACTACACCGAGCTACCCATCGCACAGCTCGAGGAGAACAAGGGGCAGATTGACGGGCTACCAGCGCCCCCCCGCAACATAAAGCCTACAAGCTCCGAGCCTACACGATCCTCGACAACAGCTCCATGGGCGAGTGGTACTGGCAAGCACTCCAGCTCGAGTGGAACACCACACAGCTAGACGATTGGGGCATTGACCCGCCAGACTTCACGGACGAGCAAGAGGAGGACCCTATCGCACTGATTTCGTTACGCATACAAGTTCCAAAAGTAATTCCCCTTTTGGAACTTTTTAGTTCCAACGGAGGAACCTTTCAGTTCCAGCGGAGGAACTTTTCGATTCCTACGGAGGAAATCATAAATCTCTACGTGGGCGAAGAAATAAAACTTCGGAAGAATCAAATGATACTTCGGAAGAATCAGATGATACTTCGGAAGAAATGATTGACGCCCACGTGGAAAATAAAAAATAGCCACGTGGATATTCTCAATTTCCTACGTGGCTATATAAGTGTAGATGGTACGAGTGTGGATAAGGCTCTGATAAGTGGGGCAATAGAACGAAGGAGGCTCAACCGCAGATCGCTACGGTCAAGCCTCCTCTAGAGACTATTATGCGTTTGCGGAGAGCCGGACGTTACTGCTGCGTGAGGCTGATGCGGAGGGCGACGCCGAAGGAGGTATTGTTCACGGGGAAGGAGGCAGTGCTCACGAGCGGGTGATTCATATTCCAGTCGAAGTAGCCTCGTATGGTGAGCATACGGCTGAGGGCGTAGTCGGCACTGAGCTTGATTACGTGCGCCACGTTACCATTGGTCGCCTGCGTGAAGGCCTCCTGTATCTTGCGAATGAGCATCGAAGAGTGATTATACGAGTACTCGCAGCGCAGCGTCATAGCACCACCCGAGGCAAAGAGCGGATTCTCCTTATTCCCTTTCTGCGCCTGTGACCCAGTGCGCTGAGGAGCCCGACGCTTGATGCCGATGAGCTTGCTGAAGTCATCGATCTTGTAGTTGATCCCGACAGAGATCTCGTTGCGACTGTTCTCGATAACCTGGAAGGAGGTAAGGTTGAGCATCAAGTCTCGCGACTTATTCCAGCGAGCATTGAGCCCCAGACCACTCTGCAAGGTCATCTCGACCCCAATGAGCGGCGCAAAGGACTCACGGATGGAGACCTGTGTGATATCGTATGGAGACGAGGCGACACGGCGCATGCCATTTGCTCCACTAGAAGCTCCGTCGGCAGGCATCTCTATGTAGCCCATACGTAGCTCCGGCTCGATCGGTTGCCACGAGATGAAGGAGTTGTAGTTTGCCACACTATAACTATTGCGATAGGTGTGGGAGAGGGAGAAGTTGCGGAAGAGGTCTGCCAAGGCGGGAATCTTAGTTAGACCCGTATAGGTGATGCTCCAGTTAGGAAGGGTGCGCCAGATCGAGTGGAAAGGCGTCGCCCCGTCTAGACCACGAGCCGTATAAGCAGCGATGAAAGCGGGGATCAGTACGTCGGGACTGTTGGGTCGCACCTCGGGGGCGTCAGCTCCGGCGATAGCACCGTATTGATTGGTCAGTCGCTGCACCATCTCCTGCTGGTAGCTGAGGAGGTTGTCGAAAGTACTCGTCTTGTAGCCATCGCCAGCATTAGCACTGGCAAAGAAGCCCTTGAGACCGATGGTTCCAGCGGTAAAGGTACCACTGTAAGTCTCGGGAGCGCCCTCAAACATATACTGCGTCTGCACCGCTCTATTGGTATGATAGTCCCAGGTAAGTGTCACTTTGAGGTCTTTGAGTGGCTCGAGGTTGAGACGTGCCGTGGCATCTTCGGAGAGAGAGTACATGGCGGGGTTGATGTTTTCCGCCTGCTTGAGGAGCCAACCACGCTGTGCCGCCTCACGGACATAGTCATTGTCTGTAAAGCCAAAAGCAAAAGCAAGGCCAGGAGCCATCACGCCCTGCATCGGGTAGCCCTGGCCGCCCGCAGCCTTGATGTCGGGGAGGAAGCCAGGCAAGTGCAGCGACGAAGTGCGGGTGTAAGTGAGCGAGATGTCACGCAGGAAGGTGAGCAAGGAGATACCCGCATCAATGTAGGGATAGATGCGCTCCATACGCATCTCACGAGCTTTGTCGGCAGCATAGACGTTGACCCGGATCGTGACGGAGTCGGTGCCTGTGACAGTGATGCTGTTGGGATTGACCACGGCATACTTGACGGGGTAGTTACGTCCGAGCGAATTCTTAGCAGTCACCTCGGGCTTAGCACTACCCAGCTGGTGGTTGATGGTAATCGTCGTGTCGGGACGTAGGACTACCTCCTTAGTAAAGCGCAGTGGCGCAGGCTTCTTGCGCTGTGAGACTTCAGGAGCTTTGTCCGCAGACTCCCGATCTGAGCGGCTGGCACGAGCATCTCGACGAGAGGCAGAGCGGTTGTCACGGTTGTTGCTCTTGTTCTGTCGCTTCTCGTAATCTTTGTACCAGTCGAACTTGCGGTAGAGTGTCTGGAAGAGGATGTTGACCCGTCCATCGAGCTTCATCTGATTGCGTACCACATTGCCCATGGAGGCTC
Source organism: uncultured Porphyromonas sp. (assembly GCA_900538385.1). Classification (GTDB taxonomy): domain Bacteria; phylum Bacteroidota; class Bacteroidia; order Bacteroidales; family Porphyromonadaceae; genus Porphyromonas. The sequence goes on from UWSO01000009.1 coordinate 57,372, forward strand.
CCTGCTGAGTCAAGGCTCCGCGGTCCCAATTGTACGAAGCCATATAGGTGGCGGTGGCTGAGACGAAGTCCATAAAGGGGATGAGTGCGAGCGGAAGCGTGTAGGTGGCGTTGGCAGTCTGATTGTACTGCATCGGGAGTCCCCAGCTACGTATGCTCTGCCAGACGGAGTCGCGCCATAGCGTGTAGTCGTCAGGGGCTAGCTCACGATTGACCTGTACGTGTGGCTCTACGATGCGGGCGTTGGTGCCAGAATTAAAGGAGAGCTTGAGATTGGTTGTGGGGTTCCAGACAATGTTTGCGGCACGCTGCCAGACGAAGTTCTGCACGAAGGTAGCAGGTAGTGACCAGTCAGCCATAGCACCGCCACCAGGCATGAGATTACGCACCTGATGCTCGCTATAGTTACGCATTATGGAGCTGTTGAAAGCAAGTCGTGAGGGGAGGTAGTTGATCTGGTAACCTCTCATCGTCGAGGAGACGGTGCGGATCGCCTCGGAGGAGCCTTTGCCTTGTTGTAGCTTGGCAAAAGGCTTCCACGGAGCCACCACGGGCGTGTACTGATACTGCGCCGTAGCTTGCCACGTGCGATTGCGGTCGTAGACAATCTCGGGGCTGTTCTTCTCATCCCACGACATCGAGTAGCCGAGCGTGAAGTTGGCTGGATCGTACGGCATCGGGGTCTTGCTCTGTATGTTGACCCCCACGTTGGAGAGCGACAGCGCATGAGCCTGTGTCCGTGTCAGCGCCATCGTCTTGATGGAGTCGCGTACCGACTCGTTGGCAGCATTGTCGAGTGCCTCCGTGAGGAGCAGGTCTTGGTCTAGCGGGTTGTACTGCGGACGGATCACTTCGTCTTGGTAGCTGTAGTAGAGCGGTATGCGCACCTTCGCCTTCTCGGGGAAGAACTTACCCAGCTCCACCTGCGTCGAGAGGTTGAGGAAGCCTGTATCCTCTAGCTGTCTCTGCGCGAGCGACTGATCGAGTGCGCCAAAGCCCGCCGTGCGGTAGGAGCCTCTGGCGTTAAACGAGCCTAAGTCACTCAGCTGTACCTGCAGGTCGGCATTGGTCGCCCAGCCCCCCTGCTCTTGGTACTCGCTCAGGCGTAGCTCATTGACCCAGATCTCGGCACTCTTGACCTGCCCAGCACTGTTTCGCACACCGATCATGATGGTCTTGACATTGCTCAGCGAGGGGTTACCCATCACGGTGATCGTGTTGCGTGGACGCTCAGCATCGGGCACCGAATAAGGTGTGTAGAGATCGGTCTCGCCATTAGCCTGCGCAGCGTTGCGTCGCATCTTGAGCCCCGTGAGGAGGTCAAAGCGGAAGTCTACCTTGTTATCCTTTGGCCAAACCATCTCTCTGTCCTTAACATTGTCACTGTAAGTGCCGAAGGGGGTCAGCTCGAGGGGGACGCTGTACTCGTAGTAGTTGTTCGTGTAGTCAGAGCCTAGGCGGAGGAAAGCGGTCATCTCGCCATTGCCCGTGGGCGTTCCCTCCTCGGGTAGCTCCTCGGCATGGACAAATAGCTCGATGCGCTTGTAGCGACGTAGGTCTAGCCCCGTATTCTTGTAGACAGCCCGTGCATCGCCTGGAGCTAGTCGCTTGATACGTAGGCTGAGTGCCTGCTCGTTCTGACGAATGGCTTGCGCCTGACTGGGGCTGACGCTACGAGAGACGCCTGGCGGGAGGATGTAGTTGATCGGCTTGCGGTCACCGTTCTCCTCGATGTTGACCGTATTGACCTCCATCGTGCCATTAGATATAGGCGTGACGGAGGGAGCGTGTAGCGGACGGTCATACTGTCGCCACTCGCCACGCACCATCTTGAAGGTACCGAAGCGCAGCACGACAGGCTTGTCCCACTGCGTCAAGTAGAGGCGCATAAAGCGGATACTCTTGAGGTCGGCTATGCCCCCTACCCTGCGGGTCGGCTCTCGCACGGGAATCTTGAACTGATACCACTTGACCGTCTCTTGCTTGCCGTTGGCCAGCTTCACATTGACCGACCGCTCGTCAACGATGTAGTTGCGCCCCACCTGCATCTCGGCAGGCGAGAGCGCTATTTCGTACTCGAAGTAACGCTCCTGCTCGTTGAGCGTGTTGTCCTGGTTGATGTCCTCCACATCAGGCACGACACGACTCGCCACGCTGTAGGAGCCAGTCTCATTGGTCGCCTCAGCACTATTGCCCTCGACCCCGTTGTAGTACTTATATCGCTCGAGGATAGAAGCCTGTAGCTGGTCATATCGCTCGTCGCGGTAGTGACGGAAGCTATCACCCGCTGGATCATTGAGCGGACTCATTGGATCGCCCTGCCACTGCTCGAGTACTTCGCCCGAGACCTTGCCACGGATTGCGGAGAGGTAGTCAGCATAAGCGGGGAAAGCCTTCTCCTGCTCAGAGCTTAGTCCATTGAAACCCACATCTTGCTTGCTACGCGCCCCAGCAGCATTGTCAAAGGAGTAGCCCGCCGTCTGACGAATAGGCACGCGCCCCCAGACTGTCTCGATGGTTGCCGAGGGGTCATCGTTCAGCGGCATACCGTTCTCAAAGAACTTCTTCTCATCCTTCAGCACCTCCTCCGATACCTCGCCCAGGTTGAAGAAGAGCTTGCCACTCGTCGGTGCCGTCTCGGGATAGATGAAGGGGTCCATCATCCAGAACTCGATGTACTCGATATTGGCCGCCTCAAAGTCGCTCTGGTCTATCTTGCGCATCATACCGCCCCAGTTCTCGGTGGGGTTCATGAGCTTACCATCGCTACCGACCTGATCGCTGTTGAGGTTGTACGGGCCACGCTCATCGGGATAGTAAGCGAGACAGAGCGTCTGGAGGTAAGACTGCTGGGCAAAGTTCTCATCTCTATAGGGGAACAGCTCCGACATGCGCACCTCTCGCGAGTAATGGTTCGAGAGCATGTCGGGATTGTTGCGCAAGTAAGAAGGTGTCAGCGAAGAGCCAGCACGGTTCAGCATCGGGTCTATGTAAAACCAGTTGAGCAAGGCTCTCCGATTGCCGTAGCGCAGATCATTGACCATTCGAGCCTCGGGGAAGAGGTCCGCCGCCCCGTCTGCAGGGTCGTGCCACGGCGTAGAGCTGAGCATCCAGGCGTAGGGATTGAGTAGGTCAATGCTGCTCTGCGAAGTCTCAAAGTCATCAATATAGCTATGTCCCTTGGTGTAGCGCCCCTCATAGTGCCCTGGGATCAGGTGGGCAAACTCCATATTGAGTGCAATCTCCGACGGCTTGGTCAAGTCTAGGAGCGGAATGTAGTCTAAGATACGCGTCAGCCACTGAGACTCAGTGCGCCACGAGAGATTAAGTCCCCAAAGGCTGTTTTGCATCGACTCACGCCCCATGACAGGCTTGGCAGTCAATGGCATCTCGCTAAGGTACATAAAGGTACCGCCCAGCGTTAGGTCTGGAGTAAAGTGGTAGTTGAGGTCCAAGCCCAGCACCGTCTTGCGCTGCAGGTTGAGGAAGCCTCTATTCTCCAGAGAGACATCGACACGCGTACCACTGTTGAGGATTGCTTCGTTGAGGATCGTGACGGTACCCATGGCATAGTTGACCGTATAGTCCACATTCTCCACGAGCGTCGCTCCACCAGCCGTCACCCGCACCGATCCTGGGGTCACATTCATCGCCCCGAGTGAGATCTGCCCGCTATTTGCCGCTTGGTACTCACCTCGCAAGATAAACTTATCACGCTCAGCCACCTGCTGCGCTGCGACCATCGTCGTGTCGTAGATCTCTCGATAGACGTAGCGCTCGGCAATGGCTGGGTCGCCTATCTGCTCCGCCAAGTAACTACCGAAAGGCTCCGTAGAGGTAAAGATGACGAGTCCACGCTCCGCGTCGACCGTATAGCCGGGAACAAAGTCAAAGACTCCATCAGGGTGCGGTTCGTTGCGCGAATCCAGACGGTCCATTCCCAATACCCGTGTGAGAAGTTGCCCCGCCACTTTGCCCTCATTAATATAAGGTACAGCGGTGCCGGTGCTATCGTTGCGGTAGAAGACATCGAGCTTGAAGTGATCTGCCTTGAGATTGTAGACGCTACTTCCGAGACTATAGACGTTGCGCATCATAAACTGCCAGTAAGGAGCCGTCGGGGTCATCGATGCGCCCTTGAGCAGCTTGACAAAAAGGTTGTCAGCTGTACGATCCGAGCGGTCCGAGCTAAACTCACCCACCTGATAGACCTTGCCCTGATAAGTGTACTCAAAGGCGACGCCCACCACCTCATCCGGCTGGAGACGCACCTGCAGCGAGAGCGTACCGAGCTGGTCATTGATGCGGTACTCGTTGGCATTCAGGCGGCGAGCACTCTCTATCTTCGCATAGTCCATACCGCCACGCAACTGTCCCTCTAGTAGCTGGCTCACCTGATCCACTTGGCGCAGAGCTGGTTGTCCGAGCAGCCAACTGTAGAGCGAGTTCGCCTGATTGGCAGGCAGTCCCTGCGTCGATCCATTCGTCGTGACGCCACGAGCCACCACACGCTCCGCCTCACCCATGTCGGTAAAAGCGACAATGTTGCGCGCCTCGTCAAAGTTGCCTCGCTTGTTGGTCACCCACACCTCGATGCGGTTGATCTTAACGCCCGAAGAGATAAAGGGCAGCGTAGACATCGCCTTGTTGTAGTGGTCTCGGAAGTAGTGCCCTAGGTAAAAGTGCCTATTCTCGTCATACTGATTGGCCGAAAACTCAAAGGGTGTCGTCTGCGCCCCACGATCTGTCGAGACACGCTTCGTCTCCGCCTCCTGCTGGCTCACGACGAAGTCCACATCGAGCTTGCCAAACTGCAATTTGCTGTGGATGCCGAAGAGCGACGCACCGCCCTGTATCAGCGAGTTCTTAGACTGTAGCGACACATTGCCCGCCTCTAGCACCTTGATGATGTCATCCTCCTCGCCCTCGTAGGCAAGCTTGAGCTTCTTACTGTCGAAGTCAAAGGTAGCCTGCGTATTGTAGTTCAGATTGAAGTTAAGCTTCGTACCCACCGACGCCTGCACATTAGCCTGGATCTTCTGGTCGAAGTCAAAGAAGGTGTGTCTCCGTGAGCGAATCGGTATGGAGGGATTGTCCGTAGCATTGCTCTTGACACCCATCGACACCTCCGCAGAGCCTTGCGTTCGCACCCGCACGCCACCCGGGCCAAAGATCTTCTCCGCAGGGCCCAGCTCGAAGCCAAAGTCAAACGGGTTGAACCCCTTGCCCTCCTGCTCTTTCTCATCTTGCGCTGCACGCTCTAGGAAGTAGCTCTGCACGCCATTGAGCTCCACATAGGCGACGTACTGCTCCAGCGTGTAGGGGATCGGCGTACCCACCTGCTTGCCGCCCACCTTGGTTACCAGTAGATAAAGCCCGGTGGCGGGATTGTAGACGAATTCGTGCGTCACCACGCTCGGCGTACGCAAATCGACCGCCGACTCCTGCTCGAGCCACTCATACGACTCGGGCGCTGTCGGCTGCACAGGGTAGCGCAGACTATCAGGCTGCGCAGGATGCTCCATAGCAGATACAGATAAAGGGGGCATAGCGAGCAACCTCACTACACCCACCAATGCGCAGAGCAACGAAAGCCATGCACATAGTATCCTGCGCCTAGGGATCATCTAGTGTCTATACTATATATAGAGTCAGTTATGTAACGCTCGGGAGTCCGTTTTGTTGTGCCCAAGCCCCCTAATCTCTAAAGCTGTGCCAACGCTTGCTTGATCACCTGCTCTACGGGGGTGTCGGGCTTGACAGTCATAATCTGCTTCACCACCTTGCGCACATTGGCCTCCGCAAAGCCCAGCATCTTGAGTGCCGAGATCGCCTCCTCAGCCACCTCACGAGCTGCCCGCGAACCGATACCCGCCGTCACATCGTCACGATCTGTCAGCGTCTCGGGTAGCTTACCCTTGAGGTCCACGATGATGCGCTGTGCCGTCTTGAGTCCGATGCCCTTGACCATCTTGAGCCGCTTGTCATCGCCACTCTCGATCACCTCCGCCAGCTCTAGCGGTGCCAGACTAGAGAGGATCACACGAGCCGTAGCGGGTCCCACACCGGACACGGTAATCAGCTTCGCAAAGAGCGCCTGCTCCTCCCTCGTGTAGAAGCCGTACAGATCACACACCTCGCCCTGACGCATCACCTCCGTGATCCAGAGTCGCACTGGCGCATCACGCTCCAGCCCATGCAGCGTATCATAAGTAGAGAGCGATATATTGACATCGTAGCCCACCCCGCTACAGTCCACATAGGCGTTGGTCGGTGTGAGCGTATCTATCGTGCCACGTAAGTATGCAATCATAATCTTAGTATCTAGGTAAATCACCGCAAAGTTAGTGGTTATTGACCAAAGGGTAGAGGGCTGACGCATTATACGGGGTAGGTTTACCTACGCCTTAATGAAGGATCTCGGGAAAT
>UWSO01000010.1 GCA_900538385.1 uncultured Porphyromonas sp.
GTCTAGACAATCTTGCAAGCAAGATTGTGAGACTGTTGACTTTTGCAACAGTCTCCTCTTGGCAATTCTAGTTTCTCCCATATGAAACTCTAGTTTCATATGGGAGATGGACCGCAGAGGGTGCGAAATAAAGAGCGGTCACGGAGCTACGCTCGGGTAACTCTGTGACCGCTCGGTCGTTTTAATAGAATGCTGTTTCGCCTGTTACACTGTGCAGTGTGGGAGGCTAGAGGCTAGAGTTTAGAATTTAGAAATCGATGGGCTGGCCAGTGGCGACGTTGACGGCGACCTGCGCTAGGCGCACAGCAACGAAGGTCTCGATGTACTGCATCTCCGACTCGAGCCAGTTGCGCTGCGCTAGTGAGAGTGTCTCCAATGTGACGCCCCCCTCCTTATGTCCCTCGGTCGAGAGGTCAAGGTTGAGCTTTGCATCGGTGCGGATCTGCTGGGTTTCGGTGTAGCGTGCTAGTGCTTCGGAGAGCTGCCGTGAGGCTTGCTCGTTTTGCATCCGGATGGCACGCTCAGCGTCTTGTAGCTCTAGCTGGCGTACCTGCTGGCTAGCAAGCGCTGCCGAGCGACTCTGCACGCCTTGGTAAATGCCCGTGATGGGGACCTGAACGGCCACACCGACCATCCACGTGCTGCCAAACTGCTTCTTAAAGCCGTCCATAGGGTTGGGAGACATAGTGAGTAGCTGTGCCGTAAAGCCTACCTCGGGGAGCATCTCTCCGAGTGCCATCTGGGCACGTCGCTTCTCTGCCTCGACGGCTAGGTTAGCAGCTTTGAGCTCGACACGCTCCATCGGATTGATTGTGCTGTATAGCTTGGGCTGGCAAGGATCTATCGGTTGCTGGCTGGCAAGGGTGAAGTCGGGAGCAAGCTCTATGGCTTGCTCAGCAGGGATACGGCACTGATGCTTGAGCAGGATAAGCAACGCCTGCAAGCCTTCTCGTAGCTTGCTCTCCTGGAGCTTGGCGTTATTGCGATTGACCCGTACGGAGACCACCTCTCGGTCAGCTACGACTCCTTGCTCCTTCATGGCTGAGACGTCTGCAAGTGTCTTGTCCAGCATCTCGTTGAATTGACCGATCGCTTTGAGCTGCTCCTGTAGCTGGACCGCCTGCCAGTAGGTCTTGGCGATCTGCTCCTCCTCGCTACGCTGCTGTATGGTCCACTGGTACTCGGCAGCCTGCTCACCGATCTGAGCTAGGCGCACACCATTGTAGATGCGTCCACCAGCGAAGATGGGCTGACGTAGCGATAGAGAGCCGTAGAAGATGTGTCCTAGCTCGAGGCTCATCTTGTCATCGATCCAAGACTGAGCACTGCCCAGATTGGGGATCCCTGGGATGTTGGGCGTCTGCATTGGCGGAAGCCAGGAGGGGAGGTCGATGGAAAAAGGCTTGAGCTTCGCTGGTGTGTAGAGCCACCCGCCCGAGAGTGAGATCTGGGGGAAGAAGTTGCTCTGAGCCTTGAGCCGTGTGGCTCGTGCGCCTTGTCGCTGTGCCTCTAGCTGTGCGGACGGCGCTGGACTCTCCTGATGATAACGCATGCAGTCATGTAGCGACAGCTTGAGGGGCTCCGTCTGAGCGTAGAGGGAGCCGGTAAGTATACAACTGAGGGCGACTATAAGCACGCCTCTCAGGGGTGTCAATAGATCTCTTATCATAAGCTAAAGGTGGTGTGTCCGATGCGATGACCATCGGCAAAAACGTCTGCTCGGTAGCTCCCTGAGAGGAGCGCCTGCGTAATCTGATAATAGATGGTGACGGGAGTATCCTCGCCTGTGTACTCGATACTCTTGGAGGCTGTCGCCTGAAGGGTCTGTCCCTCGAAGCTAAAGGCTCCGCCAGAGCCACTCATCGGCATGTCATTGGGGTTGAGAATACGTACGTAGATCGCTTTGTTGCCGACGGGAGCGGTGACATTCTTTTTGATCGTAAAGGATACCGCCAATGTCTCCACCTTGTCAATGCGTGAGGTGCGCTTACCTCGATTGTTGAGCGGAGAGACGGAGAGCCCAGAAATGTCTAAGCGGGCTGCTATGGCGACTTGGTCGGATAGTGCGGCTTTCTCCTGCGAGAGTCGTGAGGCCTCGCTGCTGATGCGGGAGTAGTCTTCCTTGACCTGCTGATTCTCGGCAACTAGTCGTTCGTTGGTTGCATGGAGCGAATCGATCTGTACGATGTAGCTACGGAGCAGTGCACGGAGTGTATTGATCTCGCCCGTTAGCTCACTGATGCGCTTCGCATTGGATGCCTTGACGGAGGCAAGCTCTTGGCTTAGCTGCTTGACACGCTCCTGCTCGCTCTCTAGCTGAGCGAGTAGCTCATCATTGTCAAAGGAGAGATTCGTCTCGCCTGACGATGAAGCGAGCTTCTCGTACTGTAGCTGATACTGCGCTGCCAGCTCGTCCAGCTCTTGCTGCATGCGCTGCTTCTCCATGTCGACCAGCTCGCTCTGCACGCTCTGCATCTGCTGCCGCTCACTCCTTATATATATCCATGCACCTACGATGACGAGGAGCACCACGAGGGCAGCTCCAGCAATGATATACTTGATGTGCTTGTTGTCTAGTTTAGCCATGGGGTTGGTCTTACTTGATTCTCTTCAAGATGCCCCGTCGTGTCAATTGATAGGATAGGGGCGATGTACTGATAAGTTGTTCGATGCGCTTGGCCTCCTCCTTTGTAGTCCAGCCCTCCAATGAGGGTGTCGCACTGATACAGACCTCTCGTCTGCCTTGCTCTGTGGCAAAGGTTAGCACGAGCGGCATCTCTGCTAGCTGGGACAAAAGGGCCTCGGAGGGGGTGGGGACAGGCTCTTTGGGCTGTAAAAGCCAGTCAGTGTATGGAATAGTGTAGGATAGCACCCACTGCTTCTCTTGCTTGGGCAGGAAGGCTGTGAGCTGACTCACACGGTAGGGTCGCTCGAGGGTAGTGATCTGTAGTAGAGGTCGCTCGCCTTGAATGCGCCAAGGAGCGAGTAGTAGCTCGTAGGTGAGTAGACCTGATACGGAGATTGTGCAGCGGAGACGAGCTTTGTCTATCCGCATCTTAAGAGAGTCCTGAGCCTTAGTCTGTAAGGTGACGGTGGTCTCGGGGGTGTCTAGAGCTTTCTGCAGGAGTTGTCCCCAAGTGCTGTCGCTGATGGCGGGGGCTACACCGAGGGGGCGCTCAATGATCGTCTGATAGCGCTGCTCTAGCTCGGCCCGCTCCTGAGCTACGAGGGGACGACAAATGAATGCCAGTAAGACAATAAGGAGATATCTACTTTTGAGGTGCATAAAGCTTCAAAAAAGTGCCACGCTAAGAGAAACTTAAACTAAGGTGAGACGACCGCATACCTTGAACGGGTGCTACGTCTCTTCCCTACGCTCCGCAAAGGTAGTGAAATAAGCGATTGCAGCCTCTAGTGCTACTAACGTATCTAGGAAAGGAACTCTTTAAGCCTGATAGGGGAGGAGCTGAGAGCTAGGCAAAGAGCGTGGAACCAGGAGAGCTTAGCGAAGGATGAAGCGAAGCGGTTTAAACTTCCTGCGAAGAAATCCCTTTGCCATACCGAGCCCTACGGTCCATAGGATTGGCTTAGCGAGAGACATACCGGTATTGATAATTCGCTGTGTCACTCCTTGGAAGCTCTTTCCGTCTTGATCGCTCTGAGTCAGAGAGCTGTAGGTGGATTGCTTAGAACCTCTAGTAAGCTTGGAGAGTAGAGAGTTCTCCTTGCGTCGCTGCTTACGTGTCGATGGTGTGAGTAGGCAACCTAGTAGAGAGCCTGGAGGCGCGATCTGCTCTTTTACCTCGTTGATAAGTGTCTTCTTGATGCCCAGCCCTTTGATATATCCTAGGTCTCTCTGCCAGGCACGCTCAGCAATTACGAGATCAGCCTCGGCGAGTTTCTGACGTCTTTGGAAGTCTTGATATGATACTCTTTTCTTCATGTTTGATGGTCAGGTTAGCGGGTTTGCGTGATGGATGATTCGTTGGTAGGTGTGAGGGCTCCTTCGCTCTCAGTAGCGACGTAGCTTGAGTCCTTTTCGTCGGATGCCATCGGCTGTGGGCGTAGCTTGTCATCAAGCTTATTCAGGGAATCATATACCTTGCGATAGATACTGGCACTGATGGCACGCACGATGACCTTGCGCAGTAGCAGCGTGATAATTACTAATAGCAGTAAGACTCCAGCACCTATGAGGAAGCTCCACCCCCAACCTAGTTCTAGCCAAGCATTGATACCAGCTACTCCAGCAAAGAGTAGGAGGATCATCACGAAAGGCAATAGCGACAGTACTAGAAGTATCGTAAGGAGATTTCCTGCGACCTTCATGCCCGCATCAGTGCTTGAGTAGATTGCTCGACGAGCGGATGCCTTGAGGTACTCCTTCGTATGGTGTATAAAGCGAGATATATTAAAGTCTTGCATAGGGTGTCAGCGATTAAAGGATAGAGTTTAGAAGCTAGAGGGTTGAAGATAACAACTAGAGGATAGCATACCCATCTGCCACAAGTACTTGTGAATCCTCTTGCGCGGATGAGCGTGCTACCCTCTCAGTCCTATTGAGTCAGTACTCCTCAATGGAAATTGCCTCAGTACGAGAGCTTACTTGACTGCCTTCTTAGCTTCTTCGACAGTCTCCTTAGCTTTGCTGGCCGTCTCCTTAGCCTTGTCCACAGTCTCGTCGAACTGCTCCTCGACCTCTTCGGCAAACTTTTCGCCACGCTTTTGTAGCTTGTCGCGATAAGTCTCGAATCGATCCTTTGCCTCATAGTAGCCCTCTACGAGAGTGTCGCGTGTACGATCTGCTGTGGTGCTTAGATCATCATAGAGACGATCACGCTTGTCGCGGTCAGAGAGGTAAGTAATAGCGGCTCCGATAGCTGCTCCAAGAGCAATGCCTAGTGCTATACGTCCTGTGTTGTTCATATCTGTTCTGTTCTTTAATAGTGAATATTATTGGCTTGTTATTAGTTTGTAGATCGCTTTCGACGATCTATGTTTGTCTTGGTGTCCTCTGGCTCACACCTATTCATTGGTGCAAAAGCGGGAGAAACTTCCTTGACACTCTAAAGGTACGAAAAAATAGTCATACGACAAGTGCTTTGGAAAATTAATTTCGAATTAAGGGCACCAGTCCGGTAGATGCATCAACTTATCAGATGCGCTCTAACACTAGCTCAATGAGCCCGTCGATACCCTGCTTGTAGTTGGTGTTCATATTCAAGTTCTGACGTCCAGCGATGATGTAGCAGACGGTCAGCGTGTCATGTCCTAGGAGGCTACCTATGCCACTGAGGGCAGCCGACTCCATCTCAAAGTTGGTGATGCGCTGTCCTTCATACTCAAAGGCCTCGATCTTCTGATTCAACTTTGGATCAGCAAGCGGCAGGCGCAGCTGTCGTCCTTGAGGTGCGTAAAATCCGTTGGCAGCGATTGTACAGCCACGCACGATATCTCCATAGTCCCCGACGATCTGCTGATAGAGCGACTCACTACAATTGACCACGTAGGGGTCTAGTCCCTTGATGGGCCACTGCAGCTGCTCCTTGAGTGCTGCCTCAAAGGGCAGATCACGTATCGCCTCCGTATTGGCGTAGAAAAAGAGCGATCCCTCGAATCCGATCGCCTTGTGTGCTGCGACGTAAGTGCCTATTGGCGTCTCAGGCTGCAGACCGCCACTGGTACCCACACGCACCATCGTCAGCTTACGGTGGTTAGGACGTACTTGGCGAGTCTCCAGGTCAATGTTGGCAAGCGCATCTAGCTCGTTGATGACGATCTCAATGTTGTCGCAGCCGATGCCGTGGCTCTGCACGGTGATCCGCTTGCCACGATAGGTACCCGTGATGGAGTGAAACTCACGATTGCTTACTGAGCACTCCTGCGAGTCGAAGTGTGAGGCGATCATATCCACACGCGCTGGGTCGCCACAGAGGACTATCTTGTCAGCCAGCTGTTCGGGCTTCAGATGGAGGTGAAAGATAGAGCCATCGTCATTGACAATTAGCTCGCTGGGAGGTATGATGCGGTTCTGTGTACTCATAGCTGTATTCCGTTTATGATGAATGATGACACTCCAAAAATACAAAAACTCCGCCACATCTCCTCGTTTTTGCGAAAACGCGGGGCGTGGCTTATTTGTGTAGTCGCTGATGTTTTATTACTTTTGCACTGGTAAGTAACTAAGTAACTTCACAGAATAGATAGATAATATATGGCTACAACAGCAGACTTTCGCAATGGCATGTGCCTAGACATTGATGGGCAGTACTACTTCATCGTAGAGTTTCTTCACGTTAAGCCAGGCAAGGGACCAGCGTTCGTTCGCACGAAGCTGCGCAATGTCGCTACGGGTCGCATCATCGACAAAACGTGGAATAGTGGTGTCAAGGTAGAGGAGGTACGCATCGAGCGTCGTCCCTATCAGTATCTTTACAATGATGATATGGGCTACCACTTTATGCATCCTGAGACATTTGACCAGATCGCTATCAATGGCGAGCTGATCGAAGGTGTCCGCTTCCTCAAGGAGGGCGATATGGTTGAGGCAATGGTACATGCTGAGAGCGAGACAATCCTGACCTGCGAGCTACCTGCACACGTAGATCTGCGCATCAGTCATACGGAGCCTGGTATCAAGGGTGATACAGCTACCAATAGCCTCAAGCCTGCTATCGTTGAGACAGGGGCTGAGATTCGTGTACCGCTCTTTATCAATCAGGACGATGTGGTCACGGTAGATACCCGTGATGGTTCTTACGTAGGGCGTGTCAAGGAGTAAACGACACTAGTCCATATTATCCCTAAAGCAGTCGCCCCGTACCGCTGAGAGGCGATGCTGCAGAAGCCGTGTAGTTCTCTCGATCAGAGCTGCATGGCTTCTCCGAATCTACCGCAGAGGTGACACTATATATAATATGAGTCAGATATCCCGTCTAGCTGGGGTGGCCATCCCACTCTTTAGCCTGCGTCGCCAAGGCGATGCGGGGTGTGGTGACTTTGCCTCTTTGGAGGCTTTTGCCCCGATAGCGGAGCGGATGGGTATGAGCATCATACAGCTACTTCCTCTAGAAGATACGACGTTTTATGGAGACAGTCGTGACTCTTATCCCTATCGTCCACTGGCCTCTACGGTACTCAACCCAATCTATATAGCGGTAGATCAGTTGCCCTCACTCAAGGATCAGAAACTAGAGCAAGAGCTACAAGAGGAAGCTAAGCGACTGAGTGCGCAAAAGACCTTCGACTATACGCAGGTGTGGCAGCTCAAGCGACGCTGGCTGTGGGCATCCTTTACAGAGCAGGCGGATGCTTCGGAATACTTCACCGAGATGCTCTGTCGCTATGCTCGTTGGTGGGTCAAGGATGAGCAGGCTCCCCTCTGGCACTATTGGGTCGCTCTCCGGAGGGCTTTGGATCTACTGCCCGAGGAAGAGCGTACTCCGTGGAACTTCTGGGAGAGCCTAGAGCGGGTGAATCAGATCCGACAAGAAGACGAACAGCGGGTCATACGCACGGGCAATTTCTATGTCTACTGCTATATGGTGGCTCAGCGGCAGATGCGCCGTGCCGTAGCCACGCTACACCGGCATGAGATCTCTCTCATGGGCGATCTGCCTGTAGGCGTGGATATACATGCCGTCGATACCGTTGTATATCGCAAACTCTTTCAATTCAAACGCTCGTGTGGAGCGCCACCCGACTACTTCTCTCCTGACGGACAAAACTGGGGCTTCCCGACCTATCGCTGGAACAAGCGTCTGATGCCACTCTGGTGGCGGGAACGGCTGGCCTATATGGAGCAGTTTTATGATTACCTGCGGGTAGATCATGTGCTAGGCTTCTTCCGTATGTGGTCCATACTACGTGACGGGCGATCTGGTATGCTCGGATTTTTTGATCCCAGTAAAAGTTATGAGCGTGTAGCGCTACAAAAGATGGGCGTGGCAGAGACGCTACGCCCCGAGTGGATCGCTCCGATCCAGAGTCCCACCTCTACGGAGGTACTATGGATCACTCGTGGCTGGGTCAATCGCTTTTCGCTTAGGTACAATGTGGCGCAGTCCGAAGCCTTTGGCAAACTTACACCTGAGCTACAGGAGCGCCTGCGCAATCTTCAGGCAGAAGCGTATCGTTCCGATGAAGAGCGATGGCGGAAGAATGGTCTAGAGCGACTATCGCTCCTGAAGAGCTTGACCTCGATGCAGCTCTGTGCTGAGGATCTGGGAGTAGTCCCTCAGTGTGTCTACCCAGTCCTAGAGAAGCTAGGCATCCTCAAGCTGTACGTAGAGCGCATGCCTAAGAGTGCCGGCATCGAGTTTGAGGCGGCGCCATACTTCTCCGAGGATAGTGTCGGCACCACCTCGACGCATGACTGTGCGCCACTACGCTTGTGGTGGATGGAAGATGCTGAGCGCTCACGACGCTACTACGACTACTTCCTCGCTGACTACGGCGTCCCCTATGACACTTCGCTCACACCTAAGCTGGCGAAGATCATCGTGCGCCGGCACTTAGAGAGCCCCTCAAGACTCTGCATACTGCCGATGCAAGACTGGCTAGCCCTGAGCCCCGCGCACTGCGCCACGGTTGATCCTCATAGCGAGCAGATCAATGATCCTAGCAATCCCCATCATGTGTGGAGTTATCGTATGCCTGTCACTATCGAGGAGCTACCAGACGACTGGATACGACAGCTCCACCAGATGATCTCAAAGACTCATCGGCTGTAAGCTAGTCGTCCTATTTTCTTTCAATCTCCTAACAACATTCCCCCTACATATCATCTATGCGAAAGCTTAATGCAAAAGAGATCAAACAATTGACGGACCAAGGCTGCCAAGCGCAGGACTGGTCCTTGGTTCGCGTTCATAGATATTTTGATGCTAGTCGCTGTCAGCAGGTACACTTCATCGGTAAGTGCGAGATAGGCGACAATCGTGGCGGTCGCCCCTCCGAGGAGGAGCCGAGCTACGTCGAGCCCTACCACTTAGCTCACGCTAGGCTGGTCAACTGTACCATCGGCGATCGAGTCATCATCGATGGCGTCCGGGACTGCATCTCGCATTACGACATTGGTGACGATGTAGTCATCCACGACATAGCAGCTCTCAAGGTAACGGGTGAGACCTCCTTCGGTAATGGAACCCTTGTGGAGGTACTCAACGAGACCGGTGGTCGTGAGGTGCCCATCTGCGATATCCTGACCGCTCAGACCGCCTACATGCTGGCGATGTATCGCCATGACAAAGAGCTACAGACAGCGCTCTCTAAGCTCGTCGAGGACTACACAGCCTCTGTGCGCTCGGATCGTGGTACCATCGGTGAGAGTTCCCTGATCAAGCATTGTGGTCTTATGACCAATGTTAAGGTAGGCCCTCACAGCTCCATCATTGGAGCCGCTGTACTAGAGAATGGTTCTGTCAATAGTACGGTACTGAGTCCCACACGAGTCGGCTACGGGGTGATCTGTCGGGACTTCATCTTTTCTGCTGGTTGTGTCGTCTCTGATGGCTCCAATGTCTCACGCAGCTTCATCGGTCAGGGGTGCTCGGTGACCCATCTATTCAGTGCGCACGACTCGCTTTTCTTTGCCAATTGTCAGTGCGAAAACGGAGAGGCTTGTGCTGTCTTTGCAGGACCCTTTACCGTCACGATGCACAAGAGTAGTCTTCTGATCGCTGGTTACTATTCCTTCCTCAATGCGGGCAGTGGTTCTAACCAGAGCAATCACCTGTACAAGTTAGGACCCATTCACCAGGGCGTTGTAGAGCGTGGTAGCAAGACCACCTCCGACTCCTATATCTTGTGGCCTTCGCGCATCGGTGCTTTCAGTCTGATTATGGGTCGTCATGTGGATCATATTGACTCGTCAGACTTCCCCTTCTCCTATATTATAGAGAATGACAACCAGACCTACCTCGTGCCAGGTACCAACCTGCGTAGCGTCGGTACCATCCGTGATACTAAGAAGTGGCCTAAGCGTGATAAGCGTCACCCAGAGGAAAAGCTCGACTGCGTCAACTACAACCTCCTCTCGCCTTATACGGTCGGCAAAATGTATAAGGGGTGGCATAAGCTTAAAGCGCTCGAGACACACCTCGGTAGCCGGGATGCTACCTATATCTATCACGATATGCACATTCGTCATGGCTCCCTCGTCAAGGGGTGTAGGTACTACGAGATGGGCATCGTCAAGTTCCTCGGCAACTCACTCATCCAGCGCATCCAAGACCAAGCGCCCAAGAGCAAGCGTGAGCTAGCCACCTGTTTGCCTCCGACCAGCAATGAGGGGCTCTCGGACTGGCTCGACCTAGCGGGTATGATCGCTCCACGTCGCCTCATACGTACTCTGATCAAACAGATCAAAGAGGGGCAGATCAAGACGCTCGAAGAGGTCAACGTCGCCATCCGCTCCATACATAGTCGCTATTACGAGATCGAGTGGCACTGGGCGTACGATCTGCTCCTGCGTTGGTACGACATCGCCGCCAAGGATCTCACCGTGGAGCGGGTCATACAGATCGTTAAGGAGTGGCAGGAGACCGTCGTCGAGCTAGACGAGTATTTGCTCAAGGATGCTCACAAAGAGTTTGAGATGCTCACACAGGTAGGCTTCGGTATAGACCTCGATGGGGATCACAATCGTCGCATCGATTTCGAGCAGGTACGTGGTAGCTATGAGGACAACGCCTTCGTCGCAGAGGTACACGACCATATACGTCGCAAGAAGCTCCTCGGCGAGACGACCCTAGCACAGATCGACGCTCTCCCCGAGTAACCTTGCAGCTCGCTAAAGCGAGACAGTTGGCGAAACACACGGACGCACGATCGGTACGAGTAACCCTGTGTAGGGACGCACGGTCGTGCGTCCGTTGCATCAAAGCGAGACGTCTCCACGTAGGGACGCACGATCGGTACGAGTAACCCTGTGTAGGGACGCACGGTCTGTGCGTCCGTTGCGTCAAAGCGAGACGACGCTCTATTGGGACGCACGATCAGTACGAGTAACCCTGTGTAGGGACGCACGGTCGTGCGTCCGTTGCGTCAAAGCGAGACGTCTCCACGTAGGGACGCTCGATCGGTACGAGTAATCCTGTGTAGGGACGCACGGTCTGTGCGTCCGTTGCGTCAAAGCAAGACGACGCTCTATTGTAACGCTCGGCTAGCGTCCGTTGTATCAGATCGACGCTCTCCCCGAGTGATCCCGCAGACCATAACATAGTATCCCTCCCGAGGAATTTGGAAAATCCCCACGGAGGAAATCGCAAATCCCCACGGAGGAAAGAAAAAATAGTTCGGAAGTTTCATTTGATTCTTCGGACGTATTTCCCCTTACCTCCGTGGCAAATTTTTATTCTCCAGTGGGCTATTTGAAAATTCCTCCCGAAGAATCGGAGTTTAGAGGAGACGACTCCTGTAGGGACGCACGGTCTGTGCGTCCGTCCCCGTTAAAGCCCTAACGCCGTAACCCTTGATACAACGGACGCACAGACCGTGCGTCCCTACAGTGTTCGTCCCACTTCACCCGTCGTCTCGTGCGTCCCCACACAGGGCTACACGCCTTTCTGTACCACAACGGACGCCCTCCGACTCGACACTTCCGTTCGTGTCTATGTATTTGATAGTTGAATCTACGATATCAAAAATCTTTTGTACCTTAGCAGAGAACCGAAAACCTTAATGCTAGTATGCTCAAAAAGAATCTCAAAGCTATCTGGACAATAGCTCTACTAGGAGTTGTCTTAGGCACTCTTCCTTCCTGTCAGAAGGATGATAAAGAGCCTGTCAGTAACACTCCCCAGCTTGCAGGAACGCACTGGGAGGGGACTATTACATTCAATGATACAGACACACTCTTGGAACCGAATGTCTTTGATTACAGTATGCTTTTTTTCTCTAGCCTTGAGGGAGAGGCAACTATTCCAAGGTTTCGACAGAATGTTGAAGATGTTCAAAGGTTTGTTGTTCCATTTGAATATACAATTGGAACTTCTTATATCAAACTTAAACCTATTCCAGCTGGAAGTGATCCGTGGAAAGCCTACAGTATTAGAGAATGTCTCAGTGGAACTTGGCTCTTGAAAGAACTGTCAGCGAATAAGATGACTTTTTATAGATCTCCTGGATCAGAAGTCGTTGTCACACTCAACAAGGTGCAGCTATGAAGCAAAACTTGTTTTGAATTCGAAGCAATGCTACAGAACACCTGGATCTGAGACTATCATGACGCTTAAAAGGGTTCTTTAAGACTTACACTAGTTCTAACGCACACAACCACATTGTTCCGATCGGGACAATGTGGTTGTGTGTTATGGAGTCATCAAAACAAGGTATGACAGCAAGATAATTAGTACCTTTGCAGGAGAGCCGAGCTGACACGAGAGCGAGGCTTCGTCACGTTGTATACTTATCCTTATAATATATGTCGCTACAGTGCGGTATCGTAGGACTACCCAACGTCGGTAAGTCCACTTTGTTTAACTGCTTGTCGAACGCTAAGGCGCAGTCGGCCAACTTCCCCTTCTGCACGATCGAACCCAACGTCGGGGTCATCACCGTGCCGGATGAGCGTCTCAATAAGTTGGTCGAGATGGAGCACCCTAAACGGACGATACCTGCCACGGTAGAGATTGTCGACATCGCAGGACTGGTCAAAGGTGCTAGCCAAGGCGAGGGACTGGGCAATAAGTTCCTCTCCAACATCCGCGAGACCGATGCGATCATACACTTGCTGCGCTGCTTCGACGATGACAACATTACGCACGTTGACGGCTCTGTAGATCCTGTGCGCGACAAGGAAATCATCGATACAGAGCTACAACTCAAGGATCTGGAGACGGTGCAGACGCAGCTCAAGAAGTCCGAGCGACAGGCTCAGACGGGTGGCGACAAGCAGGCGAAGATCCGTGTCGCGCTCCTCAAGCGCATCGAGGAGGCACTGCTACAAGGGCTTAACGCTCGCTCGGTGACGCCTGAAAACAAGGACGAGGAGCAGGCGCTGCGAGACCTTTTCCTACTAACGGCTAAGCCTGTCCTCTACGTCTGTAATGTCGACGAGGCGAGTGCCGCCACGGGCAATGCTTATGTGGAGGCTGTTCGCAAAGCTATCGCTCATGAGGATGCGGAGCTACTGGTCGTATCGGCGCATATCGAGAGCGAGATAGCAGAGCTGGAGGAGTATGAGGAGCGTCAGCTCTTCCTGCAGGAGCTAGGGCTGGAGGAGACGGGTGTCAACCGTTTGATCCGAGCCGCTTACAAGTTGCTCAACCTCGAGACCTTCTTTACGGCGGGTCCTGATGAGTGCCGTGCCTGGACTTTTGTCAAGGGGAGCAAGGCTCCTCAGTGTGCCGGCATCATACACACCGACTTCGAGCGTGGCTTCATACGTGCTGAGGTGATCAAGTATGAGGACTACGTGCACTACGGCTCCGAGACGGCTGTCAAGGAGGCTGGTCGTATGGCGGTCGAGGGCAAGGATTACATCGTGCAGGACGGCGATATCATGCACTTCCGCTTCAACGTATAGCGCCTCTAATACAAAGTATTAACACCGAAATAGAATCAACCTATGCCGGACAAAATAATTATCGCAGACTTTGGCTCGCAGACCACACAGCTCATAGGCCGTCGTCTGAGAGACCTCAACACTTACTGCGAGATAGTCCCCTACAACAAGATCCCCACTGACCTGACGGGCGTTCGTGGCATCATCCTCTCTGGGAGCCCTTACTCGGTTTATGCTGAGGAAGCTTTTACCGCAGACATAGCAGCTATCCGTGGGCGGCTGCCGATTTTGGGTATCTGCTACGGTGCGCAGTTGATGGTGCATCAGAACGGAGGTGCCGTGGAGAACTCCAACACCCGCGAATACGGAGCCTCTACGCTACAACTGGTGGACAAGGGCGATCCGCTACTCGCAGGACTCTCGCCACAGCACACGGTCTGGATGTCGCACGGGGACACGATCACACGTCTTCCTGAGGGCTTTAAGGTGATCGCCTCGACTCCCTCGGTGCAGTATGCCGCTTATAGGATAGAGGGTGAGGAGACGTGGGGCGTACAGTTCCACCCAGAGATACATCACAGTGAGGAGGGTACGAAGCTCCTCGACAACTTTGTCACACTCTGTGGTATCAAGGGCGCATGGTCGTCTGAGTCTTTCATCGAGAGCGGCATCGCCTCGATTCGGGCGCAGGTAGGTGACGAACAAGTCATTATGGCGCTCAGTGGAGGCGTGGACAGTTCGGTCGCTGCGGTCCTCCTGCATCGTGCTATCGGTGATCAGCTCACCTGTATCTTTGTGGATCATGGACTGATGCGACTAGGCGAGGCTGAGCAGATCTTGGCTGACTACAAGGCGCTCGGGCTGGGTTGTATCAAGGTCGACGCAAGTGCGAAGTTCCTCGGAGACCTAGCAGGCGTTCGTGACCCCGAGGCTAAGCGTAAGGTGATCGGTAGAGACTTCATCGAGGTCTTTGAGGCTGAGGCTAAGAAGCTGCCGCAGGCTCGTTGGCTGGGACAGGGAACTATTTATCCCGACATCATCGAGTCTATCAACATCACGGGCAAGGTGATCAAGAGCCATCACAACGTGGGTGGACTGCCTGAGCGTATGCACCTCAAGCTGGTGGAGCCGCTGAAGCATCTCTTTAAGGATGAGGTGCGTCGTGTCGGCTTGTCACTCTCTATGCCACGACACATGATCTTTCGTCATCCCTTCCCAGGGCCAGGTCTGGGTATTCGCGTCCTAGGCGAGGTGACTCCGGAGAAGGTCGCTATCCTCCAGCAGGCTGACAAGATATACACCGACATGCTCCGCAAGTACAATCTCTACGATGAGGTGTGGCAGGCGGGAGCTATCCTCCTGCCAGTGCAGAGCGTAGGCGTCATGGGTGACGAGCGCACCTACGAGTACACGGTGGCACTGCGTGCCGTAACGAGCGTCGATGCGATGAGTGCTGACTGGGCTCGGCTGCCGTACGACTTCCTCGCAGAGGTCTCTAACGAAATCATAAACAAGGTGCGTGGCATCAATCGTGTCTGCTACGATGTGTCGTCAAAGCCACCCGCAACGATTGAGTGGGAGTAACGCTTCGCTCAGTCTATCTACTTAATATCTAAATCAATATGTCCACTTATCAAGCTACCGATAGTCGCAAGGTGACCACCCGACGACTACTCGAGATGAAGGAGCGTGGGGAGAAGATCTCCATGCTCACCGCCTACGACTACTCTGCAGCACAGATCATCGATGCTGCCGGTATGGATGTGATCCTCGTAGGCGACTCTGCCAGTAATGTGATGGCGGGTAATGTGACTACGCTGCCTATCACGCTCGACCAGATGATATACCACGGCAAGAGCGTGATGAAAGCGGTGCAGCGTGCACTGGTCGTCGTAGACCTTCCCTTTGGCTCTTATCAGGGCAACTCGAAGATCGCTCTAGAGAGTGCGATCAAAGTGATGAAGATCACCCATGCTGATGCGATCAAGATCGAGGGTGGTAGCGAGATCCGAGAATCGGTAGAGCGTATCCTTTCGGCTGGTATCCCGATTATGGGACACCTCGGGCTGACTCCTCAGTCGATCAATAAGTTTGGTTCTTACGCCGTACGTGCCAAGGAGCAGGCGGAGGCTGACAAGCTGCTGGCTGACGCACATCTCCTCGAGGAGCTAGGCTGCTTTGCCCTCGTACTGGAGAAGATCCCGGCACCGCTAGCTACCAAGGTTGCCTCTGAGCTAACGATCCCCGTCATCGGCATCGGAGCAGGCGGTGGGGTAGACGGACAAGTGCTCGTCATGCACGACATGCTCGGCATCACACAAGGCTTTAGTCCTCGCTTCTTGCGTCGCTACGCTGATCTCGGCTCTATCATGACCGAGGCGGTGCAGCACTACATAGCCGACGTCAAGAGCCAAGACTTCCCCAACGAGGAGGAGTCTTACTAACATAGCTAGGAGAAGTCTCTTACTGAGAGATACATCTATCTTTGTACTTACACGTAACCAGTTTTGAGGCAATCTAGCCACTTGACTGGAGATGTTAGTGTTTTACCTTTCTGGAATGACGAACTCTACTTAACAAAACATCTATAATATGAAAGCATTCTGTAATCTAAAAGTGTTTGTGCCACTACTTCTAGCTATGCTCGTCGTAGTTTCGTGCCAAAGGTCAGGTTCGTGTCCTAACCCTCCTGATCTGCCTGCAAATACCTTTAAGGCTGAGTTCAAAGCGACTCCTGATGCCTTTTCCGCTCAAGGTGGGGAGGGCGTTGTAATAGGAGTCTTAAAGGAAATCAACGCAGAGGGTGTTGAAGTCTCAGAAAAGCCCCTTGGCGAGGGTGATTTTACTCTAAGACTAAAGTCTGGAGATGCAAGCCAAATTACTATCGATAACGACAAAAAGAGCTTTGTCGTAGCTCAGGGGTCGACAGCCACTTTTGAATTAGAAGCGATAGCAACGGTCGAAAAAGCAACGAATAGCTCTCAGATATTAACTATAGTACGTGGGGGCGAAATTAGTTACTCTTTCGTCGCTACACCAGATGTCTTTACTGCAATGGGCGGTACGGGGACGGTCTCTGGACTCTGTAAAATTACCAATGCTTCGGGAGAGCTTGTTTCAGAGAAAGCTCTTGAGCCAGGTGATTTTACACTTTCCCTCAAGACAGAAAACAAAGAGATTACCGTGGATGATGCAACGAAATCATTCAATGTAGCCATGGGTAATGATGCTACGTTTGAGTTAACTGCTTCTTGTGCTGGCGAAGAGTCTCAAGTCTTAACTATAAGTCGCAAAGGTAGATTGACCTACAAGTTCAAGGCTGAGCCAATGACCTTCGGAGCAGAGGGTGGAAAGGGTCTTGTTGCTGGTATTTGTACAGCTGTAGATCAAGCAGGTAGTCCACAGATCAGCATCTCGCTAGCCTCTGAAGACTTTACCCTCTCGCTCAAATCTGGAAACAAGAATGAGATTACGATCCATCAAGCAGATAAGAGCTTTCTTGTAAAGGCTGGAGAAAAAGAAGCTGACTTTATACTGGAAGCAAAAGCGATACACAAAGATGCTACTTCACAAGAAATTAAAATCCACAGAGAAGCCAAAGAAGCTCCAGCCCCGACCAATCGGTTGCCTCTAGAATATGTAGCAGAGTATAATATAGATCCCAGTGGAACGGGATTTGTCAAGACTTGTGCAACGAATGAAAGTGGCTACTTTACATTTGAAGATGCTGAAGCTAAGTTTAGCGATATAACCATTGCGGGTAAGAAGTATCACCTACCTAGTAAGGAAGAGTGGATGTCAATTGCTCCAACATTCAGTATGAATATTGGTACTAGCTTTCTACTCCCAACTGTTGTCAAAGATGCGTTAGAGACAGTTTCTGTTAGGGGAAGAACGGTTTCCTCAAAGAATGACTACCGAGGAGGGCTTTCGGGAGTAGCCTATGCAGTACGATTCAAAGGGACTGACTTTGTTTCTGCGTGGAAATATGAGTGTACACAGCTGGACAACAATTTTGTGTTGAAAGTAACTGCACGATCTCTCAAGGATGCAGACTCCTCAATTCTTATTGACGATGTAGCAAAGCCTAGCTTTTGGACGAGTTCTACGGACCAGGATGTTGTTCGTTATTTCCCGGCTTCTGGACTAATAAAGCCAGAGTCAGCAAATGTATTAGAGACTAACGTTATGGGCTATTTTTGGTCTTCGGATACATACGATTCTACTTACTCGTGGGCTTTTTGTTTCAATAACATGTCTTCGTTTGTCGCCATGAGCAAACAGGAGCTTAAGTTCACGATTCGTCTTTTCGAAACTAATTAGAGGAGTCTTACTAGTCACCACAGACTACACGCATATATATAACGAAGGCACTGCCAACCCATTGGTTGGCAGTGCCTTCGCTATAGAATGTATTACAAAGTCGGGACGCAAGTATGGCTCGTGTGCCTCTACATGGGGATTATTCGCTCCCTCTAATCTTTAGTGAGGACCTACTTATTAGCATAGTGTCCTATCATAGAGATGAGGATGACTAAGACTTCATCGTTGTCTATGCTGTAGATGAGTCTATTTTTCTTGTCAATACGTCGAGACCAGATCTCTTTGTCTTTATAATGTTTTAGTTGCTCAGGCTTGCCTGTCCCCACCCTAGGGTCCTGCTCTATCTCTGTTAGGAGCTTGATGACTTTTCTTACGGAGGCTTGGCTCCAGTTCTTGGTGATGAAGTCGTAGTCGCTCTCAGCTCTTTGTGAGAAAAGAATTTGAAACATAGGACTACTCAGTCATCCCAGCTTTAGCTTTTAGTTCTTTGATAGAGTAGCTCTTAGTGCGACCCTCTTTGTAGTCTGTCAGAGCCTCATCGATCATTGCATCTAGCTCTTGATCATTGTAGACTCTATCACTTTCGGATAGGGGCACGATACGAAATGAACCATAATCACGAGTGTAGAGGATTATGTCTCGCCCGTCTAATGCTTGCTTTAGATATTTGCTTTGGCTCTCTCTGAAGTCTCTTGCCGATATTGTGATCATAGTGTCTATGGTGTGTCTTTACGGACACCAACTTGGTATCCACTGCAAATGTACAGACAATTTATAATAGATGCAAGAGGCTGTTAGAGTTTAGAGATTAGAGGACCGTAGCAAAACAAGCTTTCCAGACGTCGCGCAACACGACTGACGGAGTATCGCTTCGCTTCTTTTTGTCTCTATACAGCCCGAAATGAGTACTTTTGTGGAGCGCCTTGCGCTTACGCAACGAAACTGTCTCTCACTAGCTTTCCCATGCCAGCCAAGCCAATCTCCATACTGATCCCCACACGCAACTACGACTGCCGTCAGCTCGTAGAGACGCTGCACCGTCAGCTACTACAGGCGCACATAGCGGGTGAGATCATCCTCGGAGATGACTCCTCAGATCCTCTCTATGCTCAGCTCTACGACACTTTACAGCAGGAGGGGCTCATACAGCTTGTCCGCCCTACGACGCATCTCGGTGCGGGACGTATGCGCAACTACCTAGCGCAGCAAGCCGAGGGCGATCAGCTCCTCATCATCGACTCCGATACGATGCCAGCCTCTGCCCGCTTCGTTGTGGACTACCTGCAAGCAGCGCATAGCGATAGGGTAGTGGTAGGAGGCTTTTGCTATCCCACCGAACGACCCTCCAGAGACAAACTCTTGCGCTATAAGTATGGACACAAGGTAGAGACACGTAGCCTCGCTGAGCGGCAGCAAGCACCCGCAGATGCATTCGTTAGTATGAGCTTCCTGATACCTCGTCACATCTTTCTAGAGGAGGGCTTCCCCACGGAGATGGGTATGGGCTACGAAGACGCATACTTCGGCTATCGTCTAGCCGAGAGAGGTATCGCCATAACGCATATCGACAACCCCGTCATCCATGCGCTCAAGGAGACCAGCGATCAATTCCTCGACACCACCGAGCGCTACGTGGAGAACCTCTACCGACACCGTGCCTTGCTTGCACCCTATCCCATACGTCTCCTCCAGCTCTACCTACGCCTAGAGCGCGCTAGGCTCGTCCCGCTCCTCGGCGCCCTGGCTCCGACGCTCAAGCCCTTGCTACGGCGACAGCTCACCTCGCACCACCCCTCGCTACGCCTCTTCGCTCTCTACAAGCTCCTCCACCTCTGCTCTCTACGAGATGGATCTCCCTCTGCCGTGTAGCAAGAATTGCTGTTAAGCCCTTAGAGCTGACGCTTTATAATATAAACTGAGCAAGCTTGTCTCAATCTCTCCCGAGGAATTTCCTAAATATCTCGGGAGATATTTTGGATTTCCTCCCGAGGAAATGACGAATTCTTCGGACTTATGATTTGATTCTTCCGAAGTTTCATTTGATTCCTCCGAAGAATTTTTTCTTTCCTCCGAGGAAATTTCTATTTCCTCGGGAGCTATTTGGGAAATTCCTCGGGAGGAATTCGAATCATCGGAGAGGTCGGCGTAATCAGAGAAGATTTGTAGCCTCTGTGTAGCGATACGCGAACTGTGTATCCTAACTATCGTCATGTGCAGCTCCTAGCAGACTGGTTATAATGCGTCAGCCCTGTTAATCCCTATGCCAGTGTAGGATGATTCGGAGAATATGCCTAAATTAGCGGTCGAAAACGACTGGAGCTTACTCCTATCTAGCACTATTAACTCTTATCCTATAAGGTATGAAGCAAATTCTACTTACTCTTCTGCTCATTGGATTGCTGCCGTTGAGCCAATTCGCGCAGACTCCCACAGAGGAGCCGCAGCGCATTATGGCGATTCATCTCAAGGGTGAACAGCCAATCCTGCTCCCCGTCGAGGAAATAGACAGCGTAAAGTTCGTAGTCTCAGACACAGTCCTCGCCCCCGTGCAGTTGCCACTAGAATACGTTCTGGAGTACAATGTAGACCCTAGTGGCACTGGACTAGTTACGACGCATGCGACTGATGTGAGTGGCTACTTTACATTCGAGGACGCTGTAGCCAAGTTCAGTAATATAACGATCGCTGGCAAGGAGTGTCACCTGCCCTCTACTGCTGAGTGGAGTGCTATCATTCCCGCTCTTCAGAACAATGATAAGCTGTGTGCTAAGTTCGATAAAAGCGATGAGTCTTTTATGGACGTAAGAGAGCAAGTTGTAGTGAAGGGGGATACGATTATCTCTAACAATGACTACCGCTTGGGAGTTAATAAGATAACTTATGGGTTGCGCTTCAAAGGCACGCAAATGCTCTCAGCTTGGCGGTATGAATACACGAAGGTGGATGATTGTCAAGTGTTGAAGATTACAGCCCGTCCAGTAGCAAATGATGCTAGCATTTCTATAGAGAAGGTCGCTGATCCCGCCTTTTGGGAGAGTCATACCGATGCTGATGTCATTCGCTGCTTCCCTGCCTCTGGGTATAAGATGTCAGATGACGGAAATGTTATTTACGGTGGCAGTGATGGAAGCTATTGGACTAGTACGACAAAGAGTGACAAAAATGCCTGGGGCATGTACTTCTTCTATGAGGAGGCACACCTATTTGACCTTAGCCCGAGAAGTTTCCTGCGGAGTGTACGTCTGTTTTCAGGCAAGTAGTTTGAACTGCCCAGCCCGAAGTAACACACAACACAATATACTATGCGTAAGACACGGATTCTATCACACATAAGCACTTCAGTTGGTCTGAAAGATATGAAGCAATTGTGGTCTATATCTGCACTTGTCTTACTTCTTTTGACTCCATGGAGTGGAGCTCTACGAGCGCAGACTGGTGCACTAGATGCACCTATCTACAAAGGGTCGGATGACTCGACGCCTGCTACTCCTACCATCACGATGACCACGACGGCAAGTGTGGGGTCCTATATCATGCTTTCCGTAGAGGGAGAGGGTGATATCGAGGTAGAGGGTGCTGAGTTGGAGTACGGAGGTATAGCTAAGGTCAAGGCTCCTCAGATTACAATCAGAGGCCGGGTGACTAGTCTAGATTGCTCCGAGGCTCAACTGACCCATTTGGATCTCTCCAAGGCTTATTCGCTTATATCTTTGTGGTGTAGCAACAATGCTTTGACAGAACTAGACACACGTGCGCTGTCAAACCTTAGCATACTATATTGTATAGAGAATCAGCTCTCAGCGCTTGATGTTACTGCAAATACAAAGCTTACTGAGCTAAATTTCAGTCAAAACAAGCTGACCAAAATAGATCTAGCTCAGTGTGGGGCGCTCACACACTTCCTCGCTTATCACAACCAGATAGCGGAGGTAGACTTGAGCCACAACCCGCTGCTCATCGGTGTAGATCTGTCTGAGAATAAGCTTACAGAGCTCTCGGTCAGTAACAACACAAAGCTCGAAACGATCTATTGCAATGGCAATGCGATCAAGGGACAAGCAATGGAGCGACTAGTAGCCTCGCTACCAGATCGCAATGATCGGACAGACTTGTGCCACCTTTTTGCCATAGACACGAAAAACGGAAGCGAGCAAAATGTGATTCTCAAGAAGGACGTTCAGGATGCACTTGCCAAGCATTGGCAGACGCTCGACTACTCTGACGGGGATAACGATGGTGCTGGTATACCTTACGAGGGGATCACTAGCAATACCGTCATAACCAGTCAAAAGGTGAAGGTCTATAGAGATCGTACTACCCAGATGCTCTATGTCACAGGTCTAGAGCCTCGCGAGGAGGTCTCGCTATACCTCGCTACGGGAGAGCTCCTTGTTCGCACGTTTAGTGACTCTGAGGGCTCTTGCACGATCGCACTCTCCGCTGCTGAGAGCACTCCGCTAATGATGGCTACATTGCATCACACCGTTCGTGTCATGTAGAGTCCATGACTATCCGATCAAAGTCAGTACTTGAAGCAACAAGCGAGGGACTCGGTCGCAGAGGAAGCGGTTGAGTCCCTTCCGTATGCTCTTTCAGACTTTTATCGGACAGCAATATAATGATATCGACAAGCAATCGTATGAGCAAGGGACGTATCGAAGAGGAGCAGCAGGTCATTAGGCAGATGATCCAGCTCTACTGCAGGCAAAAAGAGGGGCATGCGACGCTCTGCGATAGCTGTCGCGAGCTACTCGTGTATGCCACACAGCGACTAGAGCACTGCCGCTACGAAGCAGAGAAGCCCACCTGCCGCAAATGCCCCATACACTGCTACCGTCCCGACATGCGCGCCCGCATTCAGGCGGTGATGCGCTGGGCCGGTCCTCGTATGCTCTTCCACCACCCCTTCGCTGCCATCAAGCATCTCCTCCGCGAGCTCTAGCTCCCCACAACGCTCACATGTAATCTGCCAGCAGGGATGCGTATCTCTATGCTCTAACCTCTAAACTCTCTTTCCGCTAGGAAATACCGATTATGTCAAGAAAAATACCGAATATGTCAAGTCGATCAGGAGATGGTTCCGATTATTATGCCTATCTTTGTACCGAGTATCCCCGTAGACATTTTTATTTCGATGGACTATCGAAGAATCTTTATATCAATCAAATAACAAACACAGAATGAACAGAACAGTAAGAACACTGCTAGGCCTTCTAGCCGTTGGTCTAGTCGCTCTGACCTCCTGTAAGAAGGATGAGAAAGAGCCTCAGAAGAATGAGGGTTCGACCTACGTCAGCGTAGCGATCAACCTACAGTCTAGCCTGCGTGCAGGAGACAGTGATGACAAGGAGTTTAACTACAAGGGAGCTTGGAATGGCAAGGATGCTATCGAGACTATTGCCGTCTATGTCGTCGGCGATGGTTCGGTCTCTTATGGTCAATACACGATGGCTGACTTTAATATAGTCAAGGCTACGGATGATACAAACATCACCATCAAGCCCAATAAGGCTATCCTCACCAAGCCAGGTACAAAGAAGGTTTACGCCCTCATCAATGCGCCTGAGGAGATAACAAAAATGCTTGAGAAGTCTATGCCCACTCATTTCAACGAAGCTTATGCCAAGGCTGTTGAGAATATGACAACGGCTCAGGTGGCTCGTCCAAACGCAGCGAAGGAGGATCTTATTATGATGTCCAACGCTGCTGAGTGTGAGGTCAACATTGAGGATGGTGCCACCGAGGAGGAGGCTATCCAAGGCACTAAGAACCTCGCAAAGGTGAATGTCAAGCGAGTTGTAGCTCGTGTGATCCTAACGACAACAAAGCCTAGCTATGAGATCAAGCTCCAAGATGGTACTGTGCTAGGTAAAATCGAAAACATCACCTATGCCGTAGCTCAAGGTGAGAAGGCTTTCTACATTAGCCAGCAGAAGAATGAGGCTGGTAGCATCATCACTCCTGGATATAGCTTCCTCCCAGCTGTTAATCCTGCTGATAAGAGCAAGCTAACCAACTATGAGGATCAGGCTAAGGTTTACGACTATAGCGACTTGCGTTATACTGTCGATAATCCTCGTGCAGCTATTGTCGCTGATAATCTAACCGCCGCTCTAGAGATTGGTAAGAAGAGCCTTGAGAGCAGTGCTTTCATCTTTGAGGCTAGCCACAAGTTTGGTGAGGCTAGACAGACGATTGCTGACTACTCAGGAGACTTCCGTCGTGGTAATACGCCTTATGTACTAGTTCGTACGAAGTTTACGCCTGATGACAATGCGTTCTACAACGAATATCAGAGAAATCTGTTCAAAAAGGGCGATGGAACTTTCTATAGGGGAGAGGATGGTCTTTTCTATGCCAGGAATAAACCTTTTAGGAGTAAGAATGGTACGCATGTGCCAGAGCAAAAGTACACCAAGTTTGAGGCGGGCAAGGTACTCTATCATGTCTTTGTCAATCCCGATGATGTCCTTAAGACGCTAGATGCTCCTGCTTATCGTAACAACATCTACCACATCAGTGTCACGGGCTTTAAGACGCTTGGTCTCAACTGGAACCCGCTCTACCCAGAGGATCCAGATACTCCTGATCAGAAGAACCCCGATCCTAAGCCAAAGGATGATCCCAATACACCTCCTTATGTACCAGGGGACTTCAATACTCCTAAGGAGACCTATCTAGCGGTAGAGGTTAATGTCATTCCTTGGAATGTACATAGCTACGATATCGAGCTATCGCTCTAATCTAATAGACTTGATCTGCTTGCATGGACGCGCCACTGCGTGCGTCCACGCTTGACAGACGAGTAACCCTTTGTAGGGACGCTCGGTCTGAGCGTCCGTTGCATCAAAGGCTACAGCGTTAAAGCTTAAGGACAACGGGCTGTACGTCCCTACAAATCGTTACACGTCCTATCCCCCCCATTTTCATTACCCTTACGACCTACTCCATTTTTAACTAGACACACCTGATCTCTCAATCACTGCTACATCTTATGAAGCGACACACTATATATAGCATACTCCTGCTGCCTCTCCTCATCTTATCACTCGTCAGCTGTGATAAGTACATATATGATCGAGGCGAGTGTCCCACGATACTGGTCTTCACACCCTATATGCAGACCCCCTGTATGTCTGACTCGGCTTACATTGGCAAGGCTGCAGAGCTACACTTAGTCATCTGTGACCCCACATCTGGAGAGATCATCGCCTATAAGCATCTAGAGTCAGTCGATCTGACTGCCACCTCCGCGATAGAGGTGCCCGTACCGAACAAGCACGGTGATACCTATCGCTACTCCCTTTGGGTCGGAGCCACTCCCCAGCACTATATGGTAAGTGACCTTGTCTCTGCCGCTCGTCCCAAGCTTGCTGATTCTCGCTTGGCACTCCGGCTTAACGAGCAAGACCGACACATGGGACTACTCCCCGAGCCACTTTATTTCGCTACAGGAACTATTGACTGTCCCGTACCACTAGAGGGTTCGAGCATTAGAGTACCCGTTGCTCCAAACTTAACGCGATATAGCAACAACTTTGACATACACATTACTAAGCTCCCCAGCAGAGTCCTCTATCCACTACAGATCCAGATCGAGGATAACAAC
The DNA here is from genome assembly GCA_900538385.1 of uncultured Porphyromonas sp. Classification (GTDB taxonomy): domain Bacteria; phylum Bacteroidota; class Bacteroidia; order Bacteroidales; family Porphyromonadaceae; genus Porphyromonas. The sequence goes on from UWSO01000010.1 coordinate 25,440, forward strand.
GCTGCTTACGACTTTATGGGTCAGCTGACCAACCCCACCAAGCATGTCATCTACCAGGCAGACCTGCCTAACGAGGGTACGACACGTAGCACGCGTCTGAGTACGCTACGACTCGATGATCCTAAGACACGCCCCCTGCTAAGCATTGTGCGACCTGATACGGGAGCCAAGATCTTTACGTACAATCTCAAGGAGCTACTGGCCAAGAAACTGGAGTATCGTCCTGAGTGTCAGTTTGAGTACGACATTGAGATCCGTCTTCAGGAGCTACCCGACAATACGCACTACGCCGTCGAGATCATTATCGATGGGTGGAGGGTACACTCCTACGAGATCGAACTGTAACTTCATACCGCATACTCATATCGTCACATCACTATGAATAGACCACGATACAATATAATAATATACACTACACTCCTAACTATCGGCATGTTGCTCTCCTTTGCCAGCTGTGTACGGCAAGATTGTGACGAGGAGCTGATCGGTGATGGTCAAGGGCTTTATTTCTCGCTTCAATTTGGCGTGCGAGGAGCGCACTCTCAGAATCTGCGAGCTCAGGAAGACGGGGTCTACAGTATCAACACCGACAAGACAGACAAGGATGACTATGTCAAGGAGCTTCGTATCATACTGCTCCAAGGAGATGAGGTTAAGAAGAACTTCTACTTTAGGGCTCTCGACCCAGACTCTCATGGCCCCAATAAGCTTACTACGGGACACAATGAAGTCTCTTTCAAGCTTGAAGAGGATGAGATGGACATCTATGATATGATAGTCATCGCCAATGAATCTTTTGGGCGAATTTCTACAAGACAAACTCTCTCTACGTTCCTACCTAAGGTTAAAACACGAGATGAGATTATGGCTATTAGGCTGAATACAGGTATAGTGCGCACAGTCTCTTCCAGATTTTACATCCCGATGACTGCCGAATATAGAGGTGTCGATATGCGAAAGGGAGGCTCTAAGGATAGCCCCCTTAAGCTTCAGCTCCCTACACCGACAAAAGGGGTCGAGCTACTGCGCATACTAGCCAAGGTAGAGCTCATCATCAAGGATTGTGTCGAGGCGACTAGGCGTAGCGATGGTAAGTTTGATTTTAGTTGGATAGGTCCATGGGGATTTGATCGTGTCGTTACTATAGATCTAGATAAAGTCTCAATGGGAACTCCGCTCTTCCCCGCAAATCAATACTCCTTTCCCCAAACGACTTCAGATGAGACCGCTATTAGTCTCTCTCGAGTAGTAGATGAGTCTTCTGTGGTCGGACTAGACGACCTTCCTAAGGATGATCCCATTGGAGGCGTTTATCTGCTGGACTATCGGGTACACTTTTACCTGCCTGAGCGTCTTGTAGCACAGGAGCAAGAAGCCGAGCAAGCGACAGTGATGAAGATTAAGTGGAACTACTATCCCGATCCATGGGATTTTAGGGAAAAGAAGGAGCACACGACCACATTCTCTTTTGACCGTCATAACGAAGGTGCTGATGACTACCTTACGACCTCTGCCACTTTTGATCCCTCTGACAAGAGTGTCTACCGCAATAGTGTCTATCGTGTCGCAGTCACTCCATACCGTGCAGACTTTAGATCTCTAGAGACAGGACTAGACACCTTCTAATTCCTTACGAACCTTAAGCTACTAGACTATACGACACATTCCCATCAAAGGCTATGAAACACTATAATCTCACAAGAACGATATATAACAAACGATTTTGGACATACCTCCTAATCCTCTGTACCTATTGTGCCTTACCTCTAATGGCACAAGCTCAGCTACAGGTAAAAGTTGATAATAATAATAGTCGCCCTTGTCTCCCAGGAGTTCCTAGAGGTACTGGGACCATACGACTTGAAGTAGAGTCGGGGACGGCTCCCTATATCGTCCACTTCACTCAAGTACCTGAGGGCTTTGCGGAGCCAATGACTTACACCGCAACAACTGAAAAGATTACCATTTGGAATCTTCCCTCAGGAGATTATGAGCTAGAGATTTCCGATGCCTCTGGCTCTATTGTTACCAAGCAGAAGAATGTTGGAGTAGCTCCATCGGCTGTGCAGTGGCTTCCAGATAATGGTGGGTTTACACAGCGCTTTACGACAACGGCTGGACATCCCGACTGGGTCTCTACGCGTTTTCACTTCGTGAGTTACTGTCCAGAACCTCTAGACCCAGACCGTTATGGCTATCCACTCGACTCGATTTTTTACTACTTTGAGTATGCCTTCTGTCTGTATGACGACTTTGTGGCCTATAAGTATCCCGAAAACTATAATCCAAACTACCAAAATGCGAAGCCTATCAATTGGGTAAGCCTCAATAAATATGAAGGCGAGGAGCCTACCTTCCAGGGGGAATATGGTTTGTGGAAAGTAACAGACACATTTAAAGACGATTGCCCCGACAACACTGGAGAATACCCAATCGTAACTAGAGATGTGCCACACCTCTTTGTCAAAATCACCACTGGGCAGACTGCAAATGAGATGACCCTTAGTCACGATCATGAGAAAATGATGATCGGATGTCGTCCGAAAGGGTCAACAGATCCAAAGTACGCTTCATTTTTAACTCATGGGTGGTGGGACGAAGACTCGTTTGACCCTAATCCTTGGCTTGAGATAGACCCTATTCCTCGCTATGATCCTGCTAAGAGACCTTATGAGAAGGAGTTCAGACCGAAGTTCCGTATTAAGGAAGAGTTCGTAGAGTCTTTGACATTTCCCGTAGAGGTGACATCGTTTTTATATCTCGGTTCGAGTAATACATTAGGTCCAGTAATCTTTACCAAGGAGGATGCTAGAACATGGAAAGAGTTTCGCGACCCAATGATATGGAAAGGTACAAATAGGGTCATGATGAAGGATGCCTCTGGAAAAATGGCTTCGATGTCGGTTAGTAACAAAATAACCAATGCCCAAACCAATGGAGATGGACCTGGTATGACTATAGGGAACCATTTCCCAGATACTAGACCTGATGTCTTTGATAAGACTACAAACGGCTATATCCCTGATCCAAATCCTCAAATAGCTGGTCATCACTTTTGTGAGGGAACTAGGGATATAGTTATGTCTTTAGCGATTGAGGATAGGCATCTTGGCTGGTATTACCAGATCCCAGCTGCGGGTGCTCAAATCACCTTATTAAAGGCACCGGCAGAGTACCAGCCACAAAATAAGTATCAGCCTAAGGTCAATGAGCCTATTACCATGCCTGAGAAGCATACCTCTTGGTGGATTTATCCATTTCCTAACGATGCAGCTCCTGCAGATAACCCATACGCGGAGCCTTGCTGGGATGTCAAGCTTCCACCAGGTCGCTACTTTTTTAAGGTTACCTATATGGATATGTTTGGGGATACAAAGACGGTTATAGATGATCAGACGCTAGGACTTTATTATGATCATCGTATCCCCAAGTTTGAGTATGGTCCGGAGCGTGCGAACATAAAGCCAGCTATTGATCCAGTTGACTGTAAGACATTGCGCGTATACCCATTTCGTGGGGCTAAGTCTCCCGAGATAATCCTCCGAGATGGTAAGCCCGTTATAACGGTGGCTACAGTCAAGCAATACGATCCGATAAACAAAGCTTTCTTCCCCAATGAGACCTCTAAATGGAAGAGCTATCCAGAGATTAGGGAGGCGGTTATTGCTATCCCTGAGGTCCTTAATGGTAAGAGTCCTGAGGATCTCTATGTAGATATCCCTTGGAAAGAGTCTAAGATCGAGATTACCTACACAACTCAAAACTCCAAAGATCTATGGTGGTGGGATATAACGGAGCTCCCCTGTTTGGATCTCCTACATACGCGTGAGATTGAGATTGGGAAACCTTCGTATGACCGAGATAACTTCGAGGCGTATATCTGTAAGAGTGGAGCTGGGGCACACATATCGTTAATGCCGATTAGAACGGCAGGGCGAGTTTTTGTCGAGCTACGAGAGATGGACAATAAGACGGTTGTCGCTAGTAAGGTGCGTGAGGCAGATGATAATGGACCTGTTGTCTTTGACCTAACAGCAGACCAAATCCGTCCTGAGTACTATCTCTATATACGTACCGAGAAGTGTGATCGAGAGAATGAGGGTGAAAAGATTACGCTGATTGACTTGAGAAGCGATCACATCTTGATACATAATGGAGAGTTCCCTAAATATTGTGAGGGTAGCACGATCCTTCTCAAGATACCTAAGATCACCGCTCAGTCTAAGTACAGCTGGACTCTCCCCGATGGGTCAACTATAGAGGGACCCGAACTCAAGATAGAAAATGCGTCCACAGCTCACGCAGGACACTACAAGGCTCATATCACGAATGTCGTGTGTGATCAAGCTGCGACTGATGAGGAGATTGACTTTCAGTTGATCATCTCTCCGCCTGAACTGTGGTGGCGTAAGGACGCTAGCTCTGCAGACTGGAACTCAACTGATAACTGGGCAGATAGTCAGGGTAACCCGATAAAGACTATCCCCGCATCTTGTACCAATGTTCATATACCAAGTGTTGTCGATAAGTTCTTCCCAGACTTAGATCCAGCGAAGACTATGAGACAGTCCTTCGGAGAGCCTGTGTGTAACGATATTTACTTCCATTACGGCGCAGCTCTAGGCAATCCTCAGCTACTCTCTAGCTATGCTCGAGCTTTCATAGATTACAACTTTGGCATTATGCAGTCCGATGGTACAGTTAAGCCGTACGAAGATCCTCAGCATCTAGAGGCTAATGCGCTTCTCTTGGAGCGTGATAGATGGTATATGCTATCTACGCCAATTAAGAATGTCTATGCAGGAGACTTCTCGCTAGCAGGCTATCCTCTGACCTATCAGCGCTATCTCAAGCTACTGCCAGTCAATGCAGACGGCTCACTAACGGAGGCTTCCTTCGATCAGGCTATCAGCACTCAGGGGACTCCTATCGCAGACTCTAACCTAGCGTTAGCTCTCAAGGTCGTTGGTTATCAGGCTGACAAGATTGGAGCTTCAGATCACAAGAACCTTAATGGTCTACAGGGTATCATACGCTTGCCTTTTTATGAGACCAATGAGCTGAATGGGCGCAAAGAGTTTTACCCGCTCCATCGATATGACCCAAAAGAATGGTTGTCGACATTCGTATATTTCAATGAGCGAGACTTGAAGCCAGTCGGCAAGACAGATGGAGCTCGGAGAGATCCCGTACAAGATTATCGCTTTGTCTTTGAGGATAGTGCAACCAAAGCTATCGGATCTATAGCCGATGATACTGCTGGTGCAGCTACGGAGGGCTATACATTGAAGCTTAAAAAGATTGCCAAGGAACCTCAGCTGATGGCACTCGTGGGCAATCCATTTATGACTCCGATTAGCTTTAACAAGCTCTATGAGGCAAATACTAATAACATAGAGCCCTACTACTATCTATTCACGGATGGTGCATGGCACTACTATCACGTCAATGCAGTTGCTCCAGATGCTACATACACGCAGTTGCCGAATGGTCAGATTGCACCACTTCAGGCCTTCGTTGTTAAAGTCAAGATGGGTGTCTCTCAGCTTCACTTCCCCACGACAGGAGATCAATCGGTACTTCTACCGCCTAAGGCAGATGGTACAGCAGACTATGAGCTACGCAGTGGCAATAGTGCAACAAGCCTTGCCAATCAGAGAGCAGTAAGTCTGACCGTCTCTGATGTCAAGGGTGCTAAGGGCTTTGCTATGCTACTGCCCGAAGCGACTATTAGTGCGACGCCTGCATTGATCGCTCCAAGTACGATGCAGACCGCTCCAGTTGCCTACTTTGTCAATCCAGCTGACGGTAGCTGCAACTTCGTACAGACTGATGCTCCCTATACGAGTCTCGAACTAGGCATTTATGCGCCTACCGATGGAATGCTCACGCTAGACTTCAGAACGATGTCGGAGAAGCCCTTTGACAAGCTGGCGCTCTACGACCGCCTGCGAGGTACTGAGCAGGATCTACTCGCTAATCCAAGCTATAGCTACGCTTATAGCTCCCGAGATGGACGACGCTTCGAGCTACGAATGTCGTATGCAGGTGTTCGCTCGAACAAGGAGGTGGTTGATCCACAAGACGAGCTACAGATAGAGCGCACCGCTACGGGCTATCGCATCTCTTACGATCAGGGTATCGCAGGCTACCAGCTCTACAGTGTACAGGGCTATCTACTGGAGCGTGCTACGACCGATGGTCAGACGCAGGTAGAGATCGAGATGCCCGAGACAGAGGTCGTACTGCTCGACGTACAGTCCGCTGACGGTCTCCGCTGGATCAAGAAGCTCCAGCGCTAAGGACACGCGCTCGTCGCATATAAATAGAGTAATCGGGGTAGTCCTCCTAGTGAGAGCTACCCCGATTGTCGTATCATAGCCACTAATCTGTCTAGTGATTCTACTATTACTAGTTATTGCTGTACTACAACGGACGCTCAGACCGAGCGTCCCTACAGTACTCGTTATCCCGTCCGTCACGTCGCCATGTAGGGACGCACGGTCTGTGCGTCCATTGTGTCAAATGTTACAGCGTCAAGTTTGTGTCAAAGGTTACAGCGTCGTGGTTTAATGGGGACGGACGCCATCCGACTCGATACTATCCGTCCGTCCTTACAACGGGTTACACGTATTGCTGTACTACGACGGACGCACAGACCGTGCGTCCCTACAGGAGTCGTCTCCTCTCGCTCTAACCTCTAACTTCTAACCTCTAATTCGATAGCCACGTGGAAATTCCCAAATCCCTACGTGGCTATTTTGTATTCTTCAGGTGGGGAAGAAAAAATTCCTCCGAAGTTTCGTTTGATTCTTCCGAAGTTTCAAATCATAAGTCCGAAGAATTTTCCCGTATCTCCGTGGAAAATAAAAAATCTCCACCGAGGAAATTCCAAATTTCTCTGTGGAGAGAGGTCTTCGTCTCCCCGTTGTTTCGTGAGCAGTACCTACTACTGGGTAGGTTTGCGGGGATGATCCCTTAGCAAAGAGGTATAACTTTGCGGTGTAATAGATCCATACAAGCTGTATTTCCCGCAGAAACTGATGATCAAGGCTCAGCATAACGCATATACCAAGCAGATGCACCGCTACGATGCACTCATGACGGGACGCTCCTGGTGGGGGCATCTCTTTATGAATGGGCTCTGGCAGGTGAATCAGCTACAGATGGCGGCAGAGGTCTTGGCCATGATCCCCGATGACTTTGTGGGGCGGCTACTAGATGTGCCGGTGGGGACTGCGGTCTTCACCTGCGACAAGTACAAGCAGCTTGCCAAGGCTCAGATCACTGCGCTGGACTACTCCGAGAAGATGCTCGAGATGGCCGCCCACCGCTTTGAGGTGGAGGGGGTGACCAATGTATCGCTCGTGCAGGGCGATGTGGGGGCGATGCCCTTTGCCGATGGGGAGTTTGACTATCTGCTCACGATGAGTGGTTTGCAGGCTTTTCCCGACAAGAAGCAAGCCCTTCGTGAGATGCACCGTGTGCTCAAGCCGGGCGGAAAACTGTGTGGATGCTTTTACGTACGTGGGGAGCACCGCGTAGGCGACTGGATAGCTCGCCATATATTGGAGCGCAAGGGGTACTTCTGCCCGCCACACTACACAGCGACAGAGGCGGTCGCAGTTCTTCGAGAGCTCTTTGGGGAGCGTATCTCCGTGCGTCAGTACCACGCCATGCTCATCTGCTCAGTAATCAAAGATAGGTAAGCAAACGAACTATGAATAGTCCGACACCAGATATACAGCAGCGTATACAGGAGGGTGCCTTACGGCTCTTCTCCCGACATGGCTACATAGGTACCTCGATGCGTATGGTGGCCAAGGAGGCTTACGCCTCGCTGGGCAGTATATACTACTATTATGAGGACAAGGAGGCACTCTTTCGCTCGCTCGTAGAGCCTGCGATCAGGGGGCTAGAGGCATTTTACTCTTTACCGCCTGAGGATCAAGATATGGAGATGGATATGCTGGACCCAGCGGAGCGTAAGCGGAGGGGCTACTCGAAGGCACCCTTCTACCAGTACATCATCGACCATGCGGAGGCTCTACGACTGGTCTTCTTCGCCAGTGCGGGCTCCTATCTGGATCAGTACGAGGCTCGGCTCAATGAGCTGAGCAACGAGTCGACCATCCGCTACTTCGAGCGGTATCGGGAGCTGCATCCCGACTGGAAAGCCGATATAGATCCTGCCTTCATCGATATTTACTCAGCCTTTATCACGGCAACCATCAAAGCTATACTGCAGCAGTCCGACACCAGTCCAGAAGAGCTGGCACGGTTCTGTCGGTGCCACGAGAAGTTTAGCTTCGGCGGTTGGCGAGAGCTCTTAGGGGTCTAGTGAAACAGTTCACTAGACCCTTTTTTTGAACACTTAGCGAAAGACGTTCAGTTTCCCCTCTTCCCAATAAGCAAATCAACCAACTAATCAATGAGACGATACAGACTACTATTACTAATCACGCTACTCTCCCTCAGCGCAGCAGTAGCTCAGGAGTACCACTACCGTGGTAGCGTACTAGATGACGCTACGGGCGAACCCCTCATCGGTGCCAATGTCTATGCCGAGCCAAAAGGAGCAGGTGCCGTCACCGATGCCGAGGGGCACTGGGAGCTCACCTCCAAGCAACGGGTCAAGAGACTCGTCGTGAGCTATGTGGGCTACATGAGCAAGCGCATCACATCCCCACGGCAAGATGGCAAGCCGATCAGCGTGAGACTAGAGGTCGACGAGACGACGCTAGGCAGTGTCGTCGTCGTTGCCAAGCGACAGGAGCGCGCTCTGCGTGAGTCCGCTATGCCTATCTCGGTCATCTCGATGCGACAGCTACAAGGCACCGCCTCCTCGATAGACGAGGTGCTGTCTCGCACTACTGGCGTGACGCTACGCAATACGGGCGGACTAGGGAGTGCCTCGCGCATCTCGCTACGTGGACTAGAAGGCAAGCGAATGGGCATCTACATTGACGAGACGCCCTTTGGCGAGATGAGCGACTTCATCTCGATCAATGACATCCCGACCGATATGATCGAGCGGGTGGAGGTCTACAAGGGGATCGTGCCCTACAAGTTTGGTGGCTCAGCTATGGGCGGAGCGGTGAATGTAGTGCTCAAGGAGTACCCGCCGAAGTACTTTGACGCTTCGTATGAGGTGGGATCGTACAATTCGCACATGCTCTCGACAGTCTTCAAGCGCACACTAGAGGATGCGGGCATACAGCTAGGACTAGGTGGTACGCTCGCCTACTCGGACAACAACTACAAGATGGAGCTGCCACACTACAAGGATCGGATCGTGAGGCGCGACCACGATCAGTTTCAGAAAGCGATCCTAGGCGGTAGCCTCAAGGCGACGAAGTGGTGGTTTGACGAGATCAAGCTAGAGTGCGCTGGGACCTACATTCGCAGAGAGATACAGGGCTTCGAGTGGGACGTACGAGAAGCTTTTACCCTCTCCAAGGGCTTGGCCATGGAGAGTACCTTCAAGCGTGCAGACTTCTTCCTTCCAGGGCTAGATCTAGACGCATCGGTCGGGGTGGTCTTCGGGCAAAATGGACTGACCGACAAGGCTGCGCATCGCTACGACTGGGATGGCAAGGAGTACCCCGCAGGCTCCTCTTATGGGGGCGAGCTATCGAGCATACCTACCGATGGGGTCAATAGGACGATCAACCTGGTGGACAAGCTTAACCTGAACTATACGCTAGACCGCCATCAGGCTTTCAATCTCAACCTGTGCCACACTTACGCTTATCGCAATCCCACAGACACGCTTATGGATCGAGCTTTGGGCTATAAGGCGAACTTCAAGAGCCGTATGAACAGCCTCACGGCGGGAGCCTCCTACGACCTTACGCTCTTTGAGGATCGGCTCCAGAATGCCTTCACGGCAAAATACTACAACTACCGCTCCCGCTCTAAGGTCATCGGAACGATCAGTATGGGCGACCTCAAGGATGTGATGACCAATCGACACTTCTTCGGCTGGAGCGAAGCTATCCGCTACCGCTTCACGCCTGACTTCCTGATTAAGGCTTCCTATGCAGACGAGGTGCGCATCCCTACGAGTGAGGAGCTACTAGGCAATGGCTACTCGATCAGTGCCTCGACGGACCTGCGTCCCGAGCATAGCCGTGGAGGTAACATTGGCTTGGTCTATCGCAACCTCTCGCCCACATCAATGCGGTTGATCGAAGCTGAGATCAATGCTTTCGGCTCTTACATCACCGATATGATCCGCTTTATGCCAGGAATTATTCCCTCCATGAGCTGCTATCAGAACTTCGGGAGCATCCGCACGTGGGGCGTAGAGGGTGAGGTGAAGTGGGATGCCCTCCCCTGGCTCTACCTCTATGGCAATGCAACCTACCAAGACCTCAGAGACACACGCCGACTGATCCCCTCGACGAATGTCGCTAACCCTACTTACCTCAAGCGTATGCCTAACATCCCCTACTTTCTAGCCAATGCGGGCTTGGAGCTACACAAGGAGAATCTCTTCGGTGGGAAGGGCTACAACAGCCGTCTGATGCTCGACGCCTCCTATGTGCATCAGTACTACTACGACTTCGAGGTGAGCCAGTACCAAGAGCGCAAGATACCGACTGCTCTGCGCCTAGACTTAGGAGTAGAGCAGAGCCTGCGCAATAATCAGTGGACGATCACCTTCAAGGTCAAGAACCTGACCAACCAGCGTCAGATGTCGGAGCTAAACCGTCCGTTACCAGGCATTAACTTCTCGGTAAAGCTGCGATACCTCTTCAGATGACAACTATATATTCACCAATTCAAATAACAGATTTCACTATGAACAGATTCAACAAGCTAACCAACAGTCTCACCCTTATCGCTGTCCTTCTACTAGGGCTAGTGCTCACCAGCTGTGACAAGGAGCCTAAGCCGACACCCCAGACGGGTAGTGAGAGGATTCTCTTCTCCACCTCAATAATGAATGCGGACGGAGCCTCAGGCAATGGTTACCTGCAGGCTATCGGCGCTATCGAGGCGAAGAAGTACGATAACAGCCGTGGCGTGCCGGTCGGGTTCGGCACGGAGCCTATCTACTGCGGAGATCATCTCTACGTCCTGCCCGACTATATGGGGATGGGCAAGGCTGAGCTCGTCTACTACACCGTAAGCAAGGAGTTGCAGCTCACCAAGCGTGGCGCTATGGAGCTACCAGGAGGAGCCGCTGCCTGCAATGTGGTCGAGGTCTCCCCTGAGAAGGCTTACATCAGCTTCCAAAACATCGGACAGGTCTGGGCGTTTAACCCCAAGACGATGACCAAGACGGCCGTGATAGACCTCAACCAGTACAAGCACGATGATACCAATGTGATGCCAGGGGCTATGGCGGTACGCGATGGCAAGCTCTACGTAGGGCTCTGTCAGATGGACTCCAAGTGGATGCCACTACACAAGGAGGTCGAGCTGGCGCTCATAGACATCGCTACGGACAAGGTGGAGAAGAAGATTTCCTCTACCACCTCGGGGCTCTCTGTCGCCACCCGTCCGATCGTGGCTAACTCGATCTTTCTCGATGACAAGGGCGATCTGTACATACTCTGCATGGGGAGCTTTGGCTTCAACCCTGAGTTCCCCGGAGGTATCGTTCGCATCAAAAAGGGAGAGACCGAGATCGACCCCTCATGGTCTATGAATCTCTCGGAGATCAACATAGAGGTCAAGGGAGTCCTACCCCAGACGACCAAGCTCCCCGCCAACTACATCGGATCGATGCGCTACGTCTCTGGCTCTAAGGCGGTCGCCATAATGGGCATCTATGCGCTCGACCCCACGAGCAAGAACCCCTACACGGCTCTCTACTGTATTCCTACGGTCATCGACCTAGAGCAGCGTACCATCCAGCAGATTGAGGGCATCCCAGCGTCCAATCCTCACGCAGTCGCTCTCGGGCGGTACAACGATCAGATCATGATCGGTTCGGCAGGCAAGGAGCGTAGCGGATTTTACTCCTACGATCCTAAGACTGGCGCCGTCTCCGACGGACCCGTCTTTGAAGTGGAGGGCAATCCCGTCTCCTTCTACCAGATGAAGTAGTCTAGAGGTCTATAGAACCCCAAAAGGCGGGTCGCTAAGAGAGCGATCCGCCTTTTTCTATGGTTTGGTGTTTGAGTAGAAAGACTACTCGGAAGGAGCTTTACTAGCGAAGCAAAGGACGCGCCTACCCCTTGGTGGCAGCCTGTACGACGTTGAGCACGTAGTCGCCTAGCTGCTCGTAGTAGCCGACGAGGTCCATATAGCTCACGGACTCGGGGTAGTCGTACTTCTGCGTACGGACGTTTTCCATGTTCTGCGCTTTTAGCAAGGTGCGCAGATCGTTTAGTTGCTTCTCTAGAGTGTAGCTCTCACGAGCGTCAGACTCCGAGAGTTTGTTGCGTCGCAGCAATTCGGCCATCTTGAGCGCCGTCTCTGTGGCGATCATGTGGATCTGAAGGAGGTTGTTGCGGACCATCTCGGTGTAGCTCTTGCCGAGCTGGTGGTAACGATTGATCTCACGCGCTATGCCCACAGCGGCATCAGCGACACTCTCTATCTCAGTTGCCACACGATAGTAGACGAGTATGTCGCTCTGCGACTCCTTGCCCAGCTCCGTGTGTGAGATCTTGTTGAGATAGTCGGCAATCTCGACCTCTACGGCATCGGATATGTCTTCCTCCTGCTCGCACTTGTTGTAGAGCCTCTTGAGCTCGACATCATTGTCCGTCTTGAGCATACCCTCACAGTAAGACATCATCTGCGTGACTCGACTAGCGTACTCGGCCAACTCTTGCTGTACTTGTAGCAGCCCGATCTCACCCGTTGGTAGGATACCCGCACGTATGTAGCGCAGGTGCGTCTGCTCTGTAGAGCCCTTCTTAGACATCTTCATGGGGATGGCTCGCTGGCAAATCTTGACATAGACAGGTACGAACCAGATCATCACAAAGGCGTTCAGCATGTTGAAGGTGGTGTGGAAGAGCGCGAGTCCTACGGAGACGACCGCTGCTAGCGAACCTATCTGAGCTTGTATCGCAGCTAGCGAGGGATCAGCGAGTGTCTCTGTCGAGGAGATAGCACTCATACTAGCGGGATCGTAGACCTGACTGAGGCGAGAGGTGTACTCGTATAGCTCACGTGGATCGCCTACGCCCATATTCATCAGCCAGTTGGCGATCATATTGGTAAAGGGGTAGAAGAAGATCAAGACGAGTAGCACACCGAAGACGTTGAACAGCAGGTGCGAGAGTGCCGCCCGCTTAGCATTGACATTAGCACCGAGTGCTGCCAGATTGGCGGTGATGGTCGTTCCGATGTTTTCGCCTAGGATCATCGCCGTAGCGATCTCAAAGGGTATCCATCCTTTCGAACACATGATGAGTGTGATGGCTACCGTGGCACTGGAGGACTGCACCAGCAGCGTCATAATGGTACCTATCAAGAGGAAGATCAGGATAGACCCAAAGCCCATATCGGTATACCCACGGAGGAATTCGAGTGCCTCGGGGTGGCTCTGGAGGTCTGGCATCGAGTCCTTGAGGAACTGTAGCCCGAGGAAGAGGAGCGAGAAGCCTACGAGGAACTCGCCCAGCGAGTTGAGCTGCTCCCGCTTGGTATAGATAAGCGGTATGGATATGGCGAAGAGCGGTATGGCAAAGGTCGATATATCTATCTTAAAGCCGAAGAGGGTGATGACCCAAGCGGTGACGGTCGTACCAATGTTGGCACCCATAATGACCGAGATAGCCTGTCCTAGCTGGAGGAGTCCTGCATTGACAAAGCTGACGACCATCAGTGTCGTAGCACTAGAGGACTGAACCAAAGCAGTCACGAAGACTCCCGTAAGTAATCCTAAGACGCGACGAGAGGTCATCGCTGCGAGGATCTGACGCATCCTGTCGCCTGCGGCCTTTTGGATGCCCTCGCTCATGATCTTCATACCAAAGAGGAAGAGTCCTAGCGATCCCAGCAGATAGATAAAATCAAACAGAGTAAATGCCATGAGTATGTCGTTGTTTGTATGTCATTACCGTGCGAAAGTCCCCTAAGACCTACCAGCTACATGAGACTCAAAGCCACACATTTACAATGGTTGTCATGCGACTGAGTCACCTGATCTGACTGATTATGGTCCTTTGGTGACAGCTATTTCGTAACTTCGCATGCAAAGGTAACGATTTTAGACTGGTTAGACGAACTAACCGGCTATACAATTTGACAAAAGATATCTAAGTACCAGCCCCTATGGAGAATCTATCAATATATTGCCCCAATCTGGACGAGCATCTCAGCGTACCCCCTGGAGCCACACTCTATCAGGTAGCACAGAGCTACCGCAACGCTCTAGGCTTCGAGCCTGTCAATGCTCGTGTCAACAATCTCACCGTCGCCCTCGACTGGAGGCTCCGCGAGTCTTGTCAGGTCGAGTTCGTCGGGCTCACCGAGGAGAGCGGTCGGCACACTTATCTGCGCTCCCTCTGCCTTCTTTTCGCTAAGGCACTCCACGATGAGCTCCCGCACTACCATCTGAGCGTACGGCACTCCCTCTCGGGGGGCTACTTTAGCGTCGTCAGGTGTGGCGACAAGGGTATTACAGAGGAGCAACTAGCCATCGTCAAGCGACGCATAGACCACCTCATTGCTGAGGATCTACCCTTCGAGCGTCGCACCGTACCGGCCGAAGAGGCGGTGCAGATCTTTACCGCCATGGGTGAGATGGACAAGGTGGACCTCATCACCTCCAGCGGTCAGCCCTACGTCACTTATCACTACCTCGACGGCTATCCCGACAACTATTACGGCTCGCTACTTCTCTCCACGGGACAAGTCCAGCTCTATGATCTCGTCCCCTACCTTGGTGGCGTACTGATACGCGTACCCTCGATAGTCAATCCTACAGAGCTAGCACCCTTTGAGCCACAGCAACCGATGCGTGAGGTCTTTGACAAGCAGTCTCGTCTGCTCAACCTTCTCGACGTAAGCTATGTGGGTAGTCTCAACAAAGCGATCAGCACGGGACACTTCTCCGAGATCGTACAGGTCGCCGAGGCTGCACAGGAGAAGGAGATAGCGGCCATGGCTACTGAGATTGCTGAGGCTTACAAGAAGGGGGTGCGCATCGTACTCGTGGCGGGCCCTTCCTCTTCGGGCAAGACCACCTTTACCAAGCGGCTACGCCTGCAGCTTATGGCAAACTACTTACGCCCGCACCAGATATCGCTCGACAACTACTTCGTAGCTCGTGAGTTTACACCCTTAGATGACAATGGGGAGTATGACTATGAGCATATCGAGGCACTAGACCTAGAGCTCTTTGCCAGTGATCTGCGCAGGCTCCTAGCGGGTGAGCTAGTCGATATGCCACTCTTTGACTTTACTCAAGGTGCTAGAGTGTACCAAAAGGAGCTCCTGCAGCTTGGAGAGGGAGACCTGCTTCTCATCGAGGGCATCCATGCGCTCAATCCACGACTCATCCCCGATGACCTACAGCACCTCACCTATAACATATATATCAGTGCCCTGACAGCCCTCGGACTAGATGCACACAACCGCATCCCTAGTACCGACATACGTCTCCTCAGGCGCATGGTGCGTGACCACAAGTACAGAGGCTACTCAGCCATCGACACCATCAGCCGATGGCGCAGCGTGCGGGCTGGTGAGGAGCGATGGATCTTCCCCTACCAGCAGAGAGCCAATGTCCTCTTCAACAGTGCGCTCCTATACGAAGTTGCCGTCCTCAAGACCCTTGCCGAGCAGATCCTCTACCAGGTACCCGCCTGCGTCCAGGAGTACAGCGAGGCGCGCCGCCTGCTACGCTTCCTAGAGCACGTCAGGCCAGCACCCATCGACGAGATACCCTCCACCTCGCTCCTGCGGGAGTTTGTCGGGGGCAGCTCATTTCACTATTAACCCCATAGCTATGTCCAAGAAGAAGAACAAAGCCCCCTCCACGGGAGGTATCGTGTACAGTACCGACCCCGACTGGTCGCCACAGCAGGCGAGTAGCGAGGCTGAGACTCTCCCTCCCGCTCAGCAACGACTACGCATACAGTACTCCCGCGCTGGCAGAGGAGGCAAGGAGGCACTCATCATCATGGGCTTCGTCGGGTCAGACAGCGATCTGGCAGACCTCGCCCGTCAGCTCAAGCAGTCGCTCGGCTGCGGAGGCTCTACACGTGATGGCGAGATACTGCTCCAGCAAAACGATAAGGAAAAGCTCATCAAGCTCCTTCAGTCTAAAGGGTACAAAGACACTAAGTAAAGCCCCCGCTATGCCCATAGAGAAAACCTCCATCCTAGAGATGCAGCGTCTCACCTCCGAGGAGTACCACTCCGCTCCCAAGGTGCCGCTTACCATACTCCTAGACAATGTGCGCAGCATGCACAACGTCGGTTCGATCTTTCGTACGGCAGACGCCTTTCGCCTGGAGGAGCTGCTCCTCGTCGGCATCACAGGCTGTCCGCCCCACCCGCTCATTCACAAGACCGCCATCGGTGCCGAGGAGGCAGTGCCGTGGCGACATCTAGACTCTGCCATCGAGTTGCTTGAGCAGTATCGAGTAGCGGGACGCACTATCCTCGCTCTTGAGCAGACGCACCAGAGCATCACCCTCGGCAACCAGCCACCGCTCGACGATCGTGGAGCCGTGCTGATCGTCGGCAACGAGGTGCACGGTATCTCTGACGAGGTCATTCAGTATGCCGATTACTGTCTAGAGATCCCGCAGTACGGCACCAAGCACTCGCTCAATGTGAGCGTCGCTACCGGCATCGCCATCTACGACCTCTGCACCCCTTATCTGGAGATGCATCGTAGCTTAACCTAGCCGCAAAGGCCGTTTCAATCTTTTTATGTAGCTTTGCCGTATAGAAAATCAAACACCACAACACTATGGAAGAAAACATGATCGAATACATCGGAATCAATGCAGGTCTCGTCTGGAACGCACTAGACAAACTAGGCAAGATGGACGTCAAGCAGCTCAAGAAAGCGACTAAGATACGTACCGAAAAGGATGTCTACGCAGCACTCGGCTGGCTCGCCAAGGAGGAGAAGCTCACCTTCGCCTACGAAGACAACACGCTCCTAGTCGCACTGCGATAGGTCCTCACTAGACAACAGGCGAGCAAACCAGCTAGATTGCTACACATCAGCGCGTTGAGTCGCTTTGCCGTAGGATTTGCGTATTTTAGGTTGTGTGATCGCTTGCTAGTTCAAAGATTATTCTTACCTTTGCAGACGCAAACCTCGCTGCGGTCGTGGCGGAATTGGTAGACGCGTTAGACTTAGGATCTAATGCCGCAAGGTGTGTGGGTTCGAGTCCCACCGACCGTACAACGACAGAGAGACCTATCTGACACCCCCTTGTGGGAACAGATAGGTCTCTCCTTTTTTATCTCTCTAGTCTAGTCGCAGCATTTGGAGTCTGACGACCGAGGGTTACACGTTCAAGCAACTATTCCAAGTCTCCAGCGAAGAAATCTCAAATTCTTCGTTGGATATTTTTCGTTTTTCAGGGAACCGTTGGAAATTTCTTCGGACTTATCATTTCATTCTTCCGAAGTATCATTTGATTCTTCCGAAGAATTTTTCCACGCCCACGTGGGGAATTTTTATTTTCCACGTGGCTATTTCGAAATTCCTCCGAGGAAACCTTTTCTAGCTAGGAGCAAAAAAGGGAGTGTGCCAAAGCTTCCAAACTCTTATAAACTATTGACGTTGGCGAAGAGCAAAATTACCCTTTCGGGTATTGCAAGGGTGACAGAAGGTCCCGAACTTTGCCTCTGTAAAACAAAACAACCCCTCCCTAGGGGAGCGCATAAGCCGAAAAGCGCTGAATTCAAAGAGTAGGCACAACTAAACAGGTACTGAACTATGAACAAGAAAATCTGGACTCTCTCCCTCATTGTCGCACTCATCGGAAGCCTTAACACATGGGCACAGGAAAGCACGGCAACAAAGTACACACCTAAAGAGCTATTTGGCTTTCATGCCTCAGTAGCTCCAATGGGTATGGGCGTACTCTTATCTCCAGCACTGGGGACAACGACAGATCAGTTTACCTATCCACAAGTGGGTGGACGGGTACAGGTCGGTTGGCTTCTACACAAGAAGTCCCTAACGCTCCCCACGCTTGCAGCTAGCTATGCCTATGGCATCAATCAAGACAAGGCAACAGCAGGGCAACTCAAGTCTATGTCTATCTTAGATCTTGGTACAGAATTCAATCCATGGTCTTTCTATGAGACGAAGAGTCAAAAGCATGTGGTTGTTGTTCGAGTCGGTGCTTACGTCTCTGTGTGTAGTACCAAGTTTACACAAGATAAGACAATGCACCACCGCTGGGGAATCTCCCGTCGTATCGCTCTCGGGTATCTCTACAAGATGGACTGTGGTACTCGCCTTGGGGTAAACCTCTACAACCATGCAGGGCACTACTTCGGCAAGCGTCCTCAGCAGGGCTCACCTGTACCAGTCTACACGGAGGAACTAGGCTTAGCTTTTGACCTTTACTTGTAAGCAGGCAATGCCTATCAACGTAAGGGTACAACAAAGAGACTAGGATAGGCTATACAACAACTCTTTTTTAGCTCATTGAGCAGGTCAGAGAGGGTACTTTCCCCTTTCTCTGGCTTGCTCAATTGCTTTTTAACTTCTTTGCGTAGTGTCTAGATTTCGCAATGCAGAGCCTAGGCGAAGTTGGGGCGTGAGGATAGACGGCAATGATTTTGTATCTTTGTGGCGTAATGCTTTATAAGAGACTATAGTCGAAGATATGAACTATGGATATGTCAAGGTAGCGGCTGCTGTGCCCTATGTCAGAGTGGCTGACTGCTACTACAATACGAGCCGCATCAAGGATATGATCTTTCAGGCAGAGGAGCTGGGCGTGGAGATACTTACGACCCCTGAGCTCTCTATCACGGGATATACCTGTGGGGATCTCTTTCACCAGTCGTTCCTCCTAGATCAAGCTCAGAAGGCTCTATGCCAGCTAGTCGAGGAGACGGCCGAGACCGATGTGATGGTCATCGTCGGTATGCCTGTCAAGGTGGAGGAGAAGCTCTTTAACGGGGCAGTTGCCTTCCAGCATGGTAAGATCCTCGGAGCGATTCCTAAGACTTATCTGCCGAACTACCGAGAGTTTCAGGAGAAGCGCTGGTTCTCTCCCAGTGATTCGCTACAATATAAGACGGTGCAGATGGGACCCCATACGGTGCCCATCGGGCGAAATATCATCTTTAAGTGTGGGCAAGTGGGCATCGGTATCGAGATCTGCGAGGATATGTGGACGCCCTTTACACCTGGTACACGCCTCAGCCTCTATGGAGCGCATATCATCTTCAACCTCTCTGCGAGCAATGAGAATGCGGGCAAGCATGACTACCTCCGCTCGCTGATCAGTGGTGCTACGTCGCAGGCTATCTGTGGCTATGTGTACGCCTCTAGTGGCTATGGCGAGAGCTCGACCGATCTAGTTTACACGGGCAAGGCGTTTATCGCTGAGGTGGGCAAGATCGTCAAGGAGATGCGCCGCTTTGAGTACAAGGAGCGGATGATCGTGAGCGACATCGACGTGTCTCGTATCCATGGCGAGCGGCTGATCAATAGCAGCTTCAAGAGTGCGGTCAATCACTTTACCGACGAGGAGGAGCTGGTGAGCATCCCCTTCACGCTACGCTCTGAGGAGGAGTCACAGCCTATGGATCGTGTCATCGAGCGCAATCCCTTTATGCCTGAGGGGGCGAACCCTGAGGAGCGTTGTCACGAGATGTTTCAGATACAGGTGTGTGGACTCATACAGCGCCTCAAGCACATGCGTGCGGAGCATGCCGTGATCGGCATCTCGGGCGGACTGGACTCGGCACTGGCTCTACTGGTGACGGCAGAGGCTTTTGACCTCTTGGGCTTGGATCGCAAGCAGATCATTGCGGTGACGATGCCGGGCTTTGGCACCTCTGAGCGCACCTATCGCAACGGCTACACGATGATGCAGGAGCTGGGTGTGACGATCCGTGAGATAGATATCAAGGAGGCGACGGAGCAGCATCTCTCAGCCATCGACTATAAGGGTAATCGGGAGGATGCGACCTTTGAGAATGTGCAGGCGCGTGAGCGGACGCAGATATTGATGGATCTAGCCAATATGTACCATGCGCCCGTCATCGGGACGGGAGACCTGTCTGAGATCGCCTTGGGCTGGTGCACCTTCAACGGGGACCACATGTCTATGTATGCGGTGAATAGTGGTATCACGAAGACGAGCGTACAGCTGATCGTCGGGTGGTATGCTACGCACAAGGCTGGAGACACGCCACTATCTACGACGCTACAAGACATCGTTGCCACGCCGATTAGTCCAGAGCTACTGCCGATCAAGGACACGAAGGCTGGCAGCGAGCAGCAGACGCAGAGCCTCGTAGGTCCGTACGAACTACACGACTTCTTTATCTATCACTTCCTACTCGATGGCTTTGAGCCTAAGAAGATCTTTTACCTCGCCAAGGTCGCTTTTGAGGGAGCTTATACGCCCCAAGAGATCAAGCACTGGATGGGAGTTTTCTTCAAGCGATTCTTCTCTCAGCAATTCAAGCGCAATGCGATGCCCGACGGACCTAAGGTGCAGAGCGTCTCGCTCTCCTCACGTGGAGAGTGGCGTATGCCGAGCGATGCGGTGAGCAGTATGTGGCTCCACGAGGTGGAGAGTCTAGAGGTATAGAGACAAGAGCGATGATGAGCCAAGAGGAGCGTGCGCAGCTATTGGTGCCGATAGCGGACTTTATCAAGGAGTTCGAGCAGGACTTCAGGCGGTCACTACAGAGTGATGCGCCGGTGCTGTCACACGCCTTGGAACACTTACAGCACTCCTCGGGTAAGCATATCCGTCCGATCATCGTGGGTCTATGCGCTCAGCTATGCGCAGGACAAACCAATAAGCAGACGCTCTCGGCAGCGCTGGTCATAGAGCTACTACATACCGCCTCGCTAATTCACGACGACGTCATCGATTGGTCGGACACACGACGTGGACAGCCTACGCTCAATGCACTCTACAGTAATCATCAGGCGGTCTTGATGGGAGACTACGTACTCTCGACCGCCTTCCTAGAGTTGATCTCTCGAGAACACAATCCTGAGATGCTACGTGTCGTCGCCCAGGCTGGACGCAATCTTTCTATCGGAGAGCTAATGCAGCTATCCCTCTCGAAAGCACACACCTACCGTGAGGAGGACTACTATGCAGTAGTAGATCGTAAGACGGGAGCGCTCTTTGAGGCGAGTGCCAAGCTGGGAGCCTTGAGCGTAGATGCTCCCGAGGAGCAGGTGGAGCGCTGTGCCCGTCTAGGGCAATTGATGGGACGTGCCTTCCAGCTGCAGGATGATCTCTTTGACTATGACAAGCGCAAGGATGTCGGCAAGCCTACGGGTCACGATCTTATCGAGGGGAAGGTCTCCCTCCCGCTGCTCTATGTCCTGAATCATGCGACCCCTACGGAGCGTGACGAGATCATCTCGTATCTACAACAACCTATCAAAGCGGACTCAATAGACTACCTCCTCCGCATAGCCCGCGAGCGTGGTGGCATCGACTACACAGAGAGGCAGATCCAGGGCATCCTCCAAGAGGCGATTGACTTGCTCAGAAGCTTCGCACCAAGTGCCACAAGGGAGACGCTAGAGCGCTTTATCACATTACTAGGAGAGAGACAGAAGTAGCTGACGATAACGATGGAAGGGGATACGCTCAATTGGATTGACTATATGGTCATGGGCTGTACAGCGTGGGCACTCTTCAAGGGCTTCAAGAGGGGTGTCGTGTCGGCACTGATTGGCGTGCTGGGTATCGCTGTTGGCTATGTGATGGTGCGCTGGGTAGGCGTACCCGTAGCACTGTGGGTCTCTCGCACCTTCGGACTACCTCACGGAGTGGCTGTGGTGGCCGCTTATGTAGCTACATTCTCGCTCTCTTGCTGGGGCATCGCTTTCCTAGCTCGTCCTACAGTGAGAGCGATTAAGCGTTCGTCACTCTCAGTTGTCAATAAACTTATGGGCGCTCTCTTTGCGGGAGCCTTCGTCATCTTATTCTTTAGCCTTATATTTAATCTAACCGACTTCATACTGCCTCGAGGGGTGCTGGAACAGCTGCCCGACATCACAAGAAAAGAGGGCGAGCCAGCTGAGCCTCGACGGGATCAGCGGGACAAGTCTAGACTATACGACCCAGTCCGTGGCTTGATACCATGGGCTGCGCTGGGCGACTTGACCTCTTGGCAGGATAAACAATTAAAGCAACAATCAAGTGAATAGCGAATATAATCCTAAGCAAACGATCCCTACGCCTACTGACACAGAGGCGCGTGCGGTGACTCCGACGGGTGAGGACATCCTCGACGATATCACCCAGGGGGACTACAAGTATGGCTTCGTGACCGACGTCCATACCGAGACCATCCCCAAGGGTCTCAACGAAGAGGTGGTACGTCTCATCTCGGAGAAGAAAGAAGAGCCCGAGTGGCTCCTTGAGTTCCGCCTCAAGGCTTATCATCACTGGCTCACACTCGAGCGACCCGACTGGGCGCATCTCTCGATCCCTGAGATAGACTATCAAGACATTATATACTATGCGGCTCCTCGTCACAAGACCCCTGGAGACGGCACGATAGATCCTGAGATCGAGAAGACCTTTGACAAGCTCGGCATACCGCTCCACGAGCGAGCTATGCTCTCGGGCAATATGGCGGTCGATGCGGTCATGGATAGCGTCTCGGTGAAGACGACTTTCCGCACAAAGCTCAAGGAGCTGGGCATCATTTTCTGCTCTTTCAATGAAGCGGTACGCGAGCATCCTGACCTCGTGCGCAAGTACCTGGGCAAGGTGGTCTCGTCGCACGACAACTACTTCGCAGCGCTGAATTCAGCGGTCTTTAGTGACGGCTCTTTTGTCTATATCCCTAAGGGTGTGCGCTGCCCGATGGAGCTGTCGACCTACTTCCGCATCAATGCGGCCAATACGGGTCAGTTTGAGCGTACGCTCATCGTAGCAGACGAAGGCGCTTACGTGAGTTACCTAGAGGGGTGCACGGCTCCGATGCGTGACGAGAACCAGCTCCACGCAGCCATCGTCGAGATCATCGCTGAGACCGATGCTGAGGTCAAGTACTCGACAGTTCAGAACTGGTACCCAGGCGACAAGGACGGGCGAGGCGGTATCTACAACTTCGTCACCAAGCGTGGGTTGTGCCGTGGCGACCGTAGTAAGATCTCTTGGACACAGGTCGAGACGGGCTCGGCTATCACCTGGAAGTATCCCAGCTGCATCCTACGGGGTGACGACTCGGTAGGAGAGTTTTACTCTGTCGCTGTAACCAACAACTACCAGCAGGCGGACACTGGCACGAAGATGATTCATCTCGGACGCAACACCCGCAGCACCATCGTCTCCAAGGGGATCTCCGCCGGTAGTAGCCAAAATAGCTACCGCGGACTGGTCTCCATCGCTGCCTCTGCAGAGAATGCACGTAACCACTCACAGTGCGACAGCCTTCTCCTGAGCGACCATTGCGGAGCGCACACTTATCCTTACGCAGACATACGCAATGACTCTGCCGTCGTGGAGCATGAGGCAACGACCTCTAAGATCAATGAGGATCAGCTCTTCTACTGCAACCAGCGTGGCATCACCACCGAGGAGGCGGTCGGTCTGATCGTCAACGGCTACGCCCGTGAGGTGATGAGCAAGCTCCCGATGGAGTTTGCCGTTGAGGCGCAGAAGCTCCTCTCCGTAACCCTCGAGGGAAGTGTCGGCTAGCACGACCCCGCTACACATTATATAGATACAGATTACACACTACTATGAGCAACGTAATACTCGACATAAAGAATCTCCACGCCAACATAGGCGACAAAGAAATACTCAAAGGGATCAATCTCACCATCCGTGAGGGTGAGACACACGCTATCATGGGGCCCAACGGAAGTGGCAAGAGTACCCTCTCGTCCGTCCTCGTAGGGCACCCCACCTTTACCGTAACCTCTGGCGAAGTGACTTACCTCGGTCAGGATTTGCTGGCTATGGATGCGGTCGAGCGTGCACACGCTGGACTCTTCCTCAGCTTCCAGTACCCCGTAGAGATACCAGGCGTGAGCATGGTCAACTTCATGCGCTCAGCACTCAACGAGCGTCGCAAGACTCAGGGCGAGAAGCCAATGCCTGCAGGGGAGTTCCTCAAGATGCTAAAAGAAAAGCGCGAGGTGGTCGGTCTCGACGACCGTCTCCTCAAGCGTTCGGTCAACGAGGGCTTCTCCGGTGGCGAGAAGAAGCGCAACGAGATCTTCCAAATGGCAGTCCTCGAGCCACGCCTCTCGATACTCGATGAGACCGATAGTGGACTAGACATTGACGCTCTGCGAGCCGTCGCACACGGAGTCAACACACTCCAGCGTCCCGACAGCGCTTGCGTCGTCATCACCCACTACCAGAGACTGCTGGACTACATCAAGCCGCAGTTTGTCCATATTCTGTACAAGGGTCGGATCGTCACATCGGGCGGACCTGAGCTAGCCCTCAGACTAGAGGACGAGGGATACGACTGGATTAAGGAAGAGGTAGCTAAAGAGGAAGAGAAGCAATGAATCCACGTAAGCAACCACCCACCGCACACCTGCAGTATCTAGACCTTTATCAGTCTCAGCAGGCATACATTGAGCAGCACAGCTTGCCTGTGCTACAAGCGCAGCGTGCCTCCGCTCAGGAGGCTTTGAGCGAGTACGCCTTGCCCCAGCTCGGCATGGAGGACTGGCAGCGCACGGATGTCGAGGCGCTCTACGCTCCCGACTACGGGATCAACCTACAGGAGCTAGACCTAGCTCCCGCAGGGCATAAGCAGCTCCCTCAGTATAGCTGCGACCTATCGGTCAATGAGCTCACCATCAAGGCGAGTGCTCTCAACAGCAACTACCTCTACACCCACTACGTCAACCAAAAGCGCAAGCTCCCCGAAGGAGTTTTCGTAGGCTCCATCAAGGAGTTTGTCAAGGAGTTCCCCGACTTGGCGGAGCGTTACTACGGGCAAATAGCCGAGGTCGATACCGACGGCACCATCGCGCTCAACACGCTCTTCGTGCAGGACGCCTTCGTCCTCTACGTACCCGATGGCATGCAGCTCGAGCAGCCCGTGCAGCTCGTACAGCTACTCCACGCTCAGGAGCCACTCCTCTGCATTCGTCGCTGGCTCATCATCCTCGGTGATCGTGCCAAAGCCTCTGTCCTTGTCTGCGACCATACGATAGATCGGACCAGCTTCCTCGTCAACCAAGTGGCCGAGATCTACGTTGGCAATGGCGCTCAGCTCAAGCTCTTCGACATGGAGGAGAATAGCCACCAGACGCACCGCACTTGTGGCTACTTCCTGCGCCAGGGGGCAGAGAGCCAAGTGACCCTCGCCGCCTATACGCTCAATAATGGAATCACGCGCAATAGCTTCCGGACACGCTTCCTCGGCGAACATGCCGAGCAGACACTCGGCGGGGTGGCTGTGACCAATGGTACACAGCATGTCGACACCTTCACACGTGTCGAGCATATCAAGCCCAAGTGTCATAGCACGCAGCTCTTTAAGAACCTCCTCGATGAGCAGTCCACGGGAGCTTTCTCGGGGCGCATCTTCGTAGCACAGTCGGCACAGCAGACCGAAGCTTACCAGAGCAACCGCAATATGCTCCTCTCGCCTGAGGCTCGTATGTACAGCAAGCCTCAGCTAGAGATCTATGCCGACGATGTCCAGTGTTCGCACGGTATGGCTACGGGGCATCTCGACGAGCAGGCGCTCTTCTACATGATGCAGCGAGGCATCCCCGAGCACGAAGCACGGGTCATGCTGAGCGTTGCTTTCGTTAGAGATGTCATAGACCTCATGCCCCTGGAGGATCTCCAAAATCGCATCGAGAGCATCGTGCGCAATCGTCTTCTAGGCAAAGAGCCGACACACTGCAGCCAGTGTGGCAAGCTTATCTTCTAAAACACGCTATACTATCGTAATGAGATCTCGCTGGAGACTACACCTCGTGATGCTCTGCGTCACAATTATCTTTGGAATCAATGGGCCCTTCACCAAGGCACTCCTTGGTGGGGGGCTCACTCCATATACGCACATGTTCTGTCGCTTCCTAGGTGCCACGATACTCTTTTGGATCGCTTCGCTGTGGGTGCCACGAGAGCGCATCGACCGCAAGGATTGGGGCAAGATGATCTTAGCCTCCCTGACAGGTATCTTTTTCAACCAAGGGCTCTTCGCCATTGGCATGTCGATGACCTCTCCTGTCAATCAGTCGCTCGTTGCCACGCTAGGACCCATCGTCACCATGCTTCTCGCAGCCATCGTGCTCAAAGAGCCGATCACACGACTCAAGGGAATCGGCGTACTCATCGGAGCCTCGGGTGCCCTGCTCCTCGTATCCACGAACGGCTCCTCCACCGCGGGTTCTACGCTAGGCGACCTGATTTGCGCCACGGCAACCGTCTCCTACGCCATCTATCTCACCTCATTCAAGACTCTCATACAGAAGTACCACCCGGTCACCTTGATGAAGTGGATCTTTGTCATCTCCCTCCTCGGCTCCGCTCCGATGGGCGTACGTGACATGATGAGCACCGAGTGGAGCACCTTCGACGCTACCTTCTACGGGCAGCTAGCCTTCGTCGTCGTGGGCGCCACCTTTGTCGCCTACCTCTTGTTGCTCTTCGCACAGCGAGGCTTGCGTCCCACGGTCGTCAGCATCTACAACTACGGTATCCCCGTCATCGCCTCGCTGCTGGCTGTCATGATGGGTCAAGATCAACTCACACTCACCAAAGTCGCCTCCGCGATCCTCATCCTGCTCGGCGTCTTCATGGTGACCCGCAGCAAAAGCCGCCAACAACTTCTTCGGGAGCAGCTTCGCAACGACTAGCATAGCGCTCTTGTTTGCTGATACAAAGCCAAACAACAGATGAAGTGGATCCGCAGGACTCAAAAAGGATTAGCTATTACCTCTGAGCATCCTCATCCTCTTCGATGAACTCCGAGATAGTCAGAAGTTACTTGCCGATGCAGAAGTGGGAGAAGATGAAGCCGAGCACTTCGTCGGAGGTGATGGAGGCGCCTGTGACGAGGCCGATCTCTTCGATCGCTTCACGGAGATAGGGGGTGATAAGGTCGCTGGTCAAGCCGTTGTGGAGTCCCTCGGAGACTAACTCTAAGGCGCGACTCGCCTTGGTGAGCGCCTCGTAGTGGCGCAGGTTGTAGAGCATCACGGTCTCTTCATCGCTGTGGAGGGGCTGGGCAGTGGTGACCATAAGCTCTTCGAGAGCTTCGATGCCCTCAGCGGTTCGT
Source organism: uncultured Porphyromonas sp. (assembly GCA_900538385.1). Classification (GTDB taxonomy): domain Bacteria; phylum Bacteroidota; class Bacteroidia; order Bacteroidales; family Porphyromonadaceae; genus Porphyromonas. The sequence continues at coordinate 52,815 of UWSO01000010.1, forward strand.
GCTGAGATAGCTAGCGGAGGGGTGATGTGCCGTTTGTTCGTGATGCGCTGTAGCTGTTCGGAGCAGTGGCTGAGCCAGTTCGTGGCCTCGCTCTCGGTGAGTAGATCCCGCTTGTTGAGCAGGAGCATGAGGGTACTATCGGGGGCGGTGAGTGGAAGTATCTCGCTGAGCTGTGCCTCTAGCTCGTCCCACGTGGGCAGGGGCGGGGCGATGACCCAGAGGATAAGCCGTGCCGAGGATATCTGCTGGTAGCTGCGCTCGATGCCTAGTTGCTCCACGAGGTCGGTCGTCTGGCGCAGGCCGGCAGTGTCGATGAGTCGGAAGAGTGTACCGCGAATGGTTAGTCGCCCCTCGACAGTGTCTCGGGTGGTGCCAGGGATGTCGCTGACGATGGCTCGCTCGTGTTGGAGGAGGGCGTTGAGGAGGCTGCTCTTGCCCACATTGGGTGCGCCGATGATAGCGGTCGGGATGCCCTGCTGGAGCTCTTGCCCCGTGGTGAAGCTTTGCGTAAGCAGTCGGAGCTGATGCTGTATGGTGGTTAGCGTCTCAACCAGTGTGGAGCGATCGGCAAAGGCGACATCCTCTTCGCTAAAGTCTAGCTCTAGCTCGAGAAGTCCCGCAAAGCGTAGAAGCGTCGCCCGCAGTTCGTTGAGTAGGTGACTGAGCCTGCCGGTATGCTGCTCCATAGCCATCTTGTGCTGTGTGGCAGTGGTCGCAGCGATGAGGTCAGCGACCGCCTCCGCCTCGGCGAGGTCTAGCTTGCCATGCGCTAAGGCACGACGGGTGAATTCGCCAGGGTCTGCCATACGGCACCCCTCTTGCTGAGCGATCCACTCTAGTATGGAGCGTACGATGAAGGGGGAGGCGTGGCAGGAGAGCTCGACGACCTCCTCGCCAGTGTAGGAGTGTGGTGCGGCGAAGTAGGTGGCTACGACGAGGTCTATGAGTTGCCCGTCAATGCGTAGCCCAGCGGTCGTGGCTTCACGAGGCGCGAGCCTTTTGCCAAGAAGCGTCTCAGCGATCTGTGGGGCTAGGCTTCCCGAGATACGTACGACGGCAAGCCCTCCGCCTAGTGCGGTGGCCGGTGCGCAGATCGTTTCGCTCAGATCATGTATCATGCGGGCAGGGCGGCTAGTAGCTGAGCCACGGTAGTCCCCGTCGTGGGGATCGTAAGCTCAGGCGCTATGTAGCTGAGTGGCTGCAGGACGAAGGCTCGCTCACACATACGAGGGTGCGGGATGGTGAGCTCAGGCGTGGTCATGACCAACTGGTCGTAGAGCAGGATGTCTAGGTCTATGACTCGGTCGGAGTAGATGCCGTCGTGCGACTTGTGCCGTCGCCCCATCTCACGCTCGATAGCCTGAAGCTGTGCCAAAAGTTCTGCTGGTGTCGCTGTCGTGTGAACGGCCACGACGCTATTGAGGAAGAGGTGCTCCGAAGCGAAGCCCACGGGACGAGTCTCCACAAAGGGGGCTATACTGTAGATCTGGAGCCCACGAAGGCGCATTCGCCTGATCGCCTCTAGCAGCTGGTGACGAGGATTGTCAAGGTTGCTACCGAGGGCTATATAAGCAGTAGGCATAGGAGCGACAGTGAGAGAGTCTTAGCGAGATAGGTTAGTCCATAATGAGGAGCGCATCCCCGTAGCAGCCGAAGCGGTACTTCTCCTTGACCGCTACATTCATCGCATTCATCACATTCTTCTCACCACCCATGGTGGCAGCGCACATGAGGTTGATGCTCTTTGGCGCATTGAAGTTGGTCAGCATAGCGGTCGGCAAGTGAATGTGGTAAGGCGGATAGATAAACTCATTGGTCCAGCCACTGAACTCCTTGAGGTAGCCATCCGTGCTGACGCCCGTCTCGAGGGCTCGCATGACGGTCGCTCCGACGGCAACGATCTGTGCATTGTCGTCGCGCGCTTGATTGACGATATCGCAGCACTCGATGGGGATATACATCTCTTCGTTCTCCACCTTATACTTGCTGATCGCCTCAACCTCGATCTCCTGATAGCTAGAGAGGTTGTGGTGTAGCGTGAGGAAAGCAAGGTTGCACCCCTGTAGGCGTAGCTTGTGCAGGATAATGTCGCTAAAGTGCAGGCTCGCAGCGGGGGCGCACACGGCACCGATATGCTTTGCAAAAACACTCTGATAACGCTCTAGGTCGCTTGGCTCAGCGGGTCGCTTGATCTCCGCGGGTAGCGGTGCTTCGCCTAGACTGTACAGATCCTTGAGGAAGTCCTCATGAGAGCCATCGTAGAGAAAGCGCAGGATACGTCCTCGAGAGATGGTGTTGTCAATCACCTCAGCGACCAGGACGGGGGCACCGCCCTCCTCGCCAAACTCGAGCTTGTTGCCGATGCGGATCTTACGTGCTGGATCTACGAGGACATCCCATAGACGCAGAGATTCGTTGAGTTCGCGCAGTAGGAAGACCTCGATCTTCGCCTGATTCTTCTCCTTCAGACCATAGAGTCTTGCGGGGAAAACCTTGGTGTCGTTGAAGACAAAGGTGTCTTTCTCCCCGAAGTAGTCGAGGATGTCCACAAAGTTCTTATGCTCGATAGAGCCGTCGGTGCGGTGTAGCACCATCATACGAGACTGATCTCTGAAGGTCGTCGGGTACTGAGCAATGAGCTCCTCGGGGAGCTTGTAGTCAAAGTGTGATAGCTTCGCTTTATGTCGCATATTGGATTTTGTTTCTAATGGGATAGAGTGAGTATAGCAAGGGTGTTTGGTCAGGAGAGTTTTTCCTCGTCGGGCGTTAGGGCTAGTAGCTCGTCTAGTTGATCGAGGCTAAAGCAGTCCGCCTGTGACACCTCGCCAGAGCGTGTCCGCACCAGCTGGGTGAGATAAGCTCCCGAGTCGAGAGCCGTGCCGAGGTCGCGTGCCAGCGAACGAATGTAGGTGCCTCTACTACAGACGATACGTAGCTGTAGGGTGGGGGGCGTAAAGCTCACCAGCTCGAGTTCGTGAATGGTGACGCGCTTGTGCGCTAGCTCTACTTCCTGTCCCTGACGGGCTAGGTCGTAGGCGCGTATGCCGCCTACCTTGACTGCCGAGAAGGTGGGAGGTCGCAGATCGATCTCTCCCGTGAACTGGCGCAAGGTACTCCGCACCATCTCCTCCGTGATATGTTCGTAGGGATAGGTCGCGTCGATCTCGTGCTCGCTATCGAAAGAGGGTGTGGTGGCTCCGAGTTGGAGCGTGGCGCAGTACTCCTTGTCGTGATCCATCAGCTGCTCGATCAGCTTCGTAGCACGCCCTGTGCAGAGCACCAGCACGCCCGTCGCCTGTGGGTCGAGCGTCCCAGCGTGTCCCACCTTGATGCGCTTGACCCCTGTCACCTTGCGCACCATGATGCGTACCTTATTGACTACGTCAAAGGAGGTCCACCCCAACGGCTTGTCCAAGGGTATGATCGCTCCCGTACGTAGCGTGAGGGGGCGATGAGCCTGCAGGTCGGCAGGAGTGTAGAGCTTGGAGGAGACTTCCTGATTCATCTTAATGCATCGCTAGGGGCACTCCGCAGAGTAGTAGGATGAGTACCAGTAGACCGACCACGATACGGTAGTAGCCAAAGAGCTTGAAGCCGTAGCGGGTCACATAGTTGATAAAGAACTTGATCGCCAGCAGTGCTACCACGAAGGCAACCACATTGCCTACGAGCAGTGCCATCCAGTTTTCCTGCAGCATCTGACTAGAGACTGGATCAGCGAGGAGCTTGTACCCCTTGAGCAGGGTAGCGCCTAGCATCGTCGGAACTGCTAGAAAGAAGGAGAACTCGGTCGCTGCGCGTCTCGTGAGCCGTTGCTGCAGTCCACCCACGATCGTCGCCATAGAGCGTGACACGCCCGGGATCATAGCGATGGTCTGAAAGCAACCGATGACGAAAGCATTGCGATACGACGGACGCTCCACCGTCTGTTTTGTAGCTGGCCAAATGCGATCAATGAAGAGCATAAAGATGCCACCCAAGAAGAGCATCGTGGCGACTACATAGACATTGTCTAGGAGCTTATCTATCTGCTCCTCCAGTAGTAGCCCGATGACTGCTGCGGGGATCAGACCGACGAGGAGCTTGATATAAAAGGAGAAGCGTCCGACCCACTGCCACCGCTGAGGTAGCTGTCGTGCGCTCTCCTCCACACGAAAGGTGAAGAAGCGCTTATAGTACAGCACCACGACCGATAGGATTGCACCAAACTGGATCATCACCGTAAAGGCGCGAAGGAAGGGTGTGCTCTCCATCCCGAGTATACCCTGGGTGAGGATCATATGCCCCGTAGAGCTGACTGGGAGAAACTCCGTCAGCCCCTCTACGATGGCTAGGATAATGGATTCGAGTAGCGTCATCTTAAGACTATCGGCACAAGAGGTTTACTTGTTCTGTGGCGTAGTATTGCTATCCTTGTCGTTGCTTTTGTTGGGGTTTTTGGGCTTAGCCATGATAGCGTAGATGATCAAGAGGAAGCCGATCAGGGTGACGATAGGCGCCACGACGATACGGCGTGTGCTAAAGATCTCAGCCGTAAACTCTGTGCTGTCTGCACTACCTCCTCCCGACATTAAGAGGAGACCCAAGATGATGATCCCCACGGAGATCGCTAGGAGGATATAGTTCTTCTTGCCAAATACCATAATAGATAAGTTGTGATGTATAAGATAGTGACTAAGCCATGACAATGCGTCCGCCATCCATCCGAATGTATCTGCTTGTCGATATAGAAGCGGTGATCCAAGAGAGCAAGATACCAAGACAGATAATCCCCCCCAGGATGATAGCTACCTCGGTGTAGCTGAGATAGCTCTCGAGGAGTAGCGGGTTACGCTGCATCATATAGCAGAGCGTGCCTAGGATCATGCAAGTCGCCAGCAGACCACCCCACAGACCATTGAAGATGCTGTAGGTGGTAAAGGGCTTACGTATCAAGCTCGGTTTGGCACCCAGTAGGGTCATAGAGCGGATCAGGAAGCGTCTGCTGTAGATCATAATGTGGGTCATACTATTGACCTGTATGATAGCGATGATCAGTAGAATCAGCGAAACAATCAGTAGGATCGTCGAGAGATGCTGCATATTCTCATCAATCATCTGGAGCATGTCGCCACGATAGCTCATCGTCTGCACATTGCCCCACGAGGCGAAGTCTCGCTCTATCTGCGCCATGCTATCGGCTACGGCGTACTGTGACTTGAGATGCACCTCCAGAGAGGGCTGTAGGGGGTTGAAGCCGAGGACGGCCACAGGATCTTCGCCGATTTCCTCCTCCAGCTGTCGTGCAGCCTCGGCGGGCGTTATGTAGGTCACGTCTTTGACGTATGGAGCCCGACTCACTTGCTGCATCAGTCGTATACTGTCTTGAGCAGTAGTCTCAGGGTCTAGTAGGACGGTGAAGGTCATCTCCTCACGCACCGACTGCTCTAGGTGGCTCTTGCCTACCTCCAAGAGAGCTATAGATCCAAGCAGAAAGAGCGGCAGGGCGATACAGACGATGGCAATAATCCTAGAGGAAGGTAGTAGCGATCGACGCCGTGGACGAGGTGTGTGATGCGACATAGGCGAGCGTGAATCTTAGCGGTGAAACGTGCGGGATGTGCTATGGGTACAACAGATAAAAGGAGTCAAGCAAGAGTATGGCCCTTCTATAAGTCTATATCACAGACTATACAAAGGGCATCATACAGTATTTATGCAAAGGTACTCAAATATCTGAAGCGGAGCTAAGATTTCAATTTTATCTCTAGGGCCGTACATTCCACCCGCTAATGCAATTTCTCAAGAATGATGTTTTTGATGACTTCATTGGGTGTCTTATAGTTTAGGTT
>UWSO01000011.1 GCA_900538385.1 uncultured Porphyromonas sp.
CTTCGGTCACATACGGAGGTATGCTCCCTTCAGACCTCACCCTCAGCGCCTTGCGTTTCATCCTTTTTGCAAACTCAGGACAATCTTGCAAGCAAGATTGTGAGACTGTTGACTTTTGCAACAGTCTCATAAGGTTATTCTGCTAGTCTCTCCCTTTTAGTCTCTAATTCGTATCGTGCTGTTTTCGTAGTAGATACGAGTTCCAAAGAAAGTTCCCCGTTTGGAACTTTTTAGTTCCAAGGCAGGAACTTTCGAGTTCCAAGGCGGGAACTTTTCAGTTCCAAGGGAGGAACTTTTTAGTTCCAGCGGTGGAACTGTTCATCGGGTAGCAATATTTTTCTAACTTTGTCGAAGTAACAATCTTCGTTTTAACCAACTCATATCACAACTACTACCTATGCAGTATTACTTATGTGCTTCGCTACGAGAAGGTCTGCTCGCAGGCTTGCTCCTTCTCTTTGCCACGAGCTGGCTAGAGGCAACACCCTTAGCGACCCTCGCTCCAGACACAATCATCAAGCGGGATGACTACAAAGTCATTATAGAGTCTAGTAAAGATCAGACCGACGTGACACTCGTTGACTACAACGAGCAGCACCGTGTACACCGTATGGAGACGAATGCGTTCTCGCTAGATCGTGAGTTACGTCAGGGACTTTCGGGCGTAGGAGGTGCACTCGGCCTCTACGATGACAACAGCTTTCGCTGGGGTACGATACGCCTCCTGCCGAAGCTTTACTTCGGCTCGACAATGATGCTGGGAGATGCTTTCGCTCATGCGGCCACCCCCTGCTTCAACCACTATATGGTGGCTCCGATAGGGTATAGGTATTACCTGCGGGGGCGCTACTTCGTTGGCTTTGACTTTGCTTTCGAGGGGCGTACTTATAGTTTGCGTGATGGTTACTACTTTACGCCTACCAAAGAGTTCAACGGACTGTCACAGAACCACTACGATGAGAAAATAGGGCTACGCCAGAGCAAGCTGGTGACACGCTACATATCGCTCCCGATCACGCTGGGCATGCGCCCTGTAATGAATAGCCGTATGCGCATCGGCATCGAGGTGATCCCACAGATCAAATACAAGGAGTATGTGATGCACAAGCAGTATGGCAATCGCCATAAGGAGCGCACCAAGACAGAGGCTACACCGCCCTTGTCGATGACTTATGGTGCTTTTATCGACTTTAGACCTATCGGACTATATGTGCACTATACGCCTCAGTCACTACTCCTTGTCAAAGACGCTATGAGCGGGTACAACAACAAGGGGCTCCTCACAGCTGGACTAAGTATTACCTTCTAATCGCATCGTAACTATGTACTCAAGAGTTTATACATTACCCATATTTGCGCTAGTCACCCTACTACTCTCTACGCTAGGAGCCGCAGGGCAGACTGTGACGTCGTGTGATACGATCCAGCTAGCTGACCGTACGGTCTATGTGATGCGAGGCGAGAAAGACACTCAGATAGAGGTGGCGAGTCGACTCCCTGAAGGTCAGGAGAAAGAAGTGCCACTCTATATAGATAAGGTGTGGACGAGAGGTGGTCGTCAGGCTCCTTGGAATCGCTCTCGAATCAGTACGGTCCATAAGCAGGACGGGCAACCCATCATCTACAAGACACTGATGGGAGATGTCTCTTATCACCTTGTCGCATCCTTCGGTTGGAATCTTTTTACCGCTCCTGAGTGGGTTGGCAAGCAGCGCTTCTGGGGCTCTACTCGTGGAGAATTTGGTGTTTATGGCATCCTTCAGATCGGTCGTAGTCCGTGGGCTTTCAACGTAGGGACCTCGCTCGTAGCGCGTAACTTTGCCTTTGATAAGAAGTACGCTATGCAGCGTGACGATGAGGGACTGACTGTCCTAAAGCAGGAGTCGACAGATATGGTTTACTCATGGACGCAGCTAGGTATCCTTACTATTGAGATGCCCGTAGGTCTGTCACTCTCCTGGGGTGAGACGAATGCGTGGAGCTCGCTATCGATCGTCCCGAAGTTCGTATGTCTGCAAAACTCTCGCACACGTTCTCTCGATGAGCGGGTCAATACACTTGTGGACAATGACCTCAATGTGCGTCCCTTCGGACTGGATCTGCGTGGTGAGATAGGGTACGGCTTCTTCGGGCTCTTCGGACAGATTAGCCTGCTCAGTACCATGCCGTCAGCACAAGCTGAAGTTAACACAAGAGACTACTCGATAGGGATTGTGGGCCGCTTCTAGAGGACGACTCACTAATACACTATCAGATACGCTGTTCCCTCTGAATCGCGGGTAGTACTCAGACGAGTGCTACCCGCTTTTTTGTACCTTTGTGGTGGCTCTGTGCCTTGACACTTCACTAGATGCTCACCTCCCGATCCATACAGTGGTTCACACCGATTCAGATAGCCCCTTTGCCGACGTCTATGGCGGGGCGCTATGGGGATCGTATCTTGACACTTGGCTCCTGCTTTAGTGAGCATATAGGCGAGCGGATGAGACACCTCGGATATGATGTACTGGTCAATCCTTATGGTACGCTCTACAATCCGATCAGCATCTGCGATACGCTAGAGGATCTGCTCCGCGATGAACCGCACCGACCTGATTACACTCCTTATATTATAGAGCGTGACGGACTCTACTATAGTCTGCGTCACCACAGTACGATCTATGGCGAGAGTCAGGAGGCGCTACGCGAGGCGACCGCTCAGCTATGGTATACGGCTCATCGCCGACTAGCGGAGGCGGACTGGCTCTGGATCACACTCGGCACGACGCAGATCTATTACCTTGCGGAGGGTGGTCGTGCCGTGGCAAATTGCCAGCAACTGCCCGCACGTATCTTCGACAGACGAGACCTTTCACTAGAACTACTTCAGGAGCGTATGCTTGATACGCTTTCACAGCTCCTTGCAAAGTATCCGCTGCAAGTAATCTTGACCGTTAGTCCCGTGCGCTATCTACAGGACGGATTGGCGGAGAGCAATTTGTCAAAAAGCAAGCTACGTATCCTCTGCGACACACTCTGTCGTGAGCTACCCGCCTGTCACTACTTCCCCGCTTATGAGATCCTGCATGACGAGCTGCGGGACTACCGCTTTTACGCTACTGACTTGACTCATCCGTCTGATGAAGCAATTGACTACATCGCAGATCATTTTGTCGCATACTGGGCAAGCCAAGAGGCACGTGAGGTGGAGATGCGTCAGGCGGCTCAGCGTCTGCGAAAGCTGGCGCTGCATCGTCCTAAGACGCCACACGGAGCCGAGCGACTACAGGCTCAGATAGCTGAGCGAATAGCACACTATCAGGAGCAATATGGAGAGAAGCTCTGCATACCCTCCATCGTCGAATCATTATGACCCCTATTATACAACTATAATGTCTACACTGCAAAACATCCTTGAGTACCTTCGTCCTATCCAGACGCATCTCGTCGATGAGCGTCCGATACGACATATCCTGACCGATAGTCGTAAGCTCACCTCACCGAGTGACAGCCTCTTCTTCGCTATGCGTACCGCCTCGGGCGACGGACATAGATATATTCCCCAGCTCTATGAGCATGGGGTGCGTGCCTTCTTCATCTGCGAACCGATCGAACCCTACGTGGAGCGCTATCCTGATGCCAATATCGTACAGGTGCAGGAGACGCTCCGTGCGCTCCAGCAGATAGCCAGCCACTGGCGTATGCGCTACGATTACCCAGTCATCGGCATCACGGGAAGCAATGGCAAGACGGTCGTCAAGGAGTTTCTCTATCACCTCCTCTCAGGTTGCTATCGCATCGTGCGCTCGCCAAAGAGCTACAACTCGCAGCTGGGCGTGCCGCTCTCTATACTTAATATGGAGGAGGAGCATACGCTCGCTATCTTTGAGGCGGGGATCTCGATGCCGATGGAGATGCTACGTCTCCAGCGCATCATACGGCCGACGCTCGGTATCTTGACCAACATTGGAGCGGCGCATCAAGAGAACTTCGTTTCGCTCAATCAGAAGATCGAGGAGAAGTTGCAGCTCTTCGTCGATGCCGACCACTTTGTCTATGATGCCGACAGCGATGAGATACAGCGAGGCATTGACAACCTAGGACTTTCGGACAAAGCTATCGGCTGGAGCCTTACCCCAGGCAAAGCTTACTATCACGTCTCTTACAGCAGCGCAGCGGATGGCACGACAACCATCACAGCTCAGCATGCGGACGAGAGCAGCACGGTGACCATTCCCTTTGCGGATCAAGCTTCTATACAAAACGCTACCCACTGTCTCTGTCTCATTGGGCTCCTGCCACTCACCACGGCTCAGCGCCAGGCGGTTCTGGCTCGCTTTGCGACGCTCGAGGCGATCGAGATGAGACTGGAGGTCAAGGAGGGGCAGGCGGGCAATCGACTGATCAACGACGCTTACAACAACGATATCAATTCGCTTCGCATTGCGCTCGACTTTCAGAAGCAGCGCACGGCCACCTCGCATCAGCAGGCGGTGATCATCCTTTCCGACATCCTACAGAGTGCCCAGCTACCACGAGACCTTTACAAGCAGGTGGGCGAGATGATTGCGCAGTATCCGCACACGCTCTTCATCGGTGTGGGTCGGGAGCTGTGCAACTATCAGGACTACTTCCAGGGGAGTGGGGAAGGGAAGACCGCCTTCTACGAGACGACCGACCAGCTCCTTGCCGATGACCTGCTCGGCACCATCAGTCAAGCGGAGATCCTGGTCAAGGGGGCCAGACAATTCCAGTTCGAGCGTATCGTACAGCACCTAGCCAAGCAGGTGCACGAGACCACGTTAGAGATAGATCTAGAGGCTTTGGTGAGCAACCTGAAGAGCTACAAAGCACTCCTCTCACCTGAGACACATATCATCGTTATGGCCAAGGCGCAGGGCTATGGCATCGGGGCTTACGAGCTGGCCAAGGCTCTGGAGCAGCAAGATCTCGCAGCTCTTGCGGTGGCTCTAGCCGACGAGGGCAAGGAGCTTCGTAGCAAAGGAATCCTCTTGCCGATCATTGTGATGAATCCCGAGGTCGAGGCTTTTGAGGTGATGACGCAGAGTCGCCTGGAGCCTGAGATCTACAACGAGCGCATACTTCGTGAGTTTGCCCGTCACGTGGAGCGTCAGGGGCTGAGCCACTATCCTGTTCACATCGAGCTAGACACGGGTATGCACCGTACGGGCTTCACGCCAGACAGAGCGACCCTAGAGCATCTCGCTCAGACGCTGCACGAGGTGGAGCCGCTGATACGGGTGCAGAGTATCTTTACGCACTTAGCCGCTGCCGATGAGCCGACGATGAGTGACTTCACGGAGCGTCAGTTTGCCCTCTATGATGAGGGAGCCGACTACCTGACGAGTCAGCTCTCCTATCGTCCGTTGCGCCATGTCCAAAACACTGCAGGCATCGAGCGATACAACCACCATCACTACGATATGGTGCGTCTAGGGGTAGGACTATATGGTATTAGTGCTACGGGAAGTCTCACCCTCGAGCCAGTCGCTAAGCTGCGCACCACGCTCCTACAGATCAAAACGATCCCTGACGGAGAGACTATCGGCTACGGACGACGTGGGCAGGTCGCTCCTGGCGGGCAGATCGGCATCATACCTATTGGCTATGCCGACGGCTATGACCGACGCTTTAGCTGTCGCGTGGGGAGCGTTATGATCCATGACACGCTCTGTCCGATCGTGGGCAACGTCTGTATGGACACTTGCATGGTTGACCTCACGGCACTCCAGGGTAAAGTCGCAGAGGGTGACGAAGTGATCATCTTCGGTGTGCCAGGCTTACAGGTGAGTGATCTCGCAGAGCGCATTGGCACCATACCATACGAAGTGATTTCCAAGCTCTCACCGCGTATCAAGCGCACTTACTATAAGAGTTAACGCATACTTTAGTACTATTTTCCTCTTGAAAAGCTTGACAGGACTTCAAATAATCAGTAACTTAGCGGGATGTTTGAGGAGACCTATCGAGAAGGCTTACCAAGATATCAAAAACACAACACTATAAATAGATAATATAATGGCTATCCAGACAAAGATCGTAGAGTGTGTCCCCAATTTTAGTGAGGGACGTGACAAAGCAAAGATTGAGCAGATCGTACAACCCTTTAGAGAGACCAAGGGGGTCAAGCTCCTAGACTACAGCAATGACGAGGATCACAACCGTTGCGTGGTTACCGTTATGGGCGAGCCTGAGGCTGTCCGCAAGTCTGTCCTCGCCGCTGTCGAGGTCGCTGTCAAGGTGATCGACATGACTAAGCACGAGGGTCAGCACCCACGTATGGGCGCTGTCGACGTTATCCCCTTTATCCCCATCCGCAACATGGAGATGGAGGAAGCTATCGAGCTCTCTAAGGAGGTCGGCAAGGAGATCGGCGAGCGCATCGGTGTACCCGTCTTCCTCTATGAAAAGAGCGCTACAGCTCCTCATCGTGAGAACCTCGCTAAGATCCGCAAGGGTCAGTTCGAGGGTATGGCTGAGAAGATCCACGAGGATGAGTGGCACCCAGACTTCGGTCCAGCTGACATCCACCCCACGGCCGGTGTCGTAGCTGTCGGTGCTCGTATGCCACTCGTCGCTTACAATGTCAACCTCAATACTGCAGACCTCTCTATTGCTGATGCGATTGCTAAGAAGGTACGTCACATCGGTGGCGGTCTACGCTTCTGCAAGGCTATGGGCGTAGAGCTGACCGATAGGCACATCGTACAGGTCTCTATGAACCTCACCGACTACACCAAGACAGCCGTCTATCGTGCTCACGAGATGGTACGTATGGAGGCTCGTCGCTACGGTGTCGAGATCGTTGGTGCTGAGGTCATCGGCCTTGTACCTATGAAGGCTCTCATCGACTGCGCTGAGTACTACCTCGGCATCGAGAACTTCTGCGAGACCCAGATCCTCGAGCTCCGCATGATGGAGTAGTGCGAACATAGAGATTAGAGATTAGAGGTTAGAAAATAGAGATTAGAAGATAGAGTGGCCGGCAAGGATCATAGAGACTTGATCGTTTGGCAGAAAGCCATGCAACTGACCATAGATGTCTATAATCTTATACGCCAACTACCGCTGGAAGAGAAGTATGCGCTCTCAGACCAAATGAGACGGTCGGCTATCTCCATCCCCTCTAATATTGCAGAGGGGAATGCAAGAGAAAGTAAGAGGGATACGAATCACTTCCTACACATAGCGCAAGGTTCTCGGGCAGAGCTAGAGACACAGCTAGAGCTTTGTCTACGCATAGGCTACCTCTCAGAGACTCAGCTAAAAGAGACTCTGAGCCTCTCTGACGAAGTAGGGCGTATGCTTGCAGGTCTCATTAAATCTCTAAAGTCTAACCTCTAAAGTCTAACCTCTAACTTCTAATCTCTAACTTCTAACTTCTAAAATCTAATGTCCAATCTCTATCTATACAACATCGGTCAGATCGTGACTCGTCCAGGCTCTACCGCACAGCACGGCGCTGAGGCGATGCGCCAGATCGGAGTCATCGAGGGACCAGCCGCCATCATCGTACGACAAGGCAAGATAGCCTTCGTCGGAACCATGCAAGAAGCTGAGCAAGTAGACCACACCGACTGCGTCGCTTATGACGCTCAGGGCGGGTGCGTCTTGCCAGGCTTCGTCGACAGTCACACCCACCTCATCTTCGGGGGGTACCGTGAGGACGAGTTCCAGTGGCGACTAGCTGGTGACAGCTATATGAGCATCATGGAGCGTGGTGGGGGTATAGCCAACACGATGAAGGCTACCCGCAGCGCAACGGCTGAGGAGCTTACCCAGCGTGCCTCTGCACATCTAGATGCGATGCTATCTATGGGTGTCACGACCGTTGAGGCTAAGAGTGGCTACGGTATGGAGCTTGACACAGAGATCAAGCAGCTAGAGGTCATTCGGACGCTACAGAAGCAGCACCCGATAGACCTTTACCCCACCTTCATGGGAGCTCACGATACCCCGCCCGAGTACAAAGGACGCTCCACAGACTTCATTCACTACCTCTGTGACACAGTCATGCCAGTAGTCGTAGAGCGAGGCTTGGCAGAGTGCTGTGACATCTTTACTGAGAAAGGAGTCTTCGATCACGAGCAGACACGCATCCTCTTGACTCGTGCTAAGGAGCTGGGACTCAAGGTCAAGATGCATGCCGACGAGATCGTCTCTTTCGGCGGTGCTGAGCTAGCAGCCGAGCTAGGATGTCTCTCTGCTGATCACTTGCTACAGATATCTGACAAAGGTATTCAAGCATTGGCTCAGAGCGACACGGTGGCTACCTGCCTCCCCTGTACCGCCTTCAGCCTAGGCGAGGAGTATGCGCCAGCACGTCGTATGATCGATGCGGGTTGTGCTGTAGCCGTTGCTTCCGATCTCAACCCAGGAAGCTGCTTCAGCTCCTCCATTCCGCTGATGTTTGCTCTGGCAACCATCTATATGGGTATGACTGTCGAGGAAGCCGTCACAGCACTCACGCTCAATGGTGCTGCCGCCATCGGTCGTGCTGATCAGATAGGTAGCATCGAGGTAGGCAAGGCGGGTGACCTAGCGTTGCTACGCTTCCCCTCGTACAAGTTCCTCTCTTATCACTTTGGTGTCAACCTCGTACGAGCCACCATCAAGGCGGGTACCGTTTACGAAAACAAACTCGTGACCCCCACACCCAGCGTTTAGTCTTCTAGCAGGGCTAGTCGCTACCCAATTAATTAACTAACAAACAATCTCAATCATTCTATGAATAATAGTCTAACAGACTTGACCGTCAAGGGGTTTCTTGACACTACCGCAGGCAAAGATCCTGTACCTGGAGGCGGTAGCATCTCAGCACTTTGTGGTTCCATCGCAGCCGCTCTCACGGAGATGGTTGCAGGACTCACCATTGGCAAAAAGAAGTATGCCGAAGTCGAGGAGCAGATGAAGCAACTCGTTGAGCGTGTGCAAGAGATCCGTCAGCAGTTGATCCTCGATGTAGATCGTGATAGCGAAGCTTACAACGTTGTCTTTGCTGCATTCCAAATGCCCAAAGATACTGACGAGCAGAAGGCTGCACGCTCTGCCCAGATTCAAGAGGCTACCAAGATTGCTGCCAACGTTCCCATGGAGGTCGCTCGCCGTGTCTACAGCCTGCTAAGTGATATCGAGGAGGTTGTCTCCAATGGTAACCAAAACGCCGTCACCGATGGCTGCGTCGCTATGATGTCCGCACGCAATGCGATCATCGGCGCACTCTTTAACGTTCGCATTAACCTAACCTCCATCAAGGACGAGCAGTACGTCGCAGACATGACCGCAGAGGCTGATCGTCTCGAGCGTGAGGTGATCGAGCGTGAGGCTAAGGTCATAGAGTATACTAAGGAAGCTTGCAAATAGAGAAACATGTCAGCACGTAAATCATTCGCCATCGGCAGCGAGCAGCTCACCATCGAGCTATGCCGAGAGTATCTAGAGAACCACTTCGAGCTAACCCTCTCACCAGATGCTGTCAAGCGTATCGAGCACTGTCGCAACTATCTAGACCGCAAGGTCGAGGAGGTCGACAAGCCCATCTACGGTGTCACCACGGGCTTTGGCTCACTCTGTAACCGCACGATCTCTCCCGATCAGCTCACTAAGCTTCAGGAAAATATCGTCAAGAGCCACGCTTGTAGCTGTGGTGACGAGGTCGCAGCCCCCATCATTCGCCTCATGCTTCTCTTGAAGGCTCATGCCCTACAGATCGGTAACAGTGGCGTACAGGTAGAGACCGTACAGCGCATCGTTGACATGCTCAATGCTGATGTCCTACCCGTCGTCTATGACCGCGGTTCGCTAGGTGCTTCAGGTGACTTAGCTCCTCTGGCCAACCTCTTCCTCCCGCTCATCGGTTACGGCGAGGTACGCTACAAGGGTGAGAAGCTTCCCTCCTGCGAGGTCCTCGGCAAGTTTGGCTGGAAGCCTATCAAGCTCAAGAGCAAAGAGGGTCTAGCCCTGCTCAATGGTACTCAGTTCATGAGCTCACACGGTGTCTACGCCCTCATACAGGCAGAGCGCCTCAAGCTAGCTGCCGACTGGTGTGCAGCACTCTCTCTAGAGGCATTCGCTGGACTAGACGCTCCCTACGACGATCGTCTGCACCAGATACGTCCACACCAGGGACAGATACAGGTTGCAGCCCACATGCGTGAGCTACTCAAGGGCAGCGAGATGATTGCTAAGCCCAAACCACAGGTTCAGGATCCATACAGCTTCCGCTGCGTGCCACAGGTACACGGAGCTTCGCGTGACGCTATCGCCTACGTGCGCAGTGTCGTCGAGACTGAGATCAACTCTGTTACGGACAATCCAACTGTCTTCCCTGATGACGATATGGTCGTATCAGGTGGTAACTTCCATGGTCAGCCTCTAGCGATCGTCTATGACTTCCTCGCTATAGCACTCGCTGAGCTAGGCAATATCTCAGAGCGTCGTGTCGCTCAGCTCATCCTTGGGCTACGCGACCTGCCTGAGTTCCTCGTTGCCAACCCTGGACTCAACAGTGGCTTCATGATCCCGCAGTATGCCGCAGCTTCTATGGTCAGCCAAAACAAGATGTACTGCCACTCAGCAGCTAGCGATAGCATCGTCTCCAGCAATGGTCAGGAGGATCACGTTTCTATGGGAGCCAACGCAGCAACGAAGCTGATGCCACTCATCGCCAACCTTTATCGTCTCTTCGGCATCGAGCTACTCAATGCAGCTCAGGCGATCGAGTTCCGTCGTCCTATGAAGACATCGGAGCGTCTTGAGGGATTCCTCGCTAGTTTCCGCAAGGTATGTCCTCGTGTCGAGGATGACGTCGTCATGTACGAGCAGATGAACAAGGCTGAGGAGCTCATCAAGACTTTCCCCTTTGAATAAGATACCTTTATAAGGAATAGGGGAGAGACCCTTCGTCCACTCCACACTACAAACTAAGCGTGAGCGTGTTGACCTCCATAGTCAGCACGCTCACTTTGTATGACATGTCCGTCATTATTGCTGTCCAGTAAAAGCTTTTTGAGGGGGAATCGAGTAGATCGTTCTGCAGAAGTGAGCTAATCATCAGTACCGCTTGGGCGAAACTGGAGTTTCCTAGGTAAGAAACTGGAGTTTCATACGAAGGAAACTATAGATTGGTCGAAATAGGGTAGTCAGGAAGTATTGCTATCCGATAGTTTTTCAGCAGAAGAAGAGTCTTTTGCTCAAGGGGGGCTTGGAAAGCAAAAATAGAAAGCTCAACCGCTTCAATTCTATGGTTCAGACTCCTTGGTATGCTCTTTCTGACTTTTATCGGACAGCAATAAAACTTTTATCGGACAGCAATAGTCCGTCATACAAAGCAGTAGCCCCACCCGGCACGATGACCGAGTGGGGCTACGCATGTTGTGAAGCTCAGGCTCCGCTTGTCAGAGGATGCTCTCCATCGGAGCCTGTAGCTGTGAAGTTGCTAGAGGATCAGTCGGAAGGTGCGTACCTCGCCTGGCTTGTGGGCTGCGACGACGTAAATACCGGACTGTAGTTGCTCAGCGATGAGCTGCTCAGGCTCAGTGATCTGGTAGTGACCTACCTGAGCACCGCTAGCTGTGTAGAGCTCGACGGTCGCACCCTGTAGACCCATCACGAGGATACCCTCGGGGGTAGCTATGACACGTGCGGTCTCGCCGTCGATAGCGTCGATAGCCGTAGCCTGTGGGGTGACGATGATGAGCTGCTCAGAGCAGAGTCTCGTCTCGCCCTGACGCGCTGTGATGGTCACACGGTAAGCGGTCTGCTCGCTGAGATCAACGAACGGTAGCGTGATGCGACCATCTTGTAGCGTGGGCGGACCCTGGAGTGGTGAGAGTTCGCCTAGTGGCGAGCCGTCAGCAGCGATGCTGATGATATCGACAGCCTTAGTATTACCCTCCTTGTCGACCTTAGCCAGCTCGACCATATAGCTCTCAGCCTTGTCAATCGTAGCAAAGGAGATGGAGAAGCTCTGAGCCTGCAGTGAGCCTGCGACGAGCTTAGCATCTAGCTTACCATCGATAGCCTGAGTCGTGAAGGTGGTCTTACCCTGAGCGACCGTCTGCAGAGCGGGCATGATGGTCGCCTCGACGGTGACCTCATAGCGTGTACCCATCTGTAGCCCCTCGAGGGTGGTGTAGACGTAACCGTCACGAAGCTCTAGCGAGCGGAGCTGCTGCGTAGGATCGAGGCGCATCGTCTGCGTCGCACTAGCGTCAGCACCTACGGGGCGATAGCTTACGGTGTAGCTCACCTGCGTGGGGAGTGCCTGCCAGCGTACCTGCGCTGTGGTCTCGGTCGTTGCCATCACCTCGAGCGCTATCTGCTCCTTGGCGGGCTTTGCAGAGGCATCCTGCTTGATGTGCAGGTTATCCATAGCAAAGTAGCTAGGCGCATAGCTGTCGCTCGACAGGATGGAGAACTTGAGCGTCTTGACCTCGCCGAGAGAGGAGAGGTCGACCCACTTCCAGTCGTTGACCACTTCGCGCTTCTTATTGCGATAGTCGATGAGTGGTACCTCAACCTTCTTACCATTGTCAGCCGTGATGGTCACGATAAAGAAGCTACCCTCCTCAAAGGCGGGACGACCGAAGTTCTTGTCGCCCTTGGTAGCAAAGCTCTTGACCCAGGCCGTGTTCGTCAGATAGACACCCTCGAGCTGAGCCTTGCGGTCGCTATCAGGCATGACCGTGACGATAGGGTTGTAGGTACCCCATGCAGGATTGTCACCTGGGCAGTAAGCCACGGCATACTGCTTGGACTTACCCTCCAGCTCCTGACCACCACCGACGACGTTGTTGTATTGTTGCGTCAAGTCGCCCGTGTAGGTCGTATCAGCACTAGCTGCTAGGGCAAAGCCGCTCCAGCTATTCCACTCAGCATTGTAGCTGTTGGAGAAAGCAAACGAACCGCTACCGAAGGGAGCCTTCTGATTGTAAGGCTCTTCGCTAGCGAGTGGCTCCTCCTCAAAGGTTGCCACCATCGGCTCGCCGTGTAGTCCATTGACGTAGACATAGACGCTCTCGGTGACTTGGCTACCAGCAGCGTCGGTCACAGTGACACTGTAGCGTGTCGTCTGCGTAGGTGCTACGGAGACCGTCTGCAGTGAGTCGCCTTGTGACCACTCGTAGCTATAAGGAGCCACGCCACGGATTACCTCAGCCGTCAGCTGAGCCTGCTGCCCGAGATTGATGCTTACAGGAGCGATAGCGAGCTGCATGGCGAGGGCATCGCCGTTGTAGTCGTCGAGCCATAGCTTACCACGGCTCTCGAGAGTCACCTCACGGATGTCGCCTCTCTGAGCGAGGTCTACGTATGCCCACTCCTGCTCAGTAGCGGGGAGCGTGATACGCGTACCGCCATCGATGCGCATATAGACGGGGCGGTCAGCCATGAGCGAGAAGCCTCGCTGTGGTATCTTGCTCTTAGAGTTGGTCACGGTGATGGTCACCTTATCGCCCGCCATCTCAGCAATCTGGTTGAGTGAGCGGGTGAAGTCCTCGACGACCTTGACTCCTGCGAAGCTATTGGTTCCTGAGTAGACGACATCACCCTCTATGGTGCGGTTGTCCTTCTCAAAGGTAGCCACTCGAGTAGGCATATAGCTGGTAGTAAAGGTGAAGAGGAGCTCAGGCTCGGCATCCTTATTATTGAGCGTACCGTGGAGGAGTCCATAGACCTCATAAGTGGTCTCAGGCTCTAGCCCCATGATGGTAAACTCAGTCGCACGCTTGCCAAGAGCAGTGAAGTGTCTGCCCTTGTCTCGTATCATCGCAGCGTCTGGAGCTGTCGTAGCCTCCTCGCCCTTTGCAGTCGTCATCAGGTAGACGTCGGTCATCTGATCTGGCTCGACAGAAATCGTAGCGGACTGATGTAGCGCACGAACTACCTGCTTGTTGATGAGCTTGGGAGCCTCGTCACTTACATTAGGATCCTGCTCGTAAGCACCGACAGTCGGATGCTCATTGTCACGAGCTGTGCCAATGATGTCCGTTGTGACAGCAGCGTGCGGAGCACCCTGTGGCAGTACGGTCATATCCTTCGGGTAGAGTACCTTGTCAGAGACGAAGGCTACCTCTACGACCTTGGATGCTGTGCTCTTTGTCGCCTCCTGATAGTTTGTTGCGTCGTACTTCTTACCCTTAGCGGTGATCAGTACGCCCTTGCTGTCAGAGGTGTAGAGCGCATTGCGGTCGCAAGTGAGCTGCTCATTGGGGAGAGGTTGATTGCTAAAGAGGATGCCTCCACCGTCTCGGTTCTGCAGGATGTTGTCAGAGAGCTGAGACGAAGAGATATCGCCGTTGAGCATAAGGAGTGCTGTACTCTTACCGTCACGAGCTAAAGCGGTGTTGAAGACAAAGTTCAGTCCCGTCACCTTGCTAGCTGTAAAAGCACGGCTAGTAGCAGAGCCACGCGTGATGCGTATCACATTGTTAGCAACGAGTAGCCCCTCGCCCTGCACCTCACGAACGCTGATGCCGATAAGGTTGCTGAGTTTAGAAGCTTCAGGCTGTGTCAAGTCAAAGTCGTTGCCGAAGACCTTAGCATCCGTGTGGAAGGTCGCATCGATACCGATGTACTCCCTCTGGGGAGCGATCTGCTGTACCATCTCGTTGCCCTCGATAAGAACCTCGGAGGCACGTGTGACGTAGATAGCCTTACCGCTATGGTCTACGAAGCGGTTGTTGCGTACCGTATAGCCCTTACCCACGGGGTTGGCGACGGTCGTTGTACCACCTATCTGTAGAGCGATATGTCCACCCTCAAAGAGCGAGTTTTCGACCACAACGTCACAGCTCTGTGCGTGAGGATTGCTAGCTCCCTCTATCTTGACAAGGTGCGGAGACATGTTGTAGCCAGTATTGCTGGTGTTCTTGGTGTAGACATAGCAATTGTCCATCGTGAAGTGCGATGAGTTCTCCTGAACGTAGATCATCGTTGGGAAGCCGAGGTCTGTCGAGTGGATCGTCATATTGCGCAGCGTCACGTAGGGGGTATTGCGTACGGTCATCACACCATAGTAACGTCTGTAGGCGTTGTCCCCAGTAGGCTTGTCATAGCCATTGGCAGAGAGAACGACCTCGTCACGACTGTTGCCGAGACCAACGATGGTGATGCTGTTCTTGGCAGAAGCTCCAGGGACACGCTCTAGGAGGACTGCCTCGGGATACTCACCTGGCTCGACCTCAACGGTGACAGCACCAGAGACACCCTGCTTGGTCAGATCCTTAGCGGCGGCAGCTAAGCTTTTGTAAGTAGCTGCACTGCTAGAGCCAACACGGAGTGTGCCTTGGAGTCCGCCTTGACGCGTCTTCGTGTCAAAGGGCTTCTCCTGCGTCACATCGTGCTTGGTACCTCCGATGGTCACACTCTTGGCAGAGACTGAGATAGGTGTACCTGCCTTGAGATCGCCAGCGAGCTGAGCCTTGACCCAGTAGTACTGCGTGCGTGGTAGCGTCAGTGTATCGGCGGGGTCAAGCTTAAAGATGACATCCGTCTGCGTAGCTAGTGGCTTGACAGTCGCTATCAGATGAGCTTCGTCAAACTCTTTGATGGCTCCTGTAGCGTAGAGTGCGAGCTCTTCGATGCCTTCGCTAGAAATCTCTAGCTGTAGCTTCTCGAGGGTCGTCTTGCCCTTCTCTCCAGCGGTGGTTAGGTCGATGCGTACAGCAGGCAGTGAGCTACCCGAGAGTACGCCCTGCTTGTCTGCGGGGAGAGCCGTGGCGGAGACCTTCTCGACAAAGAGGTCGCGAGGCTTGACGCTCTCTACACGAGCAGCCCAACCGTAAGCATAGGTGTTTGAACCCTTGTAGTAGACCGTCAGCGAGCCGTCCTGCTCTTGTGAGATGAAGGTTCTGACGCCAGTCTGCTTGAGCATATTGTTGTCTCCCGTGGAGAGTAGCTTGTTCTCATCCGTGTGGTCACGACCAGAGTAGATGCCGAAGGTGGCACTTCTTAAAGCTATTGTATCGATCGTGAGGGTTATCACCTCGCCCTTATGGGCTGGGAGGAAGGTCACGTACGATCCTGTGTTCTTGAGCGTATTGCCATTGGGACCGCCCTCATCGTAATAGGATAGCGGTGTGGTGACGGTCACCACCTTGTTGTCGTCCGAGGCTGGGTGGTTGAAGATGTTGACCAGCTTGTACGACCCCTTAGGATCAGCGTTACGAACGGCAACAGGCTTACCAGCGACCGTTAGCTTGGCGATAGCCACGTCTATACTGTCAGCTGCTGGAGCATCCTTGCGGATGTCTAGTGCGAGGATGTAGTTATTGGCAAACTCCCTCAGCGTGCCGTACTTCTGCAACGAGTCAGTCGGTAGGTCGACGCTTTGCATCGTTGGCTCCACCTGAGCAGCAGCGATGAGCTTATTCGCATCGAGCGTACCCTCGGCCGTAGTGGCGTAGAGAGCTACGCGCTCGATCTGAGGAGCGCCACCCTTGAGGTCTACGGTGAGACCGTCCATGTGGATAGGCTTGCGGTCTCCAGTCGTATGGAGGTCAAGAGCTAAGACTGCATTCCTCTCAGAGCCGACAGCGATGAAGGGTAGCTCAATCTGCTTTGCAGTGGCTGAGTCCACCTTCATGTCCTGTGGCAGGTACTGCTTGACCTGACCACGCCAGCCTAGCGAGCCTGAAGCGCCTTTAGCGTCAAAGACGAAGGTCAAAGACTTCTGCGTAGAGCGAATGTAGTCGGCTGGCTTCGTCTTGTAGGAATCCTTGTCGTGCTTTAGTTCAAAGAGCAAAGGAGCTGTGGCATCCTCGCCGTCATAGATCCGAAGCGTAGGATAGCTACCTCCATAAGGGTAATAGTAGAAGTCCCACTCATTGATATCTAGCTGGATGACGTTGTCTGGAGCGATAGCCTCAAAGGTGACGCTACGCTCGCCCGCGTCGGTGTCATATCCCGTGGTGAGATGGTGCTTGAGCTGAGGCGTAAAGTCCCAAGGCTCGAACACCTTGATATGATGCTTACCGAGAGTGAGCACCATCTTATTCATTACCTCTAGAGCCTCCGTTCGGGTGCGCTCCTGCTCGGGTAGCGTCTTCTCGCCTGCTGAGAGGTGGATCTTGTCTATGGAGAGGTTGACCTTATTGCCCTTGTGAGCAGTCTCCTGGAGGTCTACGACTAGGTAGAAGTGGTTAGCGCCCTCGCGCAATGCTTGAGGCGTGGGGAGCGTGGCGGTGAGTGCCTCGGCAAAGTCCCAGCGAGCGATCTCCTTAGCCTTCGTAAAGTCATCTACGATAGGGCTGTAGTAGAGAGCCACCTGCGCTACGTCTGTCTTCTTGCTGATAGAACTTAGGTCTAGCCGCTGCAGTGTGACAGGGTCTTTGGTTCCCTTAGCAACGAGCGTGAAAGCAACCATACCAACCTGCTTGACGCTTGCATTGATGGGCATCGCAAAGGTGTCGACCTCGATGGTTCTACCCGAGAGCGAGTCGACCGCCATAGGCAGAGGTGCGATCTGAGAGACCAGAGCCTCAAAGCCAGCCTTGGGAACCCCCGTATTCGTTACGAGACGGATCGTCAGACTTCCATCAGGAGCTGTCGAAGTTGCCTTGTAAGCTTTCTCACTGTTGAGCTTGATGATGAGGTTGTCAGCGTTGACCTCTGAGCCATTGTACACCTCAACTAGGTCGGCACGACCGATAGAAGAGTAGCTAAAGAGATCTAGCTTCGTAAAGTCTACCTGGATCACCTTGCCTGTGGTCTCAGGCTTGAAGACAGCGTATCCGTCAAACTTCTCGCTGATTGGATCATACTTACCGCCATCGTCGTATAGTGTCAGCGACTTGTCGCCTACGGTGTAGGTCTGCGGGGTCTTAGCGAGTGCGTAAGCATCCTCCACGGTGAGCGTCTTAGGCTCTTGGAGCGTCACCTCGTGATCGCCGAGAGTTGTCGTGAGCTTTGTCGTAGCGACATTGATACGGCTACCAGCCGCCACGTCGCTCTTGAGGTCAACGACCAGAACTAGAGCATGGTTAGGCTCAGAGAGCGTGTACTCCTTAGAGAGTGTGATCGTACCTTCGGCAGAGACTTCGGTCGTCTTACCGAGTAGCTTGTCAGCGTCTAGCTGTTTGGGCTTACGGCTGTTCGCCTCGTAGAGGTATATCGCCGTGATGTCGCTCGGCTTTGTCTCGCTGAGCTTATAGTGCAGAGCCGTCAGCTGGGGAGCCTTGGCTAGTCCCTCGGTTGTAATCTTGAGGTTAGAGACGATGAGCGACTGCTCACCGATGTAGGGGTCGTGGCTAGCACTCTTGTCCTCAAGGACAGAGGCAACCTTGATCGCAGGCTGATCGACCGTGCGTACGATGATCTTAAAGCCGGCGCCTGGATTAGCTTTCGTCTTGCTACCGATCGTTATCTGACCGGACTTGCCACTAGAGCGAAGCTTAAGGGGTAGCGTCGGTCTATCCGCCTTGGTAAACTTCTTGATAATGTCTCTCTCCTTAGGAGATCCATACTGAGTAAAGTATGCACTGCCCTCGAGGATGTAAAGCTCGTCTTGATTGGCTAAGGCAAGCTCCTGTATCTCTATCTCGATACATTTGCCAGCTTGCTCTGGCATGAAGACGATCTTACCAGCTTTGTTTGCCTGGGCATTGCCATCGGCTCCTCCACTATCGTAGAGGATCAGCGGGGTGTCTCCCACCTTATGCTCGTTATTGCCAGAGGTCGACGTGGGCATCAAGAGCGTGTTGTCCTCTTGTCCCCACACGATCGGTGGCAGGAGTAACCAGCAGAGTAGTAGGAGCGTTGTCGTTACTGTTCTTTGCATAGTAATTGAGTGAATATATAGTTTGTTATTGTCTGCATATACGATACGATGTCGTGGCTCCGCCCTCTAGGCGTAAGAGTGCGACATAGCAATCGCTCATAGCGGGCAGCGTGACCGTCGCACGACCCACAGAGAGCGGATGCGTCAGAATCAGTTGCCCATCTATATTATATAGGTATAGTGTACCCGTCACCTCGATCTCGACATATAGCTGGTTGTCGCTATAGAAGAGATGCACGGTTGGTTTCGCAGTGGGGGAGGTGATGCTGGTGCCTTTGGCGAGGGGCTTGATGCCCGCAAACTCGGTCGAGACTTCGCCCGTCACATCGGTCTGCTGATGGATGCCCGTCTGCACCTTGAGGAAGTCAATACGCTCTAGGTGCACCAGCTCACC
Source organism: uncultured Porphyromonas sp. (assembly GCA_900538385.1). Lineage (GTDB taxonomy): Bacteria > Bacteroidota > Bacteroidia > Bacteroidales > Porphyromonadaceae > Porphyromonas. The sequence continues at coordinate 19,173 of UWSO01000011.1, forward strand.
CGCGGCATTGACCGCACTGTCTATATCAATGTGGCTACCCGAGGAGTCGTTGGGGTGGTTGTCTGCATAGCCATAAGCGTAAGGCTCAGATTGCCACTGCCCACTTGCGGAGTCGTGCTTCATACAGTCCGGCAGGAGGACACCCGTGAAGGTTATTTTGTCACCCTCCCAGAGCGGATAGTAGCTATTGGTCGTGTGGTACTTATTGCGCGGTATGAGTCCCGACTCACCCTCCGAGTCGCTCCAGGCGATGGGGGCCTTGTACGGATCTTTTGGCTTGTAGTAAGTGATTGTATAGTCTAGATTGCTGCGATAGTCCTCGCTGCCACGGATGCGGTACCACGGGTCGTCGGCTAGTCCATTGCCATTGGCATCTTGGCTCACATAGATGATGCCTGGCTCCGCATTGCCGATGAAAGCATTGCCCAGTATGGCAAAGTCCGCTTGCTTGGGCTGATTGACCAATGCGGGCTGTATGCGTACGATGATGTAGCCGCCCCACCCGCCGAGGGAGAGGAAGGTATGCTCCTCGACAAAGCGCTGCTGCGCTTTGCGAAGAAGATCAGCATAAGTGGTGACATCTTGGCTCGCCATTGCCTCGCTACCCATAAACTGCCCAGGAGCAGGGTGGTAAGCGACCACCTCCGTGATGCAGCTCTCCTGCGCAGAGAGCGTCGCCACACCGAGGAGGAGTAGTGAGGTGAGGGTATGTAGTAAAAGCGAATAGATAGGTCTCATATCATAGAGTCTAGGGGATTCAATACTGTCTCAGTACCGCATGGTAGACTCTACGACTCAACGACTTAACGGCTCAACGAGCCACCGACTAGGAGCATCCATCCCAGTCGTCTGGTGCCAAGGGCATGCGAATGCCCCCGCCAGAAGCGTATCGAGCTGCAAAGTCCACGTTGCAGATTGATAGGAATAATGATCATGGCAGGTCTTCTGGCTTAGCTCGCTAAGGTGTATCCTTCCCACCCCTAGTAACATTAGCGGGGCAGTGGTCTCATCTAGCGTGATGGCACCTATAGCCTTTTGTGAGCTTTACAGCAACGGGTTTGCTCAGGACTTGCACCTGATTCCCTCTTAAAGTGGCGTGACATATGCTACACCTCGCATAGGTGTAGTGGATGGTATGCCTATCCACTAACCACAATCACTCGCAAAGGTAGTGAAAAGCAACCACCTTGCCAAAGTTATCCTTAGAGATTACAGGGCTGACGCATTATAATCGTCTTTTCAGAAGCAACCCATTAGCGACAAGCGAGAGGATAGATGAGGTACCATATATAATGTGTCACCCCCGCCCTCTAATCTCTAACCTCTAATCTCTGTTTACACTTCTTTACGGGGAAATTCGTCCGATTCTCTCCTTTCTCGAATATCCACGTGGGGAATCTCAAATATCCACGTGGATGTTTTTCTATTTCCACGTGGGCGTGTTCCATTTCTTCCGAAGTTTCATTTGATTCTTCCGAAGTTTCATTTCATTCCTCCGAAGAATTTTTTATTCCCCACGTGGAGATTTCGAAATATCCACGTGGAAATCACTTTTCCCCGACACAATGTCGTTTCGATATGCAGTCGGCTCTAAATTATTGTAACAGCCAACAGACACAACGGACGTCCTCTGACTAGACACTAGCCGTAACGAAACCCTGTAGGGACGCACGATCTGTGCGTCCGTCCCCGTTAAAGGAGACGGTATCAATACTTGTCTTGCCGTTCTACAACGGACGCACAGATCGAGCGTCCCTACAGAACTCAGTAACATCAGCCAATCGCTAACGGCCAACAGACACAACGGACGCCCTCCGACTTGACACGATCGTTCGTCCCTATGGGTTACTCGTTTCAATGGTTGACAACTGAATCTAACCTCTAGCTTCTAACCTCTAATTTCTAATCTCTAACATCTAATCTCTCATCTCTTGCACGACTTGAAATAAAGTTTTATCCTTGTGCAGAACATTACCTACGAGAGGCCCCCCCTCTCAAGAGAAAAGTAACAAACAGTGACAGCCCACATGGCTCTGACTGCGTATAGTATCGAAAGAGCTGGTACTATATATAGTACCGCTAGGTCTCAAAGAGACTTATATAAATGGTGCACTTTTCTTATATATAGGAGCAAGGCTTACCGACTAATCAACAACTACATTTATCTTTAATACAGAATCGAAATGAAAACAACAGCATCAGAGATTAGAGAGGAGATTAAAGACGTCATGACGCTCCTAGCGCAGACCATCACAGCGAATAAAGGAAAGATCGATACGAAAGGTCTCCCGTACAATAATCAGCGGGCAATCATATCGAGGCTATTTCGCGGAGAAGAAGGTTATGGTCAAGGTCAAGGTCGGCTTCAGGGGTCAGGTTATGTTCATAGTCATGGTCAGGAGCATATACTCCTGCGTCTTGTAGTCCTCAACTCTTACTACTCTACGAATGCCGCCTATAGTTACTTCTCGCTGGAGCGACTGGCGGAGAGGATTATAGATGAGACCACGCAGTTCGCTAGTAAGAGTGGAAAGTTGCCCAATGACTACTTTTATGACATCGTTTTGCAAAACCTAGGTAAGCCAACGACCATAGGTAAGGGTTTCTTTGAAGCGTCGTATGGGATTCAGAAGATTGGGACGCCAGGGGCCACCCTCAAGTCTCTCATTAGTAAGTATGCCTACTACTGCATGATAATGGATACGAAGAGATACCCGCTTGGCTTCCCGATATATGACAGACTAGCTAGGGAATCGTATCGTAAGGTGATGAGCGCTATGGGACTAAAGCCCCAACAAAAACAGGTGCTAGAATACGGAAGCATCGGAGAGTATATCTCAGCACTCAATGAGCTGAGAGAGGTGGTCTTTGGCAAGGGTTCTACAGCTCTATTCTGTGGTCTACAACAGTTTGACATACTAGATGCTTACCTATGGTGGATGGGCAAGCTGGAGGGCGGCAACTTCTCACTCCTGCTGACCGAGGGTGAGTATAAGATGCTCATTGCCTACAAGCCCGCACCTCAAGGAGCGGATATCAATAAATATATTGCAGAGACGCTGAGACAATCAGGTGCTGCACCCTTTGCGAGCATTGCAGATCCTCAGCGCAAGCAGTTCCTAACCTCCATGATCGATCACTGGCGTAAACTATAGGATCGGTCTAGAGAGAGGATGCCCATACCCATTAAAGGGGGCAGTGTCAAAGTTGGACGGGGCAGTTACCCATCCCGCTTTGCCGACAAAGGATCATCCACTCTCCGAACTCACATCGACTTATTATAACGAATAAACTCTTACAATCATGACAGCAATCAAGGTCAAGACATTCATTCTCAAGTCAAGAGCGGCTGATACCGATGGCCTGGACAGATGGATCAACAACTTCATCGCCGAGAATAATATAGAGGTCATTGATATCAAGTACTCTACAGCACTCTTTGGAGAGAGAGGCACTATCCTCTCTAGCTGGGTGCCCTCAGCGATGCTGATCTACCGGGAGAGGGAGACAAGCGATACTGAAGAAGAGTAACCTGCTCTTTATGGTCTGTTGAGACGTATGGAGACTACAGAGAGACACTCAGTGCATCTGAGTTCACACTCTGTAGTATGCTGTATTACCTTTGCAGAGGCTGATTGACTAGGGGCTTGGGGCCAACGATTGGCATCTCGAGCTCCTTTAATTAATAGGTGCTGGGATTAGCTGATTTGTCCCCAGTGGTGGGCGTTGGGGTGGATGCGTTCGAGGTTGATGCGGTAGAGCTCTGTGTCGGGCTTGTCGAGGAGTGGGCTATAGTCGAGGAGGTAGTTGACATCTAGTCGTGTGAGTGCGAGGAGGTTGTAGTCCGCCACAGGGTCAGCTATGCGGATGCCCGCTAGAGTGCCGCTCTGTCGTGTTCCCTCCATCTGTCCGAAGCCTCGTAGGCGCATATCCTCTTCGGCGATCTTGAATCCGTCTTGCGTGGCAACCATTGTGTCGATGCGTTGCTTTGCATCGCCCTGTAGGTCATCGGGCGTGACGAGGAGGCAGTAGCTCTTGTCGCCACCACGTCCCACACGTCCCCGCAGCTGATGTAGCTGTGCTAGTCCGAAGCGCTGCGCATCGTTGATCACCATGACTGTAGCATTTGGCACGTTGACACCCACCTCTATGACGGTCGTGGCGAGGAGTATCGGCACCTCACCTGAGGCAAACCGCTCCATCTGTTCCGCCTTGTCCTCGGCACTGAGACGTCCGTGAACGTAGACGACTCGCTCTTCGCCAAAGCGCTCTACGTACTCCTTGTAACCCACCTCTAGATTGGCAAAGTCAGACTCCTCCGTCCCCTCGATCATGGGGAAGACGACGTAGATCTGTTGTCCACGATTGATCGTTTCGTTGATGAGGCTGTAGAGTGTTTCTTTCTTCTTTTCTGCTATCTGGAGGGTTGTGATTGGTTTGCGCCCAGGGGGCATCTCGTCTATGACCGAGACATCGAGATCGCCATACATCGTCATCGCTAGAGTGCGGGGTATCGGGGTGGCACTCATGACGAGGATGTGGGGGAGTGTCAGCACATTCTTGCCCCAGAGCTTGGATCGCTGGGCTACGCCAAAACGGTGCTGCTCATCGATGACGGCCATACCAAGCTTGCGAAAGGCGACCCGCTCCTCTAATATAGCGTGCGTGCCGATCAAGATGGAGAGGCTGCCATCGGCTAGGGCCGACAAGGTCTCACGTCGCTCTCTTGTCTTGCTACTCCCTGTGAGGATAGCTATGGAAATGTCCAGCCCCTCGACGAACTCGGAGATGGTCTCGTAGTGTTGCTGCGCTAGGATCTCTGTCGGGGCTAGCATGCAGGCTTGGTAGCCGTTGTCTACGGCTAGGAGCATAGCAAAGAGCGCAACGAGGGTCTTGCCACTGCCCACGTCTCCCTGCAGAAGGCGGTTCATCTGTGCACCCGAGATGGTGTCACGACGTATCTCGCGGAGGACCCGCTTTTGCGCTCCTGTGAGATCGTAGGGTAGTGCGTGGTATAGACCGTTGAAGAGCTTGCCTACCTGATCCAGTCGATAGCCCTCGTAGCGCATGCGCTGCATGACGGCTAGGCGACGCAGGTAGAGGTTGAGGTAAAAGAGTTCGTCGTACTTCAGTCTGAACTTAGCTACCTGTGCCTGCTCGACACTCTGGGGATGATGAACCCATCTGATAGCAGTCTGTAGGGGTGCTAGATGACGGTGCGCTATGAGTGGCTCGGAGAGCGTCTCGGGGATGGAGAAGTAAGGGCTCTGGAGGAGCTGGTCGATGTAGCGCCCTAAGAAAGCGGAGTCGATGCGGGAGCGCTTGAGTCGCTCTGTAGTTCGGTAGATCGGCTGGTACCCACCGACGGATGGGTTGGGCTTGTCTGCAGGCTTGATCTCAGGGTGTGTGATTTGAAGCTGATTGTTGAAGAGCTGCAGCTTGCCGTAGACGATATATTTGCACCCAGGCGTGAGTGATCGCTGTATGTAGTTGTGCCCTTTGAACCAGACTAATAGCAACTCTCCTGTGTCGTCCATAAGGCGTGCGGAGAGGCTGCTCTTGCGCCCCAAAGAGGGTGCGCTAAAGGGTTGTAAGATTCCCTCGACCTGCACCTCCGACATAGATGGCATGAGCGAGCCTATGGGGTAGATGACCCGACGGTCGGCGTAGCGGTAGGGAATGTAGTAGAGCAGGTCCCGATAGGTGTGTAGATCTAGCTCTTCAGCTATTAGCTGCGCCCGTTTGGTTCCCAGTCCAGGCAGATCTGCTAGGGGGGTGGTCAAGAAGCTCATAGCAGTATGGGCAGAGAGGTGCGGCTTACCTACTCGAGAGTAATTTCTCCGTGAGGCGTAGACGCTCCTGACGTGATGTGGTCAGGAGATGCTCACCCCAGTAAAGCTGGTCGGGGGTAGTGATCTTGATATTCTCCGTGGTATCAGGGACCAATGCTAGGTCGCTGTAGAGTTGGTCATACACGGAGCAGTCGTCGGTGAAGCTCTCCTGAAAAGGCTGCTGGTAAGCCTCCTTGATGCGCTCGGACCAAAAGACCTGTGGCGTACGCACCAAGCGGTAGTGACTACGATTTGTCGCTTGCGAATGCTGCTCTGCTCCCTCCTTAGGTACGTAGCGTAAGCTCTCCGTGAGCTCTAGGACAGGTACGGCTGCCCCGACCTGCTGAGCCGCCTCGTAGCATTTGTCTACAACCTCTCCAGAGACAAAAGGTCGTACAGCATCATGTATGCCAACGAGAGCACCGTCGGGCACAACACGCAGCGCTCTCTGGACTGTGTCAAAGCGCTTTTTACCAGCGACAGTCAGATGGACACGATCCGTAAGACCAATCGTTTGGAGCATGTCCTCGACGATGATACGGTAGTCGTACGATATGCCAAGGACGATGTAGTCCACATGCTTTGCTAGAGCCTCTATGGTGTGCTGAAGGATTGTTTTACTCCCTAGTCTGATGTATTGCTTAGGTAGTCCAGCACCCATACGAACACCCGACCCTCCAGAGGGAATGATGAGATATCGTTTAATATGATCTGACGCTTTTACTGCTTGCTCCATATTTATAGACGGTTGCGAAGAGGAGAGTTATTTCTCCCTGAGGAAGATGTTGATGGGAGTCCCGCAGAAGTCCCAATTCTTGCGAATTTGATTCTCGAGAAAGCGCTTGTACGGCTCACGCACCCATTGAGGTAGATTGGCATAAAAAGCAAAGGTCGGCACCGCTGTGGGGAGCTGCTGTACGAACTTGATCTTAATATACTTACCCTTGATAGAGGGTGGTGGAGTCTTCTCGATCAGTGGAAGCAAGACTTGATTAAGCTGGTGCGTCGGGATGCGTGTCGAGCGCATATCGTAGACATGCTGCGCCGTCTCGATCACCTTCAGAATGCGCTGCTTGTTGAGTGCTGAGATGAAGATAATCGGGAAGTCGGTAAAGGGGGCAAACCGCGCACGAATCGCCTCCTCCATGGTACGCTGTACGGGCATGCTCTTGTCCTCGACGAGATCCCATTTATTGACGCACACGACAAGTCCCTTGTTGTTGCGCTGGATCACACGAAAGATATTGGCGTCCTGAGCCTCTATTCCTCTTGTAGCATCGATCAGCATGATGCATACATCGGCATTCTCGATAGCACGGATGGCACGGATCACCGAGTAGTACTCGAGGTCTTCGTTGACCTTGCCCTTCTTGCGAATACCCGCTGTATCAACGAGGTAGAAGTGCTGGTTGAACTTATCGTACTCGGCAAAGATGCTGTCTCGCGTGGTGCCAGAGCGGTCGGTGACAATGTTGCGCTCCTCCCCGATGAGGGCATTGAGGAGCGAAGACTTACCTGCATTCGGTCTGCCCACGATCGCAAAGCGAGGCAGCTCGAGGAGAGGCTCATGATTGCCTTCCTTAGGGAGTAGCTCTAAGATACGGTCTAGGAGGTCACCCGTTGAGGAACCGTTGATCGCAGAGATAGGGTAGGGGTCGCCAATGCCTAGGGAGTAAAACTCCGCAGCATCGTTGTGCTGGGTGAAGTTGTCCGCTTTATTGGCCACCAGTATGACAGGCTTGTTGGTCTGTCGGAGCATCAGAGCTATCTCGTCGTCTAGATCGGTCACGCCGTTGAGAATGTCCACGACAAAGAGTATCAGGTCAGCCTCTTCAACCGCTATGCGTACCTGCTTATTGATCTCTTCCTCGAAGACATCATCGCTGCGCAAGACCCATCCGCCTGTGTCTACAATCGAAAAGGTACGCTCGCACCAAGTGACGTGACCATACTGTCGGTCACGTGTCGTACCTGCCTCGTCTGTGACGATCGCTTGGCGGGAGCGGGTCAGACGGTTGAAGAGGGTACTCTTGCCCACGTTGGGGCGCCCTACGATGGCTACTAGATTACTCATAGCTTGATGTCTCTTATAGACTATATTAGTCTGCTTAGTATATAAATAGGTGCGTCAAAAAGCAGCTCAGCGGCTAGATGTCGTAGCCGAACTGTGTCAATGCTTGATCACTCTGACGCCAATCCTTATCCACGCGAACCAATAGTGTCAGGTGGATATGCTTGTCAAAGAATCGCTCCAGATCCTTTCGTGCCGAGATGCCGAGGCGCTTGATGGCGGTGCCTTTGTGCCCGATGATGATCCCCTTTTGCGACTCACGCTCCACGAGGATCACGCAGCGCATGTCGATCCTGTCGGGACTCTCGACAAACTCCTCCACGACAACCTCCACAGCATACGGCACCTCCTGGTGATAGTACTGAAGTGCCTTCTCGCGGATAATCTCCGAAACGAAGAAGCGTGCTGGCCGATCGGTTAGAGCGTCCTGCTCAAAGTAAGGCGGCGACACGGGGAGTAGCTCCTCGATACGCTTCTTGAGCGGAGCTAGGTTAAACTGTCTCAATGCCGATACGGGGATAATCTCCGCCTGCGGAATGATGCTGTGCCAATAGTCGACTAGCTCCTCCAAATGCTTCTGGTCTGTCAGGTCTACCTTATTAATGACAATGATGATCGGGCAGGAGAGTCTCTGTACACGCTCCACAAAGTCGTGATGCTTATCTCGCTCCTCCATCGTGTCGGTGACGTAGAGTAGCAGGTCGGCATCTTCTAGTGCTTGCTCCGAGTAGGCGCGCATGCGCTCCTGCAACTTGTAGCTAGGCTGTAGCACACCAGGCGTATCGCTGTAGACCACCTGTATGTGGTCGCTATTGACGATGCCAAGGATGCGGTGCCGTGTCGTCTGAGCCTTGCTCGTGATGATCGATATGCGCTCTCCGACTAGATAGTTCATCAGCGTCGACTTACCCACATTGGGATTGCCGACGATGCTCACGAAGCCACTCTTGTAGCCCTCTGGCAAGGACTTACCGGCGAGGTGCTGTAGCTCCGTCATAGCCCCAAACTAAATAGACTGCTCCCCACGTGTACCCTGCACCGAAGGAGCTTAGGATGAGCTTGTCGCCCTTCTTGAGTTTAGGCTCATACTCCCAGAGGCAGATAGGTATCGTCGCAGAGGATATGTTGCCATACTTCTGAATAGTCACCATCACCTTATCCATCGGCACGTCGGTGTACTCCGAGACCGCCTGGATGATACGCATATTAGCTTGGTGAGGTACGACCCAAGCGACATCATCATTGGTTAGATGGTTGCGCTTCATCACTTCGCGGCTTACACGAGCCATATCTAGAACCGCATTTTTGAAGACATGCTGTCCCTCCTGATAGACAAAGTGCTCACGTCGTGCGACTGTCTCCGCTGTGGCGGGACTAGCCGATCCGCCCGACTTCATGATCAGGTGCGAGCGACCATTGCCGTCGGTCTTAAAGAGAGCATCCTGCACGCCTAGCGAAGTGTCTTCCGTACGCTCCAGCAAGACACAGCCCGAGCCATCGCCAAAGAGCGGACTCGTCTGGCGGTCGGTGTAGTCGATCGCTGCGGACATCTTCTCAGTAGCTACCACGATCAGTCGCTTGTACTGCCCTGAGCGGATGTAATTGGCGCCCGTCTCTAGAGCGTAGAGCCAGCTAGGACAGGCCGAGTTTATGTCAAAGGTAAAAGCGTGCCGACACCCAGTCTCAAAGGCTACGATCGAAGAGGTCGATGGGAAGTGATAGTCGGCCGTATTCGTCGCTAGTATGACACCCTCTACGGTAAGTGGGTCTATATCCCATCGCTCCAACATCTGGCGAACAGCTTGGATAGCGAGGTAGGAGGCCCCGAGGCTCTTGTCCTTGAGTATGCGGCGCTCCTTGATGCCTACACGTGTCATAATCCACTCGTCGGTGGTGTCGACCATCTTCTCTAGGTCGGCATTAGTCAGTCGATCCTCCGGTAGGTAAGCACCTACGGCGGTGATCATCGCATTGTATTGGGTCGAAATCATGTATTGCTAGAAACTACTCGGAAATGGTATTCGGTCGCTAAGGTAATAAAAATCGGGCAACGGACACGCATCTAGCTTGAAATATATTAGCTAAGTGCCACGGCTCTGCCATAAAGGTCGTAGATAGATGCTGGCCGTTTGGCGCAAAATAGCTAACTTTGGGACGAGCAAGGAACAAGCTTGCGAATATGAACTAGAAAAACAGACTAATATGCCAACAGCTCAAAAGAAGACCTCCTCTGCTACTACAGAGAGAAAGGAAACCTCCAACAAGAGTCAATCGAAGAAAGCGCCCCGCTCCAGTGCTAAGAGTAAGGCTACAAGTGTATCACACAGTAAGAACTTTGTCCTAGACACCAACGTCATCCTGCACGACTTTGAGTGCATCGACAAGTTTGAGGACAACGACATCTATATCCCCATCGTGGTGCTCGAGGAGCTGGACAAGTTTAAGAAAGGCTCCGATCAGATCAACTTCAACGCACGTGCCTTCGTTCGTAAGCTTGATGAGCTGACAGGAGCTGACTTCTTCGAGCATGGTGTTGATCTAGGAGAGGGGAGAGGACGTCTCTACGTCTATCTAGGCAATAAACCTCATGAGCGTGTGGCCCATGCTTTCGGAGAAAATATCCCAGACCACAAGATCCTGAGTGCCACACTGCACATAGCAGAGGCAAATGAGGGGGAGCAGACTATCCTCGTGAGCAAGGATATCAACCTGCGCATGAAGGCTAAGTCGCTCGGCATCCCTGTTGAGGATTACTTCAATGACAAGGTGCAGACCTTCGACCTTTTTGACGAGGCTCAGCCAGTCTTCGAGGGGATCGATGTGGAGCTTATCAATCGTCTCTACAATGATGAACAGGGAGTCCCACTTGACGAGCTAGAGTTTGGCAGCAAGATACTACCCAATGAGTGCTTCGTTCTCAAGAGTGATCAGAGCAGTGTGCTAGCGCGCTACAATCCCTTTGAGGCGATGGTGCGACGGGTCGATAAGTTTACCCATATGGGCATCACGCCGAGGAATGCGGAGCAGGCCTTTGCCTTCGATGTGCTGATGGATCCCAACGTGCTCCTCGTGGCGCTCTCGGGCAAGGCTGGTACAGGTAAGACGCTTCTAGCACTCGCTGCTGCTCTAGACCAAGCTGACCGCTATGGGCAGATCATGCTGGCGCGTCCTATTGTGGCACTCTCCAACAAGGACCTTGGCGCTCTGCCAGGTACGGAGCAGGAGAAAATACGTCCTTATATGCAGCCCCTCTTTGACAACCTGAATGTGATCAAGTCGCAGTTTAAGGGCGGCAAGCAGCAGGCGCAGCTGGAGAAACTACAGCAGGACAACAAGCTCATCATCGAGGCTCTAGCCTATCTACGTGGTCGTAGTCTGGCGGACGCAATCGTGATCGTCGATGAGGCGCAAAACCTAACCCCGAACGAGGTCAAGACGATCATCACACGTGCCGGTGAGGGAACCAAGATGATCTTTTGCGGTGACGTGGAGCAGATCGATTCGCTTTATCTAGATAGCCAGAGCAATGGTCTCGCCTATATGATCGACAAGATGCGTGGTGAGACGCTCTTTGCGCATGTCAACCTGATCAAGGGTGAGCGTAGCGAACTCAGTGAGCTGGCTTCACACCTACTCTAACTACTACTGAAAGCACTAGTACGATACCCTAAATCTGTAATATGAAAGAAACTACATCACCCTCGGGTGCTCATGACGGTGCTCGTGATAAAGCTGTCGAGGGGCTTTCGCTGCTAGGCAATAAGCGCACAGTCTACGCACAGGACTACGATCCGAGTGTGCTGGAGGCTTTTGAGAATAAGCATCAAGATAGAGACTATCGCGTACGCTTCGAGTGCCCTGAGTTTACAGCGCTTTGTCCTATCACGGGGCAGCCTGACTTTGCTACCATATATATAGAGTATGTCCCAGACGTGCGTATGGTCGAGAGCAAGAGCCTCAAGCTCTATCTCTTTAGCTTTCGCTCGCATGGCGCCTTTCATGAGGATTGTGTGAACATCATCATGGATGATTTGATCCGTCTGATGGATCCGAAGTATATCGAGGTGACGGGCGACTTCTCGCCACGCGGAGGCATTAGCATTGTGCCTTTTTGCAATTATGGTCGTCCAGGCACGCCCTACGAGTCGTATGCTCGTGAGCGTATGCTCGCCTTCCACCACTAGAGATCTAGTCGTATGCTAAGCTCTCAAAAGAAGTATCTCGTCATCATCAATCCTATCTCTGGCACGTCTAGAAAGACGAATCTGCCTGAGCTAGCATTTAATATGCTCTCGGACAATGGCAGTGAGCTATACTTCGTCTATACCAATGGAGAGGGACATGCCGATCGAATCATCAAGGATATAGCTGGTCAAGGGTTTGACTCGGTTATAGCTATCGGTGGAGATGGTACGATCAATGAGGTAGCAGATGCGGTGCGAACTACAGATATGTCTCTCGGCATCGTCCCGATGGGGTCGGGCAATGGACTGGCGCGCTCACTAGACATACCGCTAGACCCCGAAGCTGCCTTAGAGGTTATTCGCCGAGGGTATGTCAAGCGGATCGATTGCTGCGAGGCTGATGGGGTTCCCTTTTTCGTGACCTTCGGCGTGGGCTTTGATGCGCAAGTGACTGCTAGCTATGATCAGAAGAACTTTAGGGGGCCGCTCTCATACGTCCTCTCGACGGTCGATCAGTTTATCAAGCACAAGTCCTCGCTCTATCGCCTACATCTCAATGGTGAGGTGATCGAGCAGAAAGCCTTTCTCGTGACTTGCGCTAATGCGGATCAGTATGGCAATAATGCGATCATAGCGCCCGATGCCGAGCTCGATGACGGACTCTTTGACGTGGTTGTCATTAGAGATATGTCTTTATTGAAAGCTCCTCAAGTGGCTATCAGTCTCTTTACGAAGCGTGTGGATGAGAGTGCCTCTATCGATATTTATCGTACGGATCATCTCATCATAGAGCGTGAGAAGGAGGACTATGCGCAGGTCGATGGTGAGCTTATCGACCTAGGCCGTCGCATCGAGATTACGATCCAAAAGCAGCAACTGCCCATCTTAGTCCCGCAGCCCAAAAGCTAACCAATAGCTGAAACGGAGCTTTAGCATAAGCATTGATCTATAAAACAAGAGCCTGCCCGCTGGTTAGCGAGTAGGCTCTTGCTCTGTTTAGTGCATTGGGTGTGTCGCACAGGGGCGACAGACTCCTCCAGCCTTAGCGGCGTAAGTAGCGTGTGTTCAGACGGATCTGTTTGCCTGCTTGAGGCTTGTAGTCGTTGCCAGGCCAGAAGCTAGCCAAGAGGAAGCTCGAACCACTATACTTAAACACATGGAGGGAAACCTTGTGCTTAGCGTTGTAGTAGAACCAGTACTCGGTGCCTGAGTCGCTCTTTTCCGTTCCAGTGTACTGATAGCCTCCCTTCTCGAGGGCAGCTTTGAGCTCCTTATCAATGCCCGTCTTAAACTGCTTAGCGTGGTTGATGGCTAGTCCTCCATTATCGTAAACGTGCATCGTAGCCTCTGTGGCTTCGTAGGAGGGGTAGTAGTAATAACCATTGATGGCTGCAGTTTTATCCTTAAAGGGATCTTTCATTAAAACCTGTAGATTGGCAGAGCTGTAGTCAATATTGCCCTTGTCGTCCTTTCCAGGAGCGTTGTAGGTGACATTCTCTCCCTTAGCTATCTCACTGGTGTAGATAGAGCCTGCGGGTGTCCCTGGGGTAGGCACGTCAGCGGGGTTAAACTTCTCTCCAAAGTTGTAGGAGGGGAAGATGCTGGTGTCCTCTGCGGGATCAGGTGTGGGAGCCTCCTCCTTAGCAGAGAAGCTAAAGGCGATACCCTGACCACCCTCCATGATGAGGAGCGTGTAGTAGTCGTTTTCGCTGGTAAAGGTCTTGTCGCTAATATCTGATTTTTTAGGCTTGCTAAAGCCGTTGCGTACGAACCACTCGGCTACATCGGGATTGCTCTCAAGCATGTCGATGGAGAGCGCATAGCTGAGTGCCAGGATACCAGGCTTGTAGGTGTCACCATTGGACGTGTAGCCCTGTGGGTAGTAAGCGACTAGGTCAAAGTTGCCTTTCTGCTTATCCTTCGTGATGAAGTTAGCACGCTTGGGGTCACTCTGCGCCTTCTCCTGTCTGAGTCCTAGAGCCGCCTCATACTTGCGGATCTCATCTAGAGAGGTCTCCTTAGCTTTCTTGCTGGCGAAGGGGAAGTCCTTGAGACTCTTGTCAAAGTTGCCCGTAGCGACTGAACCTGGCATCGGAATGAATGAGAGCTGCGCAAAGCCTGGGGTATCCGCTAGAGAGACACCCAAGACAAGATTACCCTTGCGGTACATAGGCGTCTTGCTGGAGCTGTCGTCTAGTGCCTCAAAGCCATCATTGATGGTCATCATGTCGAATTCTTGCCTGATGGTGCCATCTTTGGTGTAGACAAGATTTCTGTCTAGGAGTAGGGTTGATACCTGTAGTTTGCCCTGACCAGCATCTCCGACGAGATAGATGCGCAGAGGTTGCTTGCCACTCTTGTCCTGCGTGTTGAAGACGTAGCTCTTGACTTTTCTGTCTTTGAACTCGGATATCTTCTCCGTTTGTAGCACGGCTCCGTGGGCTGCCTCCCACTTCTTGAGGGCTAGCTCACCCGCTGTAAAGTCGACGGAGGGAATTGGCAGGTACTTCAGATTGCCGTGAGCATCTAGCTCATAGATGGGCTTGTATTCGCCTATCTGGATCGAATCCTCTTTATTGGGATCTCCGCCATCATCGGGACACTCTCGATAACAGCCGACTAATCCTACACAAGTCGATAAGACTAGTGCGAGGAGATAACAAATTCTCTTATTCATAGTATTCTAACTTAGTTAGTGTATATATCTGGGGTATCTAAGAGACCAATAGTAAAGGGAGGCAACTTACAGCAGATGATTATCGTCACCAAGCTGAAGAAATTGGTCTCCCTGTGGTACAAAGATACGAAAACAAAGAGAACTACCTCTGTCTGACAAATGGTTCCCCCCTTGGAACCGAAAAGTTCCTCCCTTGGAACTCGAAAGTTCCCGCCTTGGAACTCGAAAGTTCCCGCCTTGGAACTCGAAAGTTCCCGCCTTGGAACTAAAAAGTTCCAAAGGTGGAACAACTTTTGGAACTCGTATCTGTCACGAGTCCAGCGTAATATGGAGATGCTTTGAGAACTCCCTATTGTAGTAAGGGGTCGCTAGAAAGAGATGTAGCCCGCTGGTAGGAGGAGAAACCTACTAGCGGGCTACATGTTTAATGTGTTGGCTTTTAGTCTAAAGCTCCCGATGCGGCGTAGCGACGGATTAGTTGAGTCACGATGGAGAGGCAGCGCTCCATAGCATCGAGCGAGCAGTACTCGTGGATGGAGTGGAAGTTGCCCCCACTGGTGAAGATGTTGGGGCAGGGGATGCCTCGCTCCGAGAGAACAGCCCCGTCGGTGCCGCCACGTATCGGCTGGATGATCGGCTGGACACCGACTGCCTCGTAGGCTGCCACCGCGTGCTCGATGACCTCTGGGTGCGGAGCGATGTAGTCGTACATATTGCGATACTGGTAGGAGACTTCGACTGCTAGCTGTGCGGCGTGTGGCTCTTCGTTGATCTGTTGAGCTACCTCTCGGATGCGTGCTATGCGCTCCTCTAGGAGCTGGCGGTCGTGGTCGCGGATGATGTACTCAGCGGTTGCGGACGAGACATCTCCCGACATGTGGCATAGGTGCAGGAAGCCTTCTCGTCCCTGGGTCACCTCGGGCCGCTCGCTCGTGTAACCTAGTCTGTAGTCGAGCTTGATGAGCGACTGGAGGGCGTGACGCATCGTGTGGTAGGCACTGCCTGGGTGGACGTTGTGCCCCGTGGCGGTGATGCGTGCAGAGGCTGCGTGAAAGCATTCGTACTCAAACTCGCCCTCGAGTCCTCCGTCGATGGTGTAAGCGTAGGTCGCCTGAAGCTGGCTCTCGTCAAAGGTCTCCAGTCCTCGCCCTACCTCTTCGTCTGTCGTGAAGGCTAGTGCGATAGGTCCGTGCGCTAGCTCGGGCTTGCTCTGAAGCTCCGCAGCAAGGGTCATCAAAATAGCGACGCCCGCCTTGTCGTCAGCTCCGAGGAGCGTCGTCCCGTCGCTCGTGATGAGCGTATGCCCTACATAGCGCAGCAGGTCGGGGTAGTCGCTCGGGCTCAGTATGCTGCCCTTGAGCTGTATCGGCTTGCCGTCGTAGTTGGGGTGGAGACAGGGAGAGACCTTTTCGCCTGGAGCTTCGGGCGAGGTGTCTACATGAGCGAGGAGAGCGATGCGTGGCACCTCTTCGTAGCCCATGGTGGCGGGGATTTGCGCTATCAGATAGCCTGCATCGTAGCAAGTGGAGGGTATCTGCAGCTCCTTTAGTTCGGAGTGAAGCATCTGGAGCAAGTCCCATTGACAAGGGGTCGAGGGCTTCGTCGGGCTATTTGGATCGGAGGTGGTGTGAACCTTTACGTAGCAGAGAAATCGCTCTAGGAGTTGGCTCATAGCGTGTGCCGATGCTTAGCGCTTCTTGATGATACTGTTGATGACACGGCAAGTGCAGATGAGCTTGCCGCTCTGGGTGGAGTAGATGTCTACGTTCCAGACGTGTGTGCTGCGCCCCTGGTGAAGTATCGTGGCGACGCCTCGCACGGTGTCTCCGACGACTGTCGAGGAGACGTGGTAGCCACTCACCTGCATGCCGACCTGTATCTCACCTTCGTTGGCGATGGCTACTGAACCTAGTCCTGCGAGGGTCTCGGCAAAGGCTAGCGAAGCCCCTCCGTGCAGTATGCCCATCGGTTGTCTCGTGCGATTGTCCACGGGCATCGTACCCGTGACATAGCCACGGGCTATCTCTGTGCAGCGCATACCGAGCGTACCCATGAGCGTGTTGGGCATGATCTCGTTGGCATCTTCTGGATCAAAGGGGACTCCGTCGTAGCGCAGCTTGATCTGCTTGGTGATCATGTGGGCTAAGCCCGCAGCATCGCAAGAGGTGGTGATATAGTCGGCGCAGCTCTTGAGCGGCTCGGGAGCGTTTGCCATCGCAACGCCTAGTCCAGCACGCTGCACCATGGAGACATCCTCCAGGGTGGTGCCGACGGCGATGATGTTTTGCTGATTAAGGTCTAGTCGATCGAGAATAAAGTCGAGTGCACCTCGCAGGCTGACGCCAGAGGCTACAATCGAGAGTTCATTCATCGGCTCATCGTAGAGGGTAGCGGTCAAGCCTTGTCCTGCGTTGAGTTGGTCGCTCAGCTTCGCCAGGCGATCTTGTCTGGCTAAGACGATAGCTCTAAAGATCGGTTCGGCGGGAGCCTTGAAGGGCTCATCCGCCTTGGTCAAGTCTAGGATCGGCATGCCCCAGAGCTTGGCAAGCTGGAGGATACGTGGCTGATGGGTCTTGGTGGCGTAGAGCGCTTTTTCACCTATTAGTGCGAGCGTGTAGTCGCTATCGACCAGCTCGTAGAGATGCGTGAGTTGCTCAGCACGAAGAGGACGAGAGGCTAGCTCACGACCTGTGCGACAGTTGTGAATGCGTGCACCTAGATGGGAGATGATGTAGCCGCTATTGCGCGGTAGCTGCAGCTGCTCCGAGATATTCAGGAGACTAGTCATAGGCGCTTCGCTGGCGACCGCCACGCGCAGGGCATACTCCTCCTGCACCTCTAGGAGAGCTTCGCGGTCCTCTAGCGCTATCTGCCCATTGCTCCCTAGCAGACAGTCACGGTCTTTGATGGCGAGGAACTTATAGCCACCACTCTTTGCTTGATCTATCATAGGACTCCTTATTATAATGCGGACCAGTTAAACTGTACCCCGATGCGCCCACTGTAGGGTTGCTTCATATTGTAAGCGCCTAGTCCATAGCGCTGACTGTCGAAGGTGGCAAAGAGCGTCCACATCTTCGTCAAGCGATACTGTGCTGTCACCTCAGCAGTAAACCTCGTGAGCGAAGCCCAAGCTGCGCCCTCTAGAAGCCTTGTGTCGGGAGCCTGAGCGGGGTGAAGTATCTTGGGAGAAATACTAGTTTCGTAGTAGACCACACCACGAAGATCTAGGCGGCGCATAGGACGAACGGACAACTTAGCATAGCTCTGAAAGTAAGGCTTGGGGACGCGGAAAGAGTAGTTGGCAAGACGGTTAAACTGCGCTCCGAGGCTTAACTCACATGCCTTTGCGATGACGGTAGAGAGGTCTAGACCAGCGTAGAAGACGTCGAGCTTCGTGTACTCATTGCGCTGCGACTGTAGCCAAGAGCAGTAAAGCTCTTCGCCCGTGTAGTAGGGTAGGAGGTTGAAGCCGTAAGTGCGGGCGTAGTGATCGTATCCGCCGTATAGTTCGTAAGTGCCTGAGCCAAGCTGGAGCTTGACTCCTGTGCGAGAGCTTAGCTGCTGACGCTCAGGTCTGGGTAGTGCATCGAGCATGATGCCAGGTATGCGACTTAGATAGTCAAAGGGGTTGACATCTTGTAGTCCACCTGAAGCCTGCAGATACCACTCAACGATTCTCTGATCAGAGACCGACAGACGAATCTCTGGGTAGACCAGCACCTCTTGGTTGGCTAAGTCTACGCCCACACCGCCTGAAAAGTCTAGATCGGCAAAATTAACGAACCCACGATAGCGGAACTGCGGGTGCGCCCCTAGGAGGAAGAGCTGAGACGGCTGGCTCGTGCGGATGCGCATATCGGCACTCAGTCCGAGAGACCAGTCGTCAGAGAGCTGCACGGCGGTGGCTCCATCAGCGTCAATAACGTGCATACGTTCACTGGCGATGAGATCCCTTTGGGCTAGGCTGGGCAGCGAGTGGGATACGAAGGCGTAGCGTGCACCAAGGTCGAAAGACCAGTTCTGCGCCTGTAGGTTGTCTATGCGTCCTGTCAGACTGTACTCGCGTAGTTTGTCTTGCCAGCCAGTGCGATCCAGTAGGGGAATTGCGTCCATCTGCATTCTCTGCTGTGTAGGCGTATGCGCAAAGATGTGACTGCGGATGCCTCCCTGCAGCTTGATCATACTCTCTCGCCAGTGGTATCCGTAGCCTACGACTCCCTCGGTAGCGTGGCGATACATATTCGTCTGGTAGGGGACTTCCTTGAGGTAGTGATAGTCCGCATCGGACTCGTCAATAGGACCATGCACAGAGTGGTTGGGTCCGTTCTTGCTTAGCGAGAAAAGCTCCGACCGATGCGTCAGGTCGAGGGAAAGGACGTTATGCTTACTCCCGAAGTGCCACTGACCCGCCAGATCCCCACCGAAGGCTGGCGCATAGCCCCCGAAGAGGCGAGCCATGATGCCATTGTAAGGTTGAGGCACCTCACGAGCAAAGCTCGACAGCTGCGGCGTCGGTGCTGGTGAAAGGGTCGGTGTGAAGTCTCTCGTGGAGCGAGGTGTGACCGGATTGTAGCGCTCTATCTGAGGCTTCGTCAGGGGTATCAGCGTAAAGATTGGATTGGTGTCATCTATCTGTCTCACCTTGTCGCTCACCACGGTGACCTCACGGCTGATCGTATCACGCTCGACCGATGTTTTGGTATTTTGAGCTAAAGCAGGGAGTAGTGTGCTGAGCAGGATTAAGAGGAGACTATATAATCGTTTCATCGCTTGTAGACTTAATCGTTGGAATAGTAGGGTAGAGGGATATTAGCGAGTGGTACTCTGGCGAAGCTGTGCGAGTTTCTCGGCAGCACGCTGACGTATCGGCGAAGTCTCGTCGGTGTAGTTCTTGAGCAAGCTCTCTAGGTATAGTCTTGCCGTGTCGGGGTCTCCCTTGGCAAGGTACCAGTCGGAGAGCGTTATGATCGTCTCGGCAGATAGCTCAGGGTCTGGATAGGCTTCGTTGACCAACTTGTCGAGTAGCTGCTTCGAGTAGCTCTGCTGGAGCTTATTGGAGACGTAGTATTGCGCCAATAGGAGCGTTCCCTGGGTGCCTGCGTAGGTCTCTATACGGGCGACAAGCGGCTTCAATAGAGACTCAACCTGGTTGCCCCGTCCAGTCTTTAAGTAGCTGGTCGCTAGGCGACAAGTCAAGAGATCTAGTTGCTCTTGGCTCCAATCCTTAGCCTTGTCTAGCTGAGGTGTCACGACCTTGATGACCCACTCATACTGTCCCGCTTGTAGCGCACTCTCAGTGGCTGAGAGCAGTGTCGTCTGATAGCTTGCAGGCTCTAGTGGTAGTGTGAGAAGCTCTTGCTGTAAGGGCAATGCCTGAGCATAGGCTCGCTGATGTATGCGTATCGCAGACATCTTCTGAAGCAAACCAATGTGTAGCTCCTGCGACAGCTGCTTGCGACTGGGGTAGATGCGCTCATAGAGTGCTAGAGCGTCCGCCTCCTTACCAGCTCGTTCGTAGAGATCGCCCAAGTAGTAATGCGCTAAGAGCGAAGAGGCTCCCTGAGGATTCAGAGCTAGATACTCTTTGAGCAAGCGCTCTGCCTGTGGCTGTCGGGACTGGTAAGCACGCTCGGCTGTCTCGAAGGAGATGCTCATCGCTTCGCTCTCGTTGATGGCATAGCTGCCGCCAATGCTATTAGCATACTGGACAAACTCGGTGGAGCGTCCCTCCTCGATGTAGATACTCTTCAGCGCTTCGTACGCTTGCTTCGCCTCGCCACTCTGAGGCGCCTCGGCTAGGAGCGCTTTGTAAGTCTCGATAGCTCGGCTCGTCTCATTCCTATTATAATATAGTAGTGCCAACTGCAGGGCAGCCTTGCGCCCATACTCGCTCTGTGGGTACTCCTGCGCCAAGCGCGTGAAAGCTCCGATAGCCTCCGCATGCTGTCCCGACAACTCCATAGCTCGTCCCTGATCGTACATAGCGCGGGGCTTGTAGAGACTGTTCGGATGGCGAGCGACTAACTTGTCGAGGGCGGCTATTTGCGCCTTGTAGTCCTTCTTGAGGCCCTCAATGTCTGACAGCATATAGAGCGCATAGGCCTGATTGTCAGGAGCGAGCCTATAAGCCTCCTCGTAGTAGCGTACGGCAGGTGTGTAGTGACCCTGCATATAGTGTGCATCGCCTAGGCGGGCATAAACATCAGCTTGTAGGGTGTTTTCGAGCGCACCCTCTTGGAGTAATATGGAGAGCGTCTGCGTGGCAGCACTATATTGCTGCTGCTTGATCTGACTGTAGCCTAGTAGGTAGCGAGCTATCTGTAGCTGCTTGCTAGAGGCTGCGCGCTTATTGAGGATAGCAGTGAGGGCTTGTGCTGCTTGCCTGTAAGCTCCCTGCTGAGAGAGGAGCTGCGCCCCTAGTAGTTCCGCCTCAGTTTGGTGAGCGGAGCGTGTGCCGAGCTGCTGCGCTTGCTGGTTATAACGTTGTGCTAGGGCTAGGTCTCCCGTCTGCTGCGCCTGCTGTGTGAGCTGATTGAGTAGATAGCACTGCGCCTCCACAATAACTGGCGAAGGTCTCTGGATACGTCCTATCGAGGCTAGACTAGTCAAGTAGTCTGGGCTGCGGTAGTAGCTCTCGATGAGAAAGTGCTCCATAGCCTCACGATGTGTCGACTGTGCGAATGTATTGAGAAACTCCTCGCAGAGCCTCACTTCCTGACCAAACGAACCACTTGCTCTGCTGCGCATCAGCAATACCTGCTCATACATCGCAGCCTCACGAATCGTGGGAGCTACGGCTCTATCTGCCGCTACTCGATAGGAAGCCAAGGCCTCGGAGTAAAGACCCATATCTCTACGAGCACGTGCTAGGTAGAGGT
This sequence comes from uncultured Porphyromonas sp., assembly GCA_900538385.1. GTDB lineage: Bacteria > Bacteroidota > Bacteroidia > Bacteroidales > Porphyromonadaceae > Porphyromonas. The sequence goes on from UWSO01000011.1 coordinate 40,817, forward strand.
TGGCCACGCCACTCGTCTCCGCATCGCCACGGGTCGCTAGGAGTAGATGCGGTATTGCTTGCTCCGTACGCTCCGTCTCCATGTAGGCAGCCGCTAGGATGAGTTGGTCTTCGGGGGTAAGCAGACTAGCATTCTGGTTTGATAGCGGGGCCAGACGTTCGATCGCTTTGCCCGGCTCCTCAAGACGATACCAAGCATTTGCCTCTATGATTTGACTCTCCGTGCGCTGCTCCTCCGAGAGGCGTGCCGTAGCGAGAGCCTCGGTGTGTGTGAGCACTGACTGATAGTTTTGCCGGTAGAGTGCTATTTTAGCCAATCCTAAACGAGCATCATACTGCAGGTCCCCCTGATCTTGTATTGGGAGGAGCGTTTGCTCAGCCTTGTCTAGACTATTTTGCGCTATGTATAGTTGTGCTAGATAAAGCCTAGCCACATCGCCCCAGTAGTCACCATCCGCAATGGTCATTTCAAAGAGTCGCTCCACTTGATCCACAGAGCGACCAGATAGTAAGAGCGCATAGGCCATCTTGACCTGCCACTCGCTCCGCACCTCACGTGTCAAGGTCAGCTCACGCACCTGCTCTAGCGTATGGCGAGCACGATTGTACTCCTTATTATACAGGTAGTGTGTAGCACGAGCTATGCGCGCGATCTGTGCGGGACGGGAGATGGGATCTGTCGTGATATACTCCTCCAGCTCGGCAGCCGCACTCGGACGACCCAGCAAATGCGCTCCGTAGGTCGCAAACCACTCATCGCCCTCGCTCAGACGTCGTGTAGAGGAGAGGAGCGTTGTGGTGCGCAGGGGCGAGCCAGCTGCAAGTGTTACCTCGATGGCATGCTGCTCGGTGGGTATGCTAAAGGTCTCTTGCGCCTGTAGTTGATAGGCTAGTGGCAAATTACCACAGAGAAGTAGCGTATATAGGAATCCTTTGTAGTTCATCGGTAATAGTCATACTTAGGGGGCGAGGTCTTGTGGATGCGCCCAATCGATTCTAACGCAAATCTACTGAAATAACTGCTGAAAGCAAAATGTGCCACCTTCCGCATATTCCACTCACTAGTGCATTATGAACAGAATCTCTGATCCCCGATACGCTTTTGCGGCAGAAAAAGCTGATCCCCACGTGGAAATTCTCAAATCGCCACGTGGCAAATGAAAAATCCCCACGTAGGCGAGAAATAAAACTTCGGAGGAATCAAACGAAACTTCGGAGGAATCAAATGAAACTTCGGAAGAATCATTTCACCTCCACGTGGAGAATAAAAAATAGCCACGTGGAGAATGGCAAATATCCACGTGGCTATCGAATTAGAGATTAGAGACGAGTAACCCTGTGTAGGGACGCACGGTCCGTGCGTCCGTCCCCGTCAAAGCGATACGAGTAACGGCTGTAGGGACGCACGAGCCGTGTGTCCCTACACAGGGTTACACGTATAGTCGTTGCTCATCTCGCTGTACTACAACGGACGCTCGACCGAGCGTCCCTACACAGGGTTACTCGTCTCGTCGCCACCTGTCAAGCGTTTTGTTGTTTGCAAAAAAAACTATCTTTGCGACATGGTGATTGTTTCTTGCTTGTTTCATCTTCTGGTACAAGGATTTGAAACAACGGGAGACTTCAACGAGAGATCTAACTAGAGCGAAATGACAAACCAACAATAATAACCCCTAAACTTTGGATTTATGAAACATACAACATGGTTATGCGCCCTGCTCCTTTTCGTGCTACCACTCGTGGCAAAGGGACAGCAGCAGGTGGCGCTGGATGAATCTCAGCAAGAGATCGCAAAGGTCATAGAGACCGTCATGCATATATCTGAGCAGGATGCAACACTGGCTCAGGCTGATGCTACGACACGTAAGGCTGTCGAGGTGGTGCGAGCCCTCACTGGCCAAAAAGAGTACAGTGAGAAGGAGGCTACAGACCTAGCCTCTTTACTTACGTTTGAAGACAATCATATCGTTCTCCTCCCTAAGTATCAGCACCTAGCAGAGGCTGCAAGGTGGGATGGCGTATCCCTAGCGGAATTCGTGAAGGCGATAGACGACTTTCGCTCGATGACGCTAACGGGACAGCAATAGTCGGCTGTGTAGTCCGTATATTTCGCTCCGATCCTTCTAGAGACTGTCGCTAGCTAGCTGCAGTCTCTAGTCGTTTTAGGAGTCTATTCATCTCGACAGGTGTCTCTTTACGGAGAATATGGCAGGAAAACAATCTTTTTCTCTACCTAGTGGTAGGTATTACGAATATTCTTTGTAACTTTGAGGTCGAAGAAAACTAATTGTATCACAGTACTCAACTTTTGTCAGTAGACGGGAGGAGGGTACAATATCTATAAAGTACTACACATGGCAAAATTTAGAGGAGCAATCGTAGTCAACGAGCAACGCTGCAAGGGGTGCAACCTCTGCGTTGTGGCGTGTCCTACTGCGAGTATCTCACTTCACCCAGACGAGGTGAACGACAAGGGGTATCACTACTGCTACATGAGCAGCCCCGAAACATGCATTGGCTGCACAAATTGCGGCGTGGTTTGTCCCGACGGCTGTATCAGCGTCTATAAAGTAACCCTTTAATCCTATAGCTATCATGGCAGAAGTAAAACTGATGAAGGGCAACGAGGCCCTGGCACACTCGGCAATCCTCAACGGACTGGATGGCTATTTTGGATATCCTATCACACCTCAGTCTGAGGTGCTCGAGACACTTATGTCGTTACGCCCCTGGGAGAAGACCGGTATGGTCGTCCTACAGGCTGAGAGCGAGGTCTCTTCTATTAATATGGTATATGGAGGTGCTGGCTCTGGTAAGCGTGTCATGACATCCTCCTCTAGCCCTGGTATCAGCCTTATGGCTGAGGGTATCAGCTACATTGCAGGTGCTGAGCTACCCGCTCTAATCGTCAACGTGATGCGTGGTGGTCCTGGTCTAGGTACGATCCAGCCAAGTCAGGCTGACTACTTCCAGACCACCAAGGGTGGTGGACACGGTGACTACCGCCTCATCGTACTAGCTCCTTACTCTGTACAGGAGATGGTCGACTTCGTCGGTCTCGGTATGGATATGGCGTTTAAGTATCGTAACCCTGTTATGATACTGAGCGATGGTATCATCGGACAGATGATGGAGAAGGTGGTTCTACCCGAGCAGAAGCCTCGTCACACCGATGAGGAGATCGCTGCTAGCTGCCCCTGGGCTACTACAGGTCATACACCTGACAAGCGCTCTATTATCACGTCTCTCGAGCTAGACTCAGCTGTGATGGAGCAAAACAACCTACGCTTCCAGGAGAAGTATCGTAAGATCGAGGAAAACGAGATACGCTACGAGGAGACGATGACTGAGGATGCTGACTACGTACTCGTAGCTTTTGGCTCTTCGGCACGTATCTGCCAGAAGGTCGTTCAGGTGGCTCGCCAAGAGGGTCTCAAGGTAGGTCTCGTACGTCCTATCACGCTATGGCCTTATCCATACGAGGTGATCACCAAGCTCGCTGAGCGTGGTGTCAAGGGCTTCCTCTCTGTCGAGCTCAATGCTGGTCAGATGGTCGAGGATGTCAGACTAGCTGTCAACGGTCGCTGCCCTGTAGAGCACTTCGGACGTATGGGTGGTATGCTATTCTCTCCAGACGAGGTCCTCAACGCTCTGCGCACGAAGCTCGTCAAGTAAGCTTACCCTTATCAATAACCAGTAATAGACAACAAATATCATGGATATAAAGGATATAACCAAACCAGAGAACTTGGTCTATCAGAAGCCAAGTCTGCTCAACAATAACACGATGCACTACTGCCCCGGCTGTAGCCACGGTGTCGTGCACAAGCTGGTTGCAGAGGTCCTCGAGGAGATGGGCATGGGCGACCAGGCCGTCGGTATAGCTCCTGTGGGCTGCTCCGTCTTCGCATACAACTATATAGACATCGACTGGCAGGAGGCTGCTCACGGACGTGCGCCTGCTGTAGCTACTGCTATCAAGCGTCTATATCCTAATAAGCTCGTCTTCACCTATCAGGGTGATGGTGACCTAGCCGCTATCGGTACCGCTGAGACAATCCACGCTGCAAACCGTGGTGAGAACATTGTCATCATCTTCATCAACAATGGTATCTACGGTATGACCGGTGGTCAGATGGCTCCTACTACGCTACTCGGTATGAAGACTGTCACCTGTCCTGATGGTCGTACGCCAGAGCTTAACGGTTATCCACTCGTTATCTCTAAGATCCTCTCTGAGCTAGACGGTACGTGCTACGTCACTCGTCAGAGTGTACACACAGCTGGTGCTGTACGTAAGGCTAAGAAGGCTCTACGCAAGGCTTTTGAGAATTCACTCGCAGGCAAGGGTACCAGCGTCGTTGAGTTCGTCTCAACCTGCAATACGGGCTGGAAGATGAGTCCTGCTAAGGCTAATGAGTGGATGTCGAAGTTTATGGTCGACAAGTACGCTCTTGGAGACATCAAGGATGTCGAGTCTAAGGGTAGCAACGACGAGGTGGTTACAATGAAAATCTAATCAGACGAAAGGAACAACTATGAATTACGAAATAGTCATATCTGGCTTCGGAGGTCAGGGTGTACTCTCTATGGGTAAGATACTTGCTTACTCTGGTATCATGGAGGACAAGGAGGTATCTTGGATGCCTTCTTACGGACCTGAGCAGCGTGGTGGTACGAGTAACGTTACGGTCATCGTAAGCGATGAGCCTGTTAGCTCGCCTGTTGTCAACGAGTATGATGTAGTCATCGTACTCAACCAGCCATCACTCGATAAGTTTGGTCCTCGTGTCAAGAAGGGCGGTATCCTCATCTACGATCCAGCCCTCATCCAGCACAAGTCTGATCGTAAGGATATCAACATCTACGAGGTGCCTGCTACTGATCAGAGCCTTGAGATGGGCAATGACAAGATCTTCAACATGATCATCCTCGGTGGTATGCTCAAGGCTGCTCCTATGCTAAAGCTCGAGAGCATCATCGCAGGACTTAAGAAGTCTCTGCCTGAGCGTCACCACAAGCTGATCCCCCTCAATGAGGAGGCTATCAAGCGCGGTATGGATAGTCTGATCAAGGTCAACTAGTCTAGGGAGACCCTCACACTATATAATATAATGTCAAGGCGTCCGTCGATCTACTCGTTAGATTGACGGACGCCTTCCCTTTTTCCCTGCTAAAGCGTTCGTTTCCTTATAAAAGAGTACCTTTGCACCGATTGAGACTAAGGCAACGGTCTCAGATAGCGTGAGAATATGGCAAAGCAGAAGAACTTAGTAATAGTAGAGTCCCCCGCAAAGGCGAAGACGATTGGCAAATTCCTCGGAGCTGACTACAAAGTGCTCTCGAGCTATGGACACATACGTGACCTTAAGCCGAGTAGCTTTAGTGTAGATGTGGAGCATCGCTTCGCTCCTATCTATGAGATCCCCGCAGACAAGCAGCGTCTCGTATCGGAGCTACGCAAAGCTGCCAAGGCGAGTGACATCGTCTGGCTCGCATCCGATGAAGACCGCGAGGGAGAGGCGATCGCTTGGCACCTCTATCATGTGCTAGACCTACAGAACAAGGAGACACACCGTATCGCATTCCACGAGATCACTAAGAGCGCCATACAGCATGCTATCCAGAATCCACGTTCGATCAACGAAAACCTTGTAGATGCCCAGCAGGCGCGTCGTGTCTTGGATCGTATCGTGGGCTTTGAGCTCTCGCCTGTCCTCTGGCGACGTGTCGGCCCCTCGCTCTCGGCAGGTCGTGTACAGAGTGTTGCCGTGCGCCTGATTGTAGAGCGGGAGCGCGAGATATTAGCCTTCCAGCCAGAGACCTCTTTTGCCATTACAACACGACTAGAGACCAAGGGTGGAGACACCTTTACTGCTACACTCCCTGACAACCTTCCCTCAGAGGAGGCTGCTCGCCAGCTCATGCAGCGAGCTATCGATAGTCAGTCCGCTTTTGCTGTGCAGCAGGTGGAGCAGAAGCCTGGGCGTCGCTCTCCGTCGGCACCTTTTACGACCAGTACGCTCCAGCAGGAGGCCTCTCGCAAGCTCGGTATGAGCGTCTCCAATACGATGCGTGTGGCGCAGGCACTCTACGAGCGAGGTCTCATCACTTATATGCGTACTGACTCGGTCAATCTTTCTAGCCTCGCACTCCACGATGCGGAGACGGTGATCCTAGAGCAGTGGGGCGCCGACTACTATCAGCGCCGACGCTATCACGTTAAGAGCAAAGGGGCGCAGGAGGCACACGAAGCTATTCGCCCCACCTATCTGCGCAACGCTACGATACAGGGCTCCAAGCAGGAGCAAGCACTCTACGACCTCATACGCAAGCGTACACTCGCTAGTCAGATGGCCGACGCTCGCATCGAGCGAACGATAGCGCAGATCGCTTCGCAGGGTGCTGACCCCGTTCGTCTAGAGGCTCGTGGCGAGGTGATTGTCTTCGATGGCTTCATCAGTGCTTACACAGAGAGCCGTGATGACGAGGAGGATACCAGCAGCAATGAGCTTCCCAAGCTGAAGGAGGGTGACCTGCTACAGCTACGAGAGATAGAGGGGCGCCAATCCTTTACTAAGCCTAAGCCCCGCTACACCGAGGCATCTCTCGTTCGTAAGATGGAGGAGCTAGGCATTGGTCGTCCGTCTACTTACGCTCCGACGATCCAGACGATCCAAAACAGAGAGTACGTGCGTCGTGGCGAGAGCCAAGGCGAGAGTCGCGATGTGCTATACCTCAGCTGGCAGCACAGCACTGGAAATACAACGATCAAGTCGCACAAGCAGAAGGAGCGCTATGGCGGCGATCGCGGACGGCTCGTGCCGACGGATATGGGAATGGTCGTGACCGACTTCTTGATGGAAAACTTCTCCCGTGTCGTCGACTACAACTTCACGGCAGATGTCGAGGAGCGCTTTGACAAAGTTGCCGAGGGTGAGGCTCAGTGGCAAGATCTGATCGGCACGTTTTACGATAAGTTCCACCCGATGATCGAGGAGCAGAGCCAGTCTGGAGCCAAGCGCTATACAGGCGAGCGATTGCTCGGCACCGATCCTGTCAGTGGCAAGCCGGTTATCGCTCGCATCGGTCGCTACGGCCCGATGGTACAGATCGGAGAGGCACCCGATAACTCTCTGCCCGAGGCGGAGCGGGAGCGTCTCAAGCCTCGCTTTGCCAGTATCCCGAGCAATTTGCTCATAGAGACTATTACGCTAGAGGAGGCACTCAAGCTCTTTGACCTGCCCCGCACGGTCGGTGAGTTTGAGGGTGGCGAAGTGGTTGCCGCCGTGGGGCGCTTTGGCCCTTACCTACGGCACAAAGGAGCCTTCACATCGATCCCTAAGAGCAGCGGTCTGACACCCGAGGAGATCACCCTTCAGGAGGCGATCGAGCTCATCGAGGAGAAGCGTCGTAAGGATGCAGCCAGTCTGCTCAAAACCTTCCCCGAGGATCCCGATATTGCGATCCGTGACGGACGCTGGGGTGCTTACATCAAGGTGGGCAAGAAGAACTACAAGCTCACCAAAGAGCAGAAAGCTGATCCCACGAAGCTGACATACGCTGAGGTCGTCGCTATCATCGCTGAGCAAGATAAAGAGACCCCGAAGAAGGGACGCACAACAGCGAAGAAGACCGCTAGCACGGCTAAGAAGAAGAGTGCGACCAAGAAGACAACTACCACTACCACTACCAAGAAGACGACCAGCACTGCCAAGAAGGCTGCGTCTAAGCGTAGTGCGGCCTCTAAGTCGTGATAGCTACCTACTCTTAAAGCCATGGAGGCTCCCGTACAGCGTGTGTTTCTAGAGGTCGCTTACGACGGCACTAACTATTGTGGCTGGCAGGTACAGCCTCGTGGTGTCTCGGTGCAGTCTGAGCTAGAGCGCGCCCTCTCCATACTCTTTCGCCAGCCAATCTCGGTCACAGGCGCAGGGCGAACAGATGCTGGGGTACACGCTTACAGTATGATGGCGCATGCCGACTTACCAATCCCGCACCCACCGCTAGCACAGATACAGAGAGGCTTGTGCGGCATACTGCGTGGAGGTATATCCGTTCGCTCTGTCACGCCAGTCATCCCGACTGCTCACGCTCGCTTTGACGCTACCTCACGAAGGTATCACTACTATATCTCGGCTTGTAGCAACCCCTTCTGGGGTGACTACTGCTGGGAGCGACGCACGCTCCCTGATATGGCGCTGATGAACGAAGCTTGTCGCCACTTCATCGGTGAGCACGACTTCACCTCCTTTAGCAAGCTACACACGCAGACGAAGCACAATCGCTGTACCGTCTACACAGCGCATTGGGAGCAGGTTGAGATGCCTGGTCTGTGGAATGCGATGCGCTACGAGGTGTGTGCCAATCGCTTCCTCCACGGCATGGTGCGTACGATGGTCGGGACGCTCCTTGAGGTGGGCTACGGACAGCGCACGCCAGACTCTATCGCAGAGCTGATCCATAGCGAAGACCGCACGCTGGCAGGCTCTGCAGCTCCAGCTCGTGCGCTTTTCTTCGTCGAGGCGACCTATCCCGACTCGATCTATAGCACAGATCCCCAGTAAAAGCTTCTTCAGCTACTCATGCTATCTACTACACAATGAGTCACTAAACACCTTCTAAGAGGTTGTCGTATGTGCGGCAGCCCCTTTTTGTTGACCTTTAGGTCACAAAAAACGACCGCAAGAGCGGCTGTTTTCCATTTAAGGTTGAATTAATAGCGGCTTTACAGCGGGGTGGGTATTGATTAGCGAGAGCATCGCTTTCGTCTGAAGTAGGAGACCATCAGTTCACGGCACTCATCCTCGCAGACACCTCCCACGACGACGCTCTTGGGGTGGGGAAGCGCATCGCTATAACGCATATAGCCGCCCTTGGGGTCGGCAGCGCCATATACGATACGTCCTATCTGTGTCCAGCGCAAGGCTCCCATGCACATGGGGCAGGGCTCGACGGTGACGTAGAGTGTGCACTGTGGTAGGTACTTACCTCCGATGGCTGCCGTCGCCTGTGTGATGGCGAGCATCTCGGCATGGGCCGTGGGGTCGTTGAGCAGCTCGACTTGGTTATGACTCTTTGCTAGGATGCGTGATCCGACCGCTATGACCGCTCCGATAGGCACTTCGTCCGCTTCATAAGCTACTAGAGCTTGCTGGAGCGCTAGCTGCATCATTCGCTCGTCTAGGAGTGGCTCTATGGGAAGCTGCGAGATCATACTTAGCCAAAGATAGAGTCTAGCGTGGAGAATAGCTCGGCACCACGCAGAGAGCGAGCTGCAATCGTTTTGTCGGGCGCTATCAGCATGATCTCGGGAATGCTATAGATGCCGTAGGAAATAGATACTTGGCCCGAAAGATCATAGAGTTGTGTCCAAGGCAGTTGGTAGTCGTTCTGAAGCAGGGGAAGGTTGTAGGGCTCGTCCCAGAGGAAGATACTGACCATGTTAAGCCCTCGCTCATGATAAGTTTTGTATGCTTTGATCAGATTGGGCATTTCATCTAGGCAAGGCTTGCACCATCCTGACCAGCAGTGCAGAAGGGTGTAGCAATCTGGGAGCAGTTGTTCGGATAGAAGTGTTGTGTCGCCCTGAAGAGTCCCTAGGGGGAGATCTACAATGGGTGCGCCAGGACCGGTGCGGTAGAAGTTATCAACGGTGCGTAAGTAGAGTGCTATCTCACTATTGTTCAGTACGACAGGCCCCATATACTTACGAATGAAAGGCACCGTCTCCAGGAGGCTTTCGTAGTTGATCGTCAGAAGCATTACAGCTGCAATAATCCCGACAGGATCGTTTGGGTGTCGCAGACAATAGTCCTTAGCAAGGATGATATAACTCTCGATGGAGGCTTTGAAGTCTTGGTCAAAAGCGTCAAAGAGCGCACTATCAGAGGGAATCGCGGCGAGCTTTAGCTTGAAATCATCACCCAAGCTGTCTAGGGAGTCGTAAAGGCGATTGACCTCTTTATTGAGATAATCTCCCTCAAGTAGTGTACGCTTGATGAAATCAATGCAGAGCGGCTGCGTCGTGAGGATGACTGGAATAGGCTCTTCTCCTGTTACCTCTAGATAAGCGATATTTTTGCTCATGCTGTCCACATAGTTGCCCTTGAGGAGAAACTTCCCTTTGTGCACATAGCTACTGTCAATAGCTCTGCCGTTTATTAGTAGCTTGACCATTGGCGGGTCGGCACCTTCCTGCGCATTGGTGTATCCCGATATGTGGTACTTCTTCTGCTGCTGGCAGCTACAAAGAAGACTCATTGCGACGAGAGAGAGCAGTAGTAGCACCCTCGTGAGATGTAGCCTAGAGAGCTGTGGTGACGTGTGGGTAGACATGAGACGGGGGATCTATTACGACTTGGGCATCAAGATCTCTAGTAGCTCCTTGACCCCTTGAGTCGCCACCTTCTGAATATGTGTGACATGAGCGATGCCGTGCGTATTGACCTCTTTGGGATCAATAAGGTAGATGGGGGTGCCGTTGGGAACATAGGCGAGGAGGCTCGCAGCGGGGTAAACGTTGAGCGAGGTGCCGACGACCACCATGATGTCTGCCTGGCTTGCCTCGCGAATGGCTGGCTCGATCATCGGGACCGCCTCGCCAAACCATACGATAAAGGGTCTCAGCTGCGACCCATCTGGAGCAAGATCGCCCACATGCAGGTCGGGGTGCTCGGGATCAACGGGGTAAGTCTTCTGAGTGTTGCGCACAGAGCAGTTTTTCATTAGTTCGCCATGAAGGTGTATTACCTTGCTGCTGCCGGCGCGTTCGTGGAGGTTGTCCACATTTTGCGTCACGACGGTCACATCGTATTGACGCTCCAGCTCGGCTAGCCCGTAGTGTGCCGCATTGGGTTCGCAGCCCACATAGTCGCGGCGGCGGTCATTATAAAAGTCTAGCACCAGCTTGGGATTGCGTATGAAGCCCTCGATAGAGGCTACGTCCTGGACCGGGTAGTTCTCCCACAACCCGTCACTATCTCTAAAGGTTGATATGCCACTCTCGGCACTGACGCCAGCGCCTGTGAGGATGACCAGCTTACGCTTCGCTTGATTGGTTGGGTTATTCATAATGTCTGTCTTCTTTATAGTGTGCACCTAAGATACGAAACTTATTTCTCAAGGTCAAATAGAGGCTCCGGCTGCAAGAGCTGAAAGCCCTGTCGATGCAATGGGCAGGAACCGTGCTGGCGTATTCCCTCACGGTGCTGTGCTGTCGGGTATCCTTTGTTTTGCTCCCAACCGTAGTGCGGGTAGTGCTGTGCCTGCTGGGTCATATACTCATCTCGGTGTGTCTTGGCAAGGATAGAGGCAGCAGCAATGGCTAGGTAGCGGTCGTCGCCCTTGACGATGGTGTGGTACTCGACCTCGTCGGGACGTGGATCGTAGTAGTTGCCGTCGATGAGCAGACGCTCGGGCGTACAGGGCAATGTCTCGATGGCGCGTTGCATAGCAAGCATAGAGGCGTGGAGGATGTTGATCCGCTGGATCTCCTGAACGGTTGCTATGCCTACTGCCCACGCTGTGGCATGCTCCTCGATGAAGCGACGCAGCTCCTCGCGCTGCTTTGCCGTGAGCTTCTTACTATCTCGCAGATGCGGATGGTCTAGCGTGTCGGGCCAGACGACTGCTGCCGCATATAGGTCGCCAGCGAGGGCTCCCCGTCCAGCCTCGTCACAGCCGCACTCGATGAGTCCGTCCGATGCGTAGCGATGTAGTAATGACATGGCACCTTTAGCCTAGCATAGTGAGGGCACGTCGTAGTGCTTTTGCAAAGATCTCTAGGTCCTCGTGCGTGTTGTACAGCCCGAGGGAAGCTCTGATTGTGGCGTGGTGCCCCATCCCCTCGATGAGCGGGATAGCGCAGTGATGCCCCGTGCGGAGCGCTACGCCCTGCTGGTCTAGGAGCAGACCGAGATCGTAAGCGTGTGCCTGATGGCTGATGAAAGTGACTACGGCTCCCTTGCTGGGGGCGGTGCCAAGGATCTCGAGCGAAGGCTCCTGACTAATGATCTGCGTGAGATGCTCTAGGAGCTCCGTCTCGTAAGCGTGAATGCGGTCGAGACCAATCGCTGAGATGTACTCAACGGCTGTGGCAAAGGCGTGCGAACCGATGAAGTCGGGCGTGCCAGCCTCAAACTTGTATGGCAGCTCGTTGAAGGTGGTCTCTTCAAAGGATACATGCTCGATCATCTCGCCACCATACTGGTAGGGCGGTATCTGCTCGAGGAGCTTACGCCGTCCCCATACGATGCCGATACCTGTGGGGCCGTACACTTTGTGAGATGAGCAGACGTAAGCGTCGATGCCTAGCTCCTGCACATTGACCGACATGTGGGGCGCAGACTGCGCTCCGTCGACGATGATGATGGCGCCCTTGTCATGAGCCAGACGGGCTAGCTGTGCGACGGGATTGACCGTGCCAAGGACGTTGCTCACATGCGCCACGGAGACGATCTTGGTGCGGTCGGTGAGTAGCGCCTCAAAGGCGGGAAGGTCTAGCGAACCGTCCGCTAGAAGTGGAGCGACACGTAGATGCGCTCCCTTACGTAGGCAGAGCTGTTGCCACGGTACGAGGTTAGCGTGGTGCTCCATAGCGGTGATTAGCACTTCGTCATCGGGGCCGACGAGCGTTTCGCCAGCTGTGGAGGCTAGTAGGTTGAGCCCTTCGGTGGTGCCGCGTGTGAAGATCACTTCGTTAGGATCTGATGCCCCGATGAAGTGCGCCAGCGTGGCACGTGCCGCCTCGTGGCGATCGGTCGCCTCACGACTGAGCTGGTAGACGCCTCGGTGGACGTTGGCATTGTATCGTGTGTAGCCCTCGGTGATGGCGTCGATGACTACTTGGGGCTTTTGCGTAGTGGCACCACTATCTAGGTAGACCCAGCCAGGCTGCGCTGAGGTGTAGTGCTGTATGAGTGGAAAGTCTAGACGATATGAGGAGAGGTCTGTGGAAGACATAAGGATAAGGGGGAAATGTTCGACTAAAGCAACAGCCCGTCAATCAGGTAGGCTGCTATATGTACGACGGCAAGCAAGACGACACCCATAGAGGTGCGCCTGAGCACAGCGTTGAGCTGGCTGCCAGTCACATGGATCATCTGACGGTATACGGATAGCGCGTAGAGGAGGTAGGGGAGCAGTAGGACGATGCCCCAGATGTTCCCCTTGAAGGCGACGATGGAGAGGAGCCATGCGAGGAGGATGTTGGCCAAGTAAAACTTTGGGGCGAACTCTTGACCCAGACGCACGATGCTCGTTCGCTTTTGGTTCTTGCGATCCTCCTCGTAGTCTCGGTAGTTATTGACCACAAGGATGTTGACCGCCACGGCACCCATAGCTGTCGCCACGAGAAAGCTCTGTGTCGTGACCGCTCCCGTCAGCAGGTAGTAAGTGGTCATCACGGCGACCCAACCGTAGAAAGTCATCACCGCCACATCGCCCAGCCCTAGGTAAGCGAGCGGGTAGGGGCCGCCCGTATACATCCAAGCGAAAAGTATGATGAGCGCACCGAGGAGGAGGAGCCACGGATTGGTCAGCAGGCAAAGGGTCACCCCCGCCACGGCTGCGATGAGACCCCAAAAGAGTGCCACTCCAATGATGTCACGCTCTCGCAATTGGCCCGAAACGAGTGGACGGCTAAAGCCTACGCGTCCCTCTCCGTCAGCACCACGCTTGAAGTCGTAGTAGTCGTTGCAGCAGTTAGAGAAGGATTGCGCCGACAGCCCAACGACCAGGCAGAGCGTCGCTATGAGCCAGTTAGATCCTCCCTGTAGCCAAGCCAAAGCGATGGCAGCAGCTATCGGTGCTAGCGATGCTGGCCAACTGTACGGTCGTGAGACCGAGATGAATTGCTTGAGGGTCATAATGTAGCGTGCGTGTATCGAGCCTACACCTTATTATTATAGCACCTCTGGACCTGGTGTGCGCAGATGTGCAAAGAGGTGATCTGAGAGATAGATCATCGCCCGCTTTTTCTCTTCCGTAGCGATAACTAGGTCGATGCTGTTACCACTAGTTCCGTAGCAGATGAGCCTCACGGCTACATCGTCTACCGCCTCGAGGATGCGCGCCTCGAAGCCTATGCGATGCCACCCCATATCTCCTACGATTGCTAGGATCGATAGGTCGCTTTGCACAGAGCCTTCAGCCCAGGGTGTCATCTCTTCTATCAGTGCGGAGATCGCCTCCGAGTCCTCTTCCGTGACGATGACGTAGCCATCGCCCGAAGCCATCAAGATGTCTGGCTCTATGTGCAGACGGTGCATAGCCTCCGTTAGCGTAACGAGGAACTGCCCCGTAGAGACATCGCTATTGCTCAGATGCTTCAGCAGGAGCGTCACGACACACATCCCGTCCTTTGCCGAGATCGCCTTGATCATATCTCTGTTTGTCACATGAGATATGAGCGTGCCAGGGGCCGAAGGATCGAGCGTGTTAAGTAGCCGCACAGGTATGCCCGCACGTCGTGCTGGCTCGATGCAGGCGGGGTGTAGTATCTTAGCACCGCAACGAGCTAGCTCGGCAGCCTCGCCAAAGCTCAGACGACGCACCGGCGACGTCATATTGACCACCCGCGGATCGTTGTTGTGTAGCCCATCAATGTCGGTCCATATCTGTATCTCCTCAGCTTGTACCGCCTCGCCAATGAGCGTGGCGCTGTAGTCGCTACCGCCACGACGCAGGTTGTCTACCTCGCCGAAAGCGTTGCGACAGATGTACCCCTCCGTGAGGAATAGTGCCTCCGCATCGCGTACCTCTTCGACCATCGGGCGCAAACGCTGAGCAATGTACTCGATGTCCGGTCGCCCCTCGTGGGTGATGCGCATGAAGTCTAGAGCCTGTAGTTTGTGCGGCGTGATCCCCTCGTAGAGCTGTAGCGTGAGCGCCATCAGGGCGGTACACATCATCTCGCCACAAGCGAGGATCTGCTTCTCATCGTTGTGGGTAAAAGCCTCGTTGAGCGTCTGAAGCAAGAGGCTGTCCAAGATCGGAGTCAAAGCCTCCTCTGCCAACTGCTGATGCAGCTCATGCCCCACGAATAGCTCTGGCACTACATTGTCTATGTAGCGACTACGTAGCATCTCCACATGACGGGTCGCACGATCACGCTCGCCAGAGGTGATCAGCTCCGTCAGCGTCACAAGGTCGTTCGTCGTCCCTGCCATAGCCGAGAGCACCAGTGCCTTGCGTCCTGGTATGCTTGCCACTAGATGCGCTACCGAGCGTATGCGATCAGGTGAACCGACAGAGGTGCCGCCAAACTTCAGTACGATCATAGCGTAGCTTCGATAGGATTGACAAATGGCTCTGAGCTAGGCTCCTCAACTAACTCTAGGGTAGGGGATAGGTCGATGCGCTCCAGGGTACGACTCTCCAGATTGATATGGTATCTCGTAGCGGGGAGCTCTTGTATGAGCGTCTCATTGTGCGTGCTCATCAGCACCGCTACGCCCTCCTTAGCCAGTGACTGGATCAGTTGACCGATCAGTAGCGACGTCTCACTGTCTAGTCCCGTCGTAGGCTCATCAAGTAGGATTAGTCGTGGACGTACAACCAGCGCACGTGCTATGCAGATACGCTCAGCCTCGCCACCGCTCAGCTCGTGCGGGTACTTGTAGTGCTTGCCCTCCATGCCGACCTGAGTCAGAGCTTCTTCGATACGCGTAGCACGTCGCTCCCGCTTTTTCACACCCACGGCACGCAGTACGAAGTCTAGGTTACCCTGCACCGTATAGTTATATAGGAGCTGCGCCTGTGACTGGAAGACTATCCCCAGCGAGCGCCTCAGAGCTTGTCGCTGTCGTACAGACATGCGGTGCAAGTTGTAGTCCAGCACCTTAGCAACTCCACCCTTAGGCGCCAGCTCGCCATAGAGCAGCTCTAGGAGCGAACTCTTGCCACTCCCCACGGGACCCGTAAGGTAGGCAAAGTCCCCTGCTTCGAGCGTTAGTGTGACGTCTCGTAGTAGCTCATGCTCGTAGCGTGATACGGTGACGCCCTGTAGGTCAATGATCGTACTCATAGTGGCTAACGTCTAGATTAATTGGTTACTGTAGCGCAAAGCGCAGATACGCCTCGCAGTTTGCCGGTAGCCTCTCGGCGACCGTATCGCTATAAGTG
This sequence comes from uncultured Porphyromonas sp., assembly GCA_900538385.1. Taxonomy (GTDB): domain Bacteria; phylum Bacteroidota; class Bacteroidia; order Bacteroidales; family Porphyromonadaceae; genus Porphyromonas. The sequence goes on from UWSO01000011.1 coordinate 56,941, forward strand.
TCGTAAAAGGCGTGATGACCTATATAGTCTGCTCGTGCGAAAGTGGCTAGCCCCTCGTAAGGTGTGAGGAAGGTAGCTAGTGTGTGCTTTTGGGATCCACCCTCGCAGAAGTTTGCCTCAGCGCTACCACAAGAGACAGCGACACCCAGCTGGCGACCTACCCATGCGTCGCCCCCCTCGCCGAAGGCCCAGCCCTCGCCAAAGACCTCGTCAGTCCACTGCTTCAAGATCGCTGGGGCGGAGTACCAGTAGAGGGGAAATTGCAGTATCACACGATCGTGACGCTCTACGAGTGCACGCTCATGCGCCACATCTATAGGCGTCCCTGCGGGGTAAGTGTCACAGAGACTATGTATCGTGGCGTGTCCCGTGAGCGCCTCCATCCAAGCTTTGTTGATGACAGAGTGCTCCAGGTCGGGATGCGCTACGATGATCAGCGTGTTATGTCTCTCCATATTCAATTAGAAAGTAAAGCCAGCACCTAGGTAAAAGGAGGTATTGCGCATCGCCTTCTGACCGAGCTTCTCTAGCTTAGGATCATTCTTCTCATTGAGCTTCAGTTCATCGACGAAGCCCATATCAGCACCTACCATACCGTACCACGATCCGAAGGTTACCTTCGCCTTAGCACCTAGACCGATGTCGTAGCGCTTGAGCTTGGCACCATCCATCCCGAGGATGCCGTCCTTGTAGACATTGTAAGTCTTCTGGATATCATCTAGGATCTTCCCCTGGCTAACGGTAGCTCCCAGAGCATAGGCGAAGTAAGGCCCAGCCTCCACTGAGGCACCGATAGTAGGCGTTAAGTTCAGACGTACACCCACATTCACGGGAATCTGCATATGGTGGCTGTAAACCTTGATGTCGCCCTTACCATTTTCTGAAAGGAAGCTGTACTGATTTCCCTTCATCGCAAGGGATAGTCCCGTGCCGATGTACATCATCTTACCCACGTTGATATCTAGTCCAGCACCGAGGCGGTAACCGACGAAAACCTTGTTTTCAGAGACATCTTGGAGTGTCTTAGCATGCGAAAGGTTAAAGAGCGGAGCTGCATCCACATAAATGCGTAGAGGCATCTGAGCCTGAGCCGTACTACCGAGCGCGCAGAGCGCCACGAGTGAAAGTAGTAGTGTACGTAGTCTTGTCATAGTAATATCTGTATAAGGTAAAGTTGCAATTACTCCTCAAAAGTACAACAATCTTGCGAGATGAGCCGGTTGTTGCATCTGTGCGTGACGTGTAACCCGTTGTAGGGACGCACGGATCGTGACGGATAATGTAGGGACGCTCGGTCTGAGCGTCCGTCCCCGTTAAAATGA